>NZ_AKVZ01000021.1 GCF_000273745.1 Rickettsia australis str. Phillips
AGCTCTAAATGCTGCTTCTGATCCTCACCTACAGGCACTATATCAGCTTTATATATCAATATATCCGCTGCCATAAGTACCGGATAAGCAAATAACCCAAGGCAAGCTTTTTCTTGATCGCTTCCTGCTTTATCTTTAAATTGCGTCATTCTCTTTAACCATCCAAGCGGTGTAACACAATTTAGTAGCCAAGCAAGCTCTGCATGCTCTTTCACCATACTTTGGGCAAAAATTGTTACTTTATCCGGGTTAAGCCCTGCTGCTAAATAAACAGCAAGAACCCCAATAATTGAATTATTAAGTTCTGATGACTTAATATCAACCGTGATAGCATGCAAATCTGCTAAGAAGAAAAAACAATTATATTCTTCCTGCATTTTAACCCAGTGTCTAATTGAACCTAAATAGTTACCGAGATGTAAAGAACCGGTAGCTTGCACACCGGAAAGAACAGTTTTTTTCATTATAATACCTTATTTATTTTACTCGCTATAAATTTATGTTATAAGTACCATTTGAATTAATAATTATTTAATAATTATGCTGTGGCGTTTAAGAATTTTATCATTTTACGGATTATTATCGTTATTTACATTTATTTTTTTTCTTGTATGTTACATACCCATAACATTTTTCAATGTCAACTATCAAATAAGATATAGAATTGCCATTATCTTTTCTTATGCTTTTGTGTGGCTTGCAAAAATTTGTTGCGGTTTAAAATATGAAGTAGAGGGACTTGAGAAATTACCGAAAACAATCTCAATAGTCGTGTCTAATCACCAATCCTTTTGGGATCAAATGTTTATGCAACTGATTATTCCTAAACATTCTTGGGTATTAAAGCGTGAATTATTTAATATACCCTTGCTTGGTTGGGGACTGCGGATGGTTAAACCTATTGCAGTTGACCGTGGTACTAATAGCTCGGTTGCTCAGATTTTAAGAGAAGGCCAGGAAAAAATAAAAGAAGGATTATGGTTGATAATATTTCCGGAATCAACCAAAGTCCCACCTGATAGAACGGTGAAATTTAAGCCGAGTGCCGTAAAACTTGCTTCAATTACTAAAGTGCCAATTGTAATGATGGCTCACAATGCCGGTTTATTTTGGCCTAGAGGTTTTTGGTTTAAGCAACCTGGAACTATAAAGGTAAAGATTATAGGTGTAATAGAAAAAGAAGAGGTAGAGCAAACAGACGTACGTATTCTAAATGATAAGGTTGAGCGAATAATTAATAGCGAAAAGCAAAAATTATTAAATTAATTTGGTTTATATAATAATTAGTATTATCATAACATGACCAATATATTACTATGGAGGTATTTATGGTAAGTACAGAATCGTTAAAATTAATTGCAGTTATCGATAGTAAGCAAATGATGCTTTACGACGCGTTTGGGATTAAAATTACTACTAATAAACCTTTAAAATTATCTTTGGATTTAGAGGAGCATCACCACCATAGAGAAAAAAGACAACGCCTTTACCAAAATAAATCTACACCGGCTTCGTTATTTGAGCCGCATACTTCGTTAAAAGATATAGAACATAAAGAAGCAGCAAGGAGCGTTATTAAACATCTAGAGAAAGTAACGGCTGCTAATCAAGCTAAATATAAGGAATTGATTATTGTAGCAGAACCGCAGATGCTTGGATGTGTTAGACAAGAACTTAAAAACGGTCTAAAAAAGATGGTTACTAAAGAAATCGCTAAGGATTTAGTACAACATAGTGCAGATGCAGTCGAACGAGCAGTATTTTCTTAGGTCATAATAAATAGCAAATTACTTTTGTAATTTGCTATGGACTTAAAAAAATCTGCATATGTTCCTGTGCGATATAAAATAATTGTATCTTTTTTATTTCATATATTAATAGCCAATCAGGTTCAATATGACATTCCCATTTTGGGTAATGGTTGCCTATGAGTTTATGAGGTCTATATTTTTGTGGTAAAGCAATATTGTTTACAAGCATATTCACTATTGCTTGTATTTTTTTATATTTTTGCCTCTTTTAACCAATTGTTTTAAATCGCGATTAAAAATTACAGTAGAGTGAATCTGTCTCATTTAGCGATGTCATCTAAAAATTTTTCAAATTGTTTAAATTATAGCTTTCAAATTCACCGTTTTCTGCTTGCTTAAATGATTCTAATGTTTCTTTATTAGGAATCTTAATATGTGGTTTGAAAGGCAAACCGCCGCTATTTATACATTGATTTAGGAAGATCCTCATGGCTTCCGACATAGTCATCCCCATTTGCTTAAATATTTCTTCTGCTTCTATCTTTATATCTGCTGACACACGTATTCTAATATCTACTGTATTCTCCATTCAGTTATTATTATCCGCTATTTTAGTATATATGGCGGCATGCGTCAATATAATCGATTATTTAGTGATAGTGTTTTAAAATATAAGAATAGTTGCACTAATAAGAAAAAGTGGTAAAATATCATATCGAACAAATTAAATATAATTATGCCACAAATTTATTTTAACGGTCCGGAAGGACGAATTGAAGGAAGATATGCAAAAGCTACCGCACCTAATGCCCCTATTGCATTAATTCTTCATCCTCATCCTTTATATGAGGGTAATATGAATAATAAAGTAGTTTATAATGCTTATAAAATTTTAGCAGATAACGGTTATACCGTCTTACGTATTAATTTTAGAGGAGTAGGGGGATCGCAAGGTAAATTTGATAATGGAGTCGGTGAAGTTGTTGATGCTGGTGCAGCTCTCGACTGGTTACAGCAGAATAACCCAAATGCTCATTCCAACCTGATATTAGGCTTTTCTTTCGGAGCGTGGATAGCTATGCAGCTTGTAATGAGACGTCCGGAAATAAATCATTTTATTGCTATCTCACCACCGGTTAATACAATTCATAAATATGATTTCTCATTCCTTTCACCTTGTCCTATTCCAGGGTTTATATTACAGGGAGATAATGATAGTATAGTATCGGCAGATGATGTAAAAGACCTAGCAAATAGATTATCTAAGCAACAATCCCATATTAAAGTTGATTATAAAATTATCAATGGGGCGGACCATTTCTTTCGTTATAAAACTGAAGAATTTTCTAAAGCAATAAATGATTATTTAATAACGATCCAATCTAATTATCATCACCATAATAACAATGTAAATGAAGCAATTAGTAAGAGCCAAAAGAAACTATTTTTATATTAGGTTTTATCTTATCCGTCATTGCGAGTAGGCGTTGCCCGGCGTGAATCAATTTCACCTTTGTCATCCCGTGGGGCTCATTTTATGTCATTCCCACGGAAAGTGGGCATCCAATAAAACCTATAAAAACTTGTTTTTTTAGGTTTGTTTTGCCAATATTGAGACTATTTTTTCTAGACTCCTGTGCTTGCGCAGGAATGACATGATACAACAACACCTATAATTCTAAATAAGCTTCTATTGCCAAAATTAATATTTCATCTTTTTTAGCATCTAACTCCCTAGTTAATTCTTCGTAAATTTGCCTATCTGATATAGAAGTAAAGTTTTTAAATAGCTGCACTAATTTTAAAGAGGGGATAATACGAAAAGCATCTTTTAATATTTTGGTCTTTTTATTAACATTAAGCTTATCATTTAAATTAAAGTAAAATTCTAGTAATTCATCGTTATAAAAATTTAAATCTATAGCCATTTCCAAATAATCTATAGCGTTAGCCGTATTATTACTTTCTACTTCTTGCTTTGCTGCTAATAAATAATACTCAGCAATTTCCGGCATAGAATCATGTTTATGAAATTTTGCGAGCTTGTTTGTTATAAAAATAAATTTCGTCCATAGAGAAAGTCTAGCATAACAACGCATTAAAGTAATTAAATTGTCACTATCAAGTGCATTTAAATTATAAGCCTTTGTTGCGTAATTTTCTGCTTTCTCATACAAAGATTTATCATAATAAAGTTTTGCTAGGTTTTTGCTACCGTAAAAAACAAATTCTTTAGATGTAATAAGTTTTTGCAAATAGGAAATTTTTCTATCTATATCCTCTTCAGTTACGGCTAAGATTAAATTATGGGATTCTTGCAAACCCTTTAAATCTTCAGAAGATAAATTTTTGCGAGCAATTGAAGCAGATTTAGCTTTATTATTCATAATATATTCGGCAAAAGCTAAAATTAAAGCATATCTCTCATGATTAATTTTTCGTTTATTAAAAATATTATGTATTGTAGACGGTAAATCGATAATTAATATTAAAAACCTAATTATAATAAAACAAGAAATTATTAATAAAAGCCATAAAATAAGACTAAAGAACAAGGTAATCTCAATATTATAATCATATACACTAATAAAAACTTTGGAATCAAAGCTCTCTATTAAAGTAAACCCGAAATAAAGCAGTAAAAAAGTAGCACATATTAATAATAACCTAAACATCTTTATTTACAAACTCCTGCATAAATTTTTCTGCATAAAGAAAATCGATTAGATAGTTTAATTTCTCTACAATTAGAGTTTTATCTTGTTCTTTTATCATCATAGCAGAAGGTTTTTTCTCAATTTTGATAAATTTCTCCAGCCACTTATGGTTGGTAGGAAAAATTACTTCCGTACTACTTGATTTAGAAAAAAGATACTTATTATTATATGCTTCTAGGTTATTTAAAATATTTCTTATATCTTGAGGCAGCAGGCGAGATTTTACTATTCTTAACTCCTTACTATAGTCTTTATCCTGCATGAAATTATATACTAACAGATTTACATTTAATAAGTAATTAATATAATCCACTGAATATGGTTTAATAGGAGCTTCTACATTATGATCCCGTAGCTTGACCGAGGAACCCGGTTCCGGTGCTTCAGGAAACTTTAAAGAACTTACGTAATTTAAAAGCGACTTAGTAGATAATAGATGGGCTACTTCCTTTTCTTCCAAGGTAGTATTTTCTTTATTTTCTACTGCTTGATCAGGAATTTGGCTTAAATCTTTATTTTCACTTTTAAACAATTTTAAAATATCGGCTCTATTATGATAAAAAGTAAAAGAAGATAATACAAATATTACTATTGCTATAAAAAAGATGTTTTTGCTTTTAAATAAACTATCGAATTTTTGCATTTTCAGATAATAACTTGATTATATAATTAGGGTTATGGTCATCACAATAAACCACATTTTTTATAAAAGGTCTAACTATATTTGCGACTTTCAAACTTATGGCTACAACTAAGCTATCTTGTAAGTATTCTAGTAAATTATTTTGAAGTAATAATCTTATAAAAGTCTTAGCACTATTCTGAGAATAAAGTAATATAAAATCAATATTTTTTTCTAACTCTTTTATAATAGATATGGGCAACTCATTCAAATATTCTACATTATAAATGATATGTCTAGCGATTTTATTAGGTAAATCTTTAGTAATTTCATTTGAAGATAAGTATATAGTCTGCTCATATAAATCAGGAGGAAAATGCTTAATCAAATCTTCCACGTTTTTAGCAGTATAAATTACTTTCTTGCCTAATAATCGTTTTGACTTACTACCTACTACCCAAATATCTTGTTTTAAGTTGTAACCGACTAAGATATTTGCTGAGTATTTACTAGTAATTATTATATTTGAGTAATTATCTAAAATATAAATATTAAAATCTAGAGCTTCATATTTAATTAAAGGACAATGAATATAACATAAATCTAAATTAGATTTACTTATTTCTTTTATAGTTTCATTATTTTCTTCAATATTTCTAGTTAATAAAACCGATTTCATACAAAATTTGTACTCCAATATAAAAAGCAACTGCCCAAATAATAATAGCAGCGATCTTATTAATTATAGTTAAAATCGTACTACTTTTATTTAGCTTTCTGATATTATAACCTGCAACTGCTAAAGAAAAAAACCATATCCAAGATATAAATATACAAGTTAAGGTAAACATAATTTTTGCAATACCGTTATACCTTAAAGCACTAGTACCTATTACTATAATCGTATCCATAATTGCATGCGGATTTAATATTGACACCGATATAGCACATAAAATTTGTTTTTTAGCTGAAAAAGCCCCGGAATTCATTGTAAGGTCAATAGGCGGCTGATTCCAAGTATTATATCCCATATAAATTAAGAAAATAAATCCAACAATAAATATAGATAATTTTAACCAAGAAATTTCAAGAATTAACAAAGATATCCCAAAAACTGCAATACATATAAGAATAGTATCACATATTGAGGCTGCAATGATGCTAGGTAAAGCCTTACTATACTTTGGCTGTTTTGCTCCTTGATTAAATATAAAAATATTCTGTACTCCAAGCGGCACTATTAAACCAAGAGCTAAAACAATACCATGTAAAAAAGCACTTAATATATCATTCATTATTGTAATTTAGTTTTTATCTTTAATAATATTAATAAAGACGGGATAGTAATAATTGTAGTAAATAAAAAGAAATTTTGCCAACCGAAATTTACTATCATATAGCCTGAAATTATAGGAAAAATTGAGCGTGAAATTCCCATCATCGATGAAAGACAAGAATATTGAGTAGCTCGAAATTTACCTTGGCATAGCGAAGAAATAAAAGCTATATAAGCAGTCATCGTCATACCACCGGTAATACTTTCTATTCCTATCGTGATAAATAATAATAAAGAATTTTTACCGTTTATTTCAAGAAAAATAAATAAAATATGTCCTAAAGCATGAATAATCCCAAATAAAAATATACTATTTAATATATTTTTATGTTTCATAATAAAGCCGCCGAGTAGTCCGCCGATTATAGCTCCTACAACACCCCAAAACTTTCCAACACTTGCTATTTCAAAAGCATCATACTCAAGATGAAGCAAAAACGGATTAATCATAACATTGATTAAATTATCCGGTAATCGATATAATACTAGGAAAATTAATATAAGAATAATGAAGTATGCGAGGCTGATGTCATTCCCGCGGAAGCGGGAATCCAGAAAGATCTTTAAGAAATTAGAATAATAACGTTTTATAAAAAATTCATGCTTATTTTGGTTGTTTTCTGGATTCCCGCTTCCACAGGAATGACATATTTTTTCTTCAACGAGACCAAAAGAATTAGTATATCTAGCAGCTACAATCAATAAAATTAAATAAATACATACTAAGCCGGCAAAGATTTTATATATTTCATTAAATGTAAAATAAATAGATAAATAAATAGCTCCGGAACCGGCTAAAAGCATACCGACCCGATAACCGAATATATATATTCCTGAAGTAAACCCCAGCGATTCTTTAGGTACTATTTCTGTTCTTAAAGCACTTAATATAGTATCTTGGGCAGCACTAAAAAAAGAAATAATTAAAGCCGTAAAGGTAAATAATACTAGATTAGTACGAGGATCTAGAAAGCTGAAAATATATATAAGAAATATTAACGCAGTACTAGTTAAGCAAATCCAAGATAATCTATGACCAAATTTTTTGTTTAAATATTTAATTTGCACTGCATCAAAAATCGGTGCTAACAAGAAATTAATAGAGTAGGGAAGCGTTATGAATGATAATATACCAATTGTTTGCAGTGCTATATCTTCTTTAGCAAGCCAATAATTTAAAGTATTACCGGTAATCATTAGATTAAAACCGCTAATAAGTCCAAACAACCAAATAATACATAAACGAGAGTTATTTAACATGAATTTTATATATGCCTGTAGCTATACAACAATGTGATTATTCTGTTTATTTGCAGCATGTAATGTAATTATGTTATTTTAATTTCTCAATTTCTGCTTTTTTTAAACCTGTAAAGTTTATAATCTTATTTATAGGCTCTTTTATAGATAGCATCTTTTTAGCTATAATAATTTTCTCTTTATTTTTCTACCTTCTTCAATACTTTCGTGTTTCCAGCTATGAGCTAAGCTATTCATAAATTTTCCTCCTACTTCAGGGTTTAAATGTGATTTAGGCATTTTTTCTATTTCTATTTTATCATTTTCCTTAATCTTATTCAAGGTGTAGGACAAAATTAGCTCTATATAATTATACCAATATTAACTTTAATAAATTCAGGTAAAAGATCAGCTACTTCTTGCCATCTCTTTAATAAATCTCGTTCGTGAATATGTTTTAAAAAAACTGCAAGATTCCAGACCAAGCTTTTGCTTTTAATTTTTCATCAAATCACCGTCATTGCGAGGAGTTACCGATAAGCATGAACTATGGAAGACAAATCAGGACAAGTTAGATAAAATGACAAAATACTACTGGCGATATAGAGAAATAACACCTTGGAGTAGTATAAATTAATTATTTTAATTGACTTTAGCACTTAAGAGATTTAAAAGTTAACTTTAATATGTAAGGTTACAATAAAAATGTTACCGCCTAAAATTTTCTTTGAAAAAGTTAAAGAAATAATTTGGCCTATAGAAAGGAAAGAATTAAAGCTATTTATACCTATGGCTTTAATGATGTTATGTATCCTTTTTAATTTTGGGGCTTTAAGATCTATCAAAGATAGTTTAGTAGTACCTTCTATGGGGGCTGAAATTATTAGTTTCTTAAAATTATGGTTAGTATTACCCTCCTGCGTAATTTTTACTGTACTTTATGTTAAGCTTAGTAATAAATTAAATTTTGAATATATTTTCTACATTATAGTCGGCAGTTTTTTACTGTTTTTCTTATTATTTGCCTATATTATTTATCCCAATCAAGATATTTATCATCCTAACGATGAAATGATAAATAATTTAATTGCTTCATACCCTAATTTTAAATGGTTCATTAAAATAGGTAGTAAATGGAGTTATGCATTGATGTATATTTTCTCGGAATTATGGAGTGCAGTAGTCATAAACTTAATGTTTTGGCAGTTTGCCAATCACATTTTTGATACTTCTAAAGCTAAAAGATTCTATCCAGTTCTTGGAATGGTCGGCAATATCGGTCTTATAATAGCAGGCAGCGTACTTGTCTTGTTCTCAAGTGGGCAAGATGTCATTGATTCAGAATTATTATCAGATTCTTTTAATTCATCTGCCAGAAATGCTATAATGCTTCAGCCAATCATATCAATTATTGCTACTGCAGGAATAATGGCTATGCTTCTATTTAGAATAATAAATAGATTTATTTTAACAGACTCTATAAATGTTTTAGATACAAAAAAAGTTACGGCTAAAACGAAAACAAAACTTTCGGTAATTGAAAGTATCAAATTAGTAATTCACTCAAAATATATAGGTCGTATTGCTTTACTAATAATTTGTTATGGGTTATTAATAAATATAGTCGAAGGACCTTGGAAAGCAAAAATAAAAGAATTATACCCAAACACTATAGACTATGTTAACTTTATGGGCAGGTTTAATATTTGGATGGGGATATCATGCGTTACCTTCATGATAATAGGCAGCAATATTCTTAGAAGACTCGGTTGGTTTATTGCTGCATTATTAACCCCTATTATGTTGTCTATTACCGGCTTGATGTTTTTTATCTTTATAATTTTTATTGAAGAAATAGGAGCATGTTTCGGTGATTTTAATCTTCTATATGCAGCGATTATTGTTGGAGCAATTCAGAACATACTTAGTAAATCGTCTAAATATTCATTATTCGATTCAACAAAAGAAATGGCGTATATCCCATTATCTTTAGAGCTTAGAACTAAGGGAAAAGCTGCCGTAGAGGTAATAGGTACTAAATTCGGTAAATCGCTTGGAGCATTTATCCAGTCTTTGATATTTATTATTATTCCGACTACTACCTTTGATTCTATTATAATATATTTATTGGTAATTTTTATAGTTATAATGAGTTTATGGATTTGGAACGTTATAAAATTGAATAAGGAATATATAGAGCTGTGTAAGTAGAAGATATATGTCATTCCTGCAAAAGGGCTTTGTGTTGCAGGGCAGCTATGTCATTCCCGCGTAGGCGGGAATTCAGCACTTTAAAACTTTTTAAAATCTCGCTTTATCCTAGATTCTCGCCTACACGCGGAAATGACATCGAGTAGGTTTTTCGATCCATGCGGACAACGCCTAACAAGGCTTTCGCAGGGATGACATACATATAAAATACCTAAAGAAATGAAAAAAATTCTTAAAATAATATTATTTATAACTATCTTTATTATATTCGCATATAGTGGTCTGTGGTTTACTATTATATTCTCTTTATCACACTCTATAAATCAAAAATATGCCGATACTAACCTTAATATAGAAGAGGCTGATAATAATCCTAATCAGCAATACCTTATTAAATTCTCTAAAGTTCAGCCCTATGGTTTTCCTTTTAAATGGGGTATCTCAGTAGTTAATTGGCAAGAAGAGAGTATTAATAGAGCAATTGAATTTACTACACCGATACATATTGGTTATGATTTACTTAAGCAGAAATTATTTATAAATTTTTCCGGAGAAGCATTAGGACAATTTAAGCCAGTTCAAAGAGGCTTTGGAGTAAGATTTTATAATGAGAACTGTATATTGTCAACAAAAATACCGTTAAATTTTAAATTATTTGAAATAATACGATCAAAAAAAGATTTATTTGAAATTATAAATTTAATAGAAAATATTGAGTTTACTTCCAGTAAAACAAAAATTTTTGACTTAGTCGATAATCAAAAATTATATGAAGAAGATCATACTATGCTTACTATGTTATTTGACAAAAGTAAGTATTATACAAGTAAACAAGATTTCCTTGATAATATACCGCAAAAATTAGAAATTTATTATGAAACCGAAATAGTAAAAAGTAACCTTGAAGATAGAATAATACCTGCCGGCTTATTATTATATAGACCAGCTTGGAATAATAACTTCAAATTTTCCGGTAATTTCTTGATTAGTACTAGTAGTTTGCATTTTAAAGATATTGCTAAAGATTTAACAATTGAAGTGACTAATGCAAAAATCAATAGTAATAACTTTGAAAATAATATTAATTTATTATATAAAGGTAAGTTAAACGATTTCGGCAATAATAATATTGATCTTTTGGTAGATTCGCAATTTAAGCTAAAACCTGGTTTTATAATAGGTTCTTTAGAATTTATAAAGAAATATTACGATAGGCAAACCTATCTGTTTAAACTTTCCGATAATAATCTATATAAAGATTTTAATAATGAACTAAGCTATATTTTAAATAAAAATAAACAGTTTAGTATTTTTGAAGATAGGCAATATAATTTTAATTTAAATATTAATTTAGTTACTGAATTAAATAAATTAACTAGAGCACAGATAAATGCTTTAAGTCTATATTCAAACGCATCAGGATTTAATATAACAAATGAAACTATAGTAAATGCTCTTAAAGATTCTTACAGTAAAGGTACAATAGTAATTAATGATTACTCTAAAATAATAGATGTTTTAAGTCTATATGTATATGGGGTAGGTGATTTTAAAAACTTATCCAACGAGAGCAAAGAAGTATACGGAGATGCTCTAAAATCATTTTTAAAAGCTATTTCCGATCACCCGAATTCATCTAATTTAATTGACGCTAGCATTGAGTATGAGTTTGATTTATCCGATTTAAACAAAGCTAAAATAGGTACTATAGATGATATAAATAAACTTATACCTTTATATTATTTATCTTTATACCAAGCAGCAGTAAAGAAAGTGAAACCCGGAGAAAACGTAAAAGAAAAGATTATAGAGTTAATTCCGAGTGTTAATCAAAAAATATTAGAGGAATGTATGTTGCCTGAGATTGTTACCCCGTGACTTGATCACAGATTCTATTAGTACTTACAGGCCTCTAGCAATTCAAAAAATACCATGAATATTATAGTAAAAATACAGCAAGATTTAAAAGATGAAGTAACTAAGTTAAACAATTTAAACATTAGCTGTTTAAAAAGTGATGAAGAGTTAATAGAAAAGGTCGGTAAATATTTACTAGAGGCAGGCGGTAAAAGAATTCGTCCGCTTTTAACTATAATAACCGCTAAAATGTTTGATTATAAAGGCGATAATCATATAAAGCTCGCAAGCGCCGTTGAATTCATTCACACCGCTACATTGCTTCATGATGATGTGGTAGACGACAGCACTTTAAGAAGATTCAAACCTACGGCTAACGTTATTTGGGGAAGTAAAACAAGTATTTTAGTCGGTGATTTCCTATTTAGTCAGTCTTTTAAGTTAATGGTAGCTTCCGGCTCTATTAAAGCTATGAATGTTCTAGCTAAAGCTTCAGCAATTATTTCCGAAGGGGAGGTAATACAGTTAGTTAAGCTAAATGAGCGACGTATTATAACTATAGAAGAGTATCACCAAATAGTTAAGTCTAAAACTGCTGAGTTATTTGGTGCTTCTTGTGAAGTTGGAGCTATTATAGCAGAGCAGGTAGACCATATTTCTAAAGATATGCGGTACTTTGGGAAATTACTCGGAACGATATTTCAGGTTATAGATGATCTACTTGATTATTTGGGTAATGATAAACAGGTAGGCAAAAATATCGGCGATGATTTCTTAGAAGGAAAAGTTACGTTACCGCTGATTTTTTTATATAATACGCTAGAGCAAGATAAGCATCTTTGGCTTGAAAATATAATTAAATGCGATAAGCGTACTAATGATGAGTTTATGCAAATACGTGACTTAATGGTAAAGTATGAAATCTACAATGAAACAATTAATTATTTGAGTAACTTAGAAAATGAAATAAATAAATTATTAAATAAAATTCCGGTTCAGAATATTTATAAAGATTATTTGTTTTCGATTATTAGATTTATTTTAGATCGTTCTTATTAATATCGTTCTTATTTGCATTCGTAGCTCAGCTGGATAGAGCATTGCCCTCCGAAGGCAAAGGTCGTTGGTTCAAATCCAATCGAATGCACCATTAAATGTAACGCAATTATCATTTATTTTCCATAATATAGATTATAGAACAATTATTGTACTAATGCTTCTTTACTAAAATCTTTCATAGTATTTCATTAGCTGTGGCTGTAGCTTGAAGTATTTGAACGGGTTTTTCAAAACCGTTTGTTATAGGACCTAAGTAGAAATAGCCGCTGAATTTAAACCAGGCATAATTAATACATGACCTAAGTAGAAATAGCCGCTGAATTTAAACCAGGCATAATTAATACATTTGCAGATCCTGATAATCTACAAAATTTATATATTTGAATGTTTCATTTGATGAATATTTTGTGGATTGGGTAATTGCACATTGACGAATGGCTGGGACGGGAGGATTCGAACCTCCGAATGACGATACCAAAAACCGTTGCCTTACCACTTGGCGACGTCCCAATGTATAAAAAATGTATGTATGTATAGACTTTATACCAATAAATAGCGAGAACGTCAATTACAATAATGATTGTAACAATAAATTTATTTCATTGTTAAGCCAACCACTCGCTTGCGGAGATAATAAATCATAAATTTTAGCTCTAATTTTGTTATAATATTCCTTAATATAATTTATTTCATCAATATTAAGTAGTTTTGTATCAATCAATTTACTATCATAAGGTACTAGGCTTAAGGTTTCAAATTCAAGCCATCCGCTATTTTCTTTTACATACATTAAATTTTCTATTCTAATTCCGTATTTTCCAGGAATATAAAAACCAGGTTCGTTAGATAGAATCATACCTTTTTGAAGTACGGTTCTATTACGAAGATTTATGCTTTGGGGTCCTTCATGAACACTCAAGAAACTACCTACTCCATGCCCTGTACCGTGTGGATAATCTAGCATTTCTTGCCATAAATATTGCCGAGCTAATATATCAAGATTAGCTCCTGCGATGATATTTTTTGGGAATTTGGCGTTAGCTAAAGCAATATGTCCTTTAAGTACTTGCGTATAACGCTTTTTCTGCTCATCAGTCGGCGTACCTATCATGATTGTCCTTGTTATATCGGTAGTAGCACCACTATATTGACCGCCGGAATCTATCAGTAATATCCCCTGCCCTATAATTCTTTTAGCATTTTCCAGAACAGCTCTATAATGAATAATGGCACTATTCTCCTGAAATCCGCAAATAGCAGGAAAACTATCCGAAACATACCCCTCTTGTTTAGCTCGATACTCTGTAAGTTTTAAACCGAGGGAATACTCGTTCAATTCGTCATTCTCATTATCCCATATGTCATTCCCGCAAAAGTTGGAATCCATATTATGTTTTTCTGGATTCCCGTTTTCACGGAGATGACATTGAGAAAAATCAGCAAAAAACTCACATAAAGCTACTGCATCTTTAATATGAAAATCGATTGCATGCTTAATTTCTACATCGTTCTTACAAGCTTTAAGCGTTAAGCATGGATCGGTAATTTTTTGTACTTTTTTATCAGCTATTAAGTCCATTATATGAACAGAGGCTATAGTATCATCAATAAAAATATTGTCATGACCCTTTAAAATATTTTCAAATTCTTCTTCCGGTAAAATTGTTATTTCAGGACGTGCATTAATAATTGCGACATCAATTCTTATGAGATCAATAAATAGATATAATTTTGTAGACGTAACGATTACTTTTGCAAACATTAAAGGTGTATAAGCAACGTCACTAGCCCGCAAATTTAGTAACCAACATATGGAGGAGCTGTCGAGAATGATTAGAGCATATTGCTCATTATAATTACTGGATCCTGCGGTCAAGCCGCAGGATGACAATAAGGTTTTACGGCATTTATTTATTTTATCATTATGACTAACACCCGCAAATTTAATATCATGTAAATAAACTTTAGAGTTTGGCTCTGATGGCTGATTATGCCAAATTTTATCAACTAAATTTCCGTTAATCTTCTGAAAATTGAGCTTTAAATTTGATATAGCTGGACAAGTAAATAATTGAGGATCATATCCTATTTTGGTATCTTTATTTAAGGTTGTGGATATATCTTTTAAGTCAAAGATCTTAAAAAGCTCTAAATCCAGCTCTTTATTTGCTTGCTCTAAATAACGCCCGTCAGTAAAGAATAATGCTGTATCTTTACATATAATAACTATACCGTTTGAACCGGTAAAACCTGTTATATATTCAAGCCTTTTGGCATACTCAGGTACATATTCGCTCATATATTTATCGTTAGACGGAATTATATAACTGTCTATATCATATGCTGTGAATAAGCTTCTAAGTAGATTAATGCGGGTTTTTGTCATATTCACTACCTGTCATACCGCGACTTGATTGCGGTATCTAAAAAAATACTCAATGGATACCGTGGTCAAGCCACGGTATGACATAGGCTACAATTTAGTTCTATTCCTTCCTCTATACCACCCATAATATAAAGGAATACCTGCTATAGTGAAAGAACAAGCTATAATTAGAGTTTTAACAGGTGTTTCATAGATAACCCATGCACAAAAGATAATCGATATTAGGGCTATAAGTAAATAATAATAAGAAAAATTTTCTTTTGAACTAAGAATTACCTTTAAGAAAGCTAAGCTACAAATTAAATAAACAAACAAAAATGCTATTACCGAAAAATCTATTATTTGTGTAATCTGCTCGGCAAAATTATCATTTGACGTAAAGACTAATAATGGCACAATGCCAAGGCAGCTTACAATAATTCCGTAAGTTGGGGCGTTATTGCTATTTTTCTTAGCAAAAAATTTCGGCAATAACCCGTCTTCTGCAAGTCCTAGAGCAATCTGTCCGCTAGTCAGCACCCAAGCGTTGAGCGTACCTATACATATAATCGAGGCTATAATTGCAATTACGCTTGACCATTTACCACCGAACAATAATGCAGCGGCATCGGCATAAGGAGCTTTAGAATTAATAAGTTCAGAAGCAGAGATTAATCCCATTATACCTATACTATTAATAATATATAACACCGCTACGCAAAAAGTGCCAACTATTATGGCTCTTGGAATAGTCTTTGCCGGATCTTTTACCGCTCCTGCCGTAGTAGTTGCACACTCTACCCCAATAAATCCCCAAAAAGTAAGCAGTGCAACTCTTCCCATAATAGTCGGAATACTTAAATTCTCTACTTCCTTAGCAATAACTATATTATCTATATTAAAATGAGATAATGCCGCTAAACCTACTACAAGCAGCGGAACAAATTTTAAGAGAGTTAAATAAAACTCTGCTTTTCCTGCTACTTCAGGACCTTTTAAATTTAAAATTGTAATAGCAGTTAATAATATTATCTGTAATATTAAATCCAAAATCGCTTGTGATTGAAAAAAAGGCGTTAGATAACCTATCGCCGAAATGACAACTATACTTGTACTGACAAAGGATATAACCCAGTAAGTGAAACCGGTGAAGAAAGCTATTTTATCCCCAAAACTCTCTCGTACATAAACATGAGGACCGCCTGTTTTAGGAAATTTTGCACATAAGAATGAGAATACAAGGGCTATACTCATAGCACCGAATAATGAAAGTACCCAGCCCCAAACGCTATATATACCGAACGGCGCTAAACTTAGCGGTAATATAAAAACACTAGTACCAATTTGACTGCCGGTTACTAATGCAAAAACCGCCCAGAAACCTAATTTTTGCGACATAATAATTTGATTAAAGAAATAGCTTTAAAATAGCTGAAATAATGATTTTTAGCAATAGTATTGATAGCTTTTTTAAGCTATCAAAAATAATCTTAGGAGTTAATATACCAAATCACACCGCTAAAGTTTATACAGTGAAATCAGAAGTCACTTTATCACATATTGCTACAAAAAATGGGCTAACAGTTAAGCAATTGTTAACTATCCCAAGTAATAAAAAATTTAAAGCTAATATCCTGATAAGATTTATCCAGGGAATAAAGTAAACGGTACTTCTGTTCAGAATAGCGATCCTAAATAGCAAGTAGGCTGAGAGATTTCATTATTCTCTGCGATAATAGAGAAAGGAACTCCTTGATTATTAAAATTTAAGATTTCCTCCAACGCCGGCATTTTTTTATCAGAATCGCTGAAATTTAAAACATATTCAGCAAATTCTAAATTCTTGTTCAATCTCTACCCCATTTATTTGATCCAGGTCATGTATTTTATTACCTTGAATTATTTGTAAGCTTTCAATTTTAGGTGAAGGATAAGAGAATATTTTATTATAATCCAGTTAAACATATTTTAAATTATATTAAGTGTTACACGTTAAAGGATTTGCTACAACACGCTTTTTATGGATGTACCGTAATTGCTAGAATAGTGATGTTATCTTTGTTTGATACATAATGCCAAAAAATTCTATAAGCAGCAGGAATATTATTTTCAGCATAAGCTTCAAATATTTCTTCTCCGTTATTTCCTTTAATAGATTTATGCTGAAATTTTCTATAAATTTGACTTGTCCTTTAGCAAAGCCTTTAATACCGTTATTTAACTGTTTAAAGCCTTGTTGTTATTAAATAGCCAACTTTCTTTTAAAGGTATTCCCGTATAAGGGTCTAAAATAATTTGTCCTTTTTTACTATTAACATTTAGCTAATTTACCAAGCGTTATTGTTTCTTTTATACCAAGTTTTAATATACATGCTTGTACCATATAAATTACTTTTCTTGCATTCTAGAATATAGAATAACATATGGTGGGTAATTAATCAAGTGGGATTATCACACACTAAAAGATCTGCCACAGCCGCAACCTGCTTTTTCGTTAGGATTGGTGAAAGTGAATTGGGATTTGAATTTAGTCTCTACATAGTCTATTTCAGAACCTAGAATATACATTAACGCTTTTGGATCGATTAGTATCCGTACACCCTTGTCTTCAACTACTTCATCGAATTGATTTTTACTATCGGCATATTCAACGTAATAAATCTGACCGGCACAACCGCCTGACTTAACCCCTATCCTAACACCAAAGGTAGGCTTAGCTCGTTTTTCTATTAGCAATTTTACTTGCTTTGCAGCAGAATCGGTTAATGAAATAACATTGTTCATGTTTTAAGAGTCTTTTTTGCTTTCTTTTTTCTGTTTGTAATCAGCAATAGCTGCTTTTATTGCATCTTCAGCAAGTAGTGAGCAATGTAATTTTACCGGCGGGAGCGATAATTCTCTTGCTATCTCAGTATTTTTAATTTCTCCAGCATCATTTATCGATCTTCCTTTAACCCATTCCGTTACTAAAGAACTTGAAGCAATAGCTGAACCGCAGCCGAATGTTTTAAATTTAGCATCTGTAATAATCCCATCATCATCAACTTCGATTTGTAACTTCATCACGTCACCACAAGCAGGAGCTCCAACTAGTCCCGTTCCGACGTTTTTTTTCTCTTTATCAAGTGACCCGACATTACGAGGATTTTCATAATGATCTATCACTTTTTTGCTATAAGCCATTGTTATTCTCTAAAATTTATTTTCAATTTTGTCATTCCACATAGTGTTATGTCATTCCCGCTTTCGCGGGCATGACATACGGTTCATGGGAGACCACGGGATGACATTAATATTCTCAATGTACAGCCCATTTAATCTTTTTCAAATCAATCCCTTCTTGCATCATTTCCCAAAGAGGGCTTAATTCCCTTAATTTATCGATTTTTGAGCATATTAAATTTACTGCGTAATCAATTTCTTGCTCGGTAGTAAATCTACCTATGCCGAACCTAATCGAAGCATGGGCAAGCTCTTCACCTATTCCCATGGAACGTAAAACATATGACGGCTCTAAAGAGGCAGAAGTACAAGCAGAACCGGAAGAAACCGCTAAATCTTTAATGGCAAGGATAATTGATTCTCCTTCTACTCCAGCAAAGCTTAGATTTAGATTGCTTTTATATCTTGAATCTTTATCGCCATTTAAATAAACTTTCGAAATTCGACTATGTATATTATTTAAAAATCTGTCGAATAAGTAATTTACATGCTTAGTATCTTTTTCCATCTCACTATACGCTATTTCAGCAGCCATGCCAAGCCCTACGATTAAAGGAGTAGGTAGCGTACCCGAACGCATACCTCTCTCCTGTCCACCACCGTTTATGAGCGGCGTAACACGCACTCGAGGTTTTTTCCTTACATATAAGGCACCTATTCCTTTCGGACCGTAAATTTTATGCCCTGAGATACTGGCAAGATCAATATTAAATTCGTTAACGTCAATTGGAATTTTACCAAAACCTTGAGCAATATCGGAATGAAAGAAAACACCTCTTTCACGGCAAATTTTCCCAATTTCCTTTAAAGGCTGAACAACACCTATTTCATTATTAACCGCCATAACTGAAACTAACATAGTCTGATCGGTAATGGCATTTTTTAGAGTTTCTAAATCGATTATTCCATTTGGCTTAATCGGTAAGTATGTGATTTTTATTCCTTCTTGCTCTAAATGCCTGCAAGCATCAAGTACGCATTTATGCTCACTGACTACGGTAATAATATGATTTTTCTTATTGCCGTAAAATTTTGCTATTCCCTTTATTGCAAGGTTGTTAGACTCAGTTGCACCAGAGGTAAAAATAATTTCTTTAGTATCTGCTCCTATTAACCTTGCTACTCTACTCCTTGCCTCTTCAACAGCGTGTTCTGCTTCCCATCCGAAAGAATGGCTACGTGAATGAGGATTCCCGAACTTGGTAGTAAAATATGGCAACATTGCCTCCATTACTCTTGGATCTAGTGGCGTTGTTGCCTGATAATCCATATATATAGGCAAGGTTAAATTGTTTAATTGTTGGTTCATATGGTTTATTAAATTAATTTTTTGTATACAAAGCCTAAAAATAGACGAAGTGTAATTTGGAAAAGGGTAAGGCGTTTCATATTTTTTGACCGCAGCATGCATACTAATATGTGAGGATCAAAAAATATTAAACACCAACGCCAATTTTTCAAATTAAACGAGTACATTATACACTTCCTCAAAAGCTTTGATAAAAGCCTTTATATCACTTACCGTATTAGTATGGCTCAAAGATACTCTAATAGAGGATTTTGCCTCTTCTTCCCCTACACCCATATTGTTTAATACGTGTGATTTAGATATTTTTCCTGATGAGCAAGCAGAGCCGGAACTTATGCAAATATTACGTAAATCAAACCCAATTAATTTCACTTGTGCATCTGTATTTTGTACAGTAAATAAAGTAGTATTAGGCAATCTTGCAATATTATTACTAACAATATTTACATTAGGATATTTTTTTAATTTTCTCTCTAAATCTTCTTGTAAGCTTTTGATTTTTATATATTTTGCTGAGATATCTTTTGTTATTAACTCAGCTGCCAAACCAAGTCCTGCAATAGCTAAAACATTTTCTGTACCTGATCTTATTCCTTTCTCTTGTCCTCCTCCTATAATCATAGGAGTAACTTGAAAGTTAGAGTTAGAGAGTAAAGCAGCACCACCATGCCCCCCTCCTATTTTATGCCCTGAAATTGTCGCAAAATCTAATCCCAACTCTTTGATATTTATAGATATTCTGCCAAAACTTTGTACTAAATCACTATGAAATTTCGCATCATATTTTTTAGCTATTTCACTTATTGTGGTTATATCTTGCAGCACCCCGCTCTCGTTATTAGCCATCATTACGGAAACTAGTTTTTTAGCAGCGTTACTTTGAGCTAATAACTCTTCTAGATGTTCTAAATCAACCAAACCTTGATTGTTAACTCTTACAATTTTAATATTTGGAGCATGTTTTATATGGTTATAGATCGATAAATGTTCAATAGCTGAAATAAAAATATCGCCGTCATAAAAATTGTTCATTATTAAATTATTACTTTCAGTTCCCGATGACGTAAAAGTAATGTTATATTCTCTAGATGATAAAGTTATACCAAGAGCCGCAACTAATTGAAAACGTGCTTCTTCTATAATATTCCTAGCAAATACACCTGATCTATGTATTGACGAAGGGTTAAGCTCTTTATCCATCAAACTGATTATATATTCTTTTACCTTGGGATCGATAAAGGTGGTTGCATTATGATCTAGGTATATCATATATTTATATTTAAGTTTAGAGTATCTTTAATGGAGATATTTTCAAAATAATCTCTAATATGTTTACCAAGACCTTTCCATAATTTATGCGAATTACATTTTACTGTGTCAGGTACACAAGTTTTAACCGATTTCTTATAGCAGGTAGTCATTATAAAATTTTCGTTAACAGCATCCATAATATCGGAAATTTTTATTTCTTCTAGGTTACCTATTAAAACATATCCACCTTTCGAGCCTCTAATAGCCTTAACTAGATCAGCTTTTTTAAGTTTAGAAAATATCTGCTCTAAATAGTTAAGCGATATATTTTGTTTTACGGAAATTTCATTCAAAGTGACCGGTTCAACACTTGATTTTGTAGCCATTTCAAGTATTGCCATTACGGCATATCTTCCTTTCGTCGTCAGCATCATATAACCAACCTATTAAAACTTAAAATTGTTTTATATCTACAATACCCAAGTAATTTAGTCAAGTATATAAATTTTAGAAAAATTAAAGGTTTTATTATATTTAATTTTTTGTTTTGAGTTAACTTCATGTATAATAAACTCCTAAATCTCCTCGCTATCATCCAACAGTAATAAGTTTCACGCCGGCAAGCGTAGTTATAAATTACTCTTTAAATGATTTACAAGAAGCTACAAACCTTGCTCAACAATTTTGTAGCATGATAAACAAAGATGCACAATATACAGGAACACAGTATATAAAAATTGCTGAAGCAGGATTTTTTCAAATGAAATTCAAAATCGTTATGCTTTCTTTAATTGTATAGAGTCAAGTAAAAGTAGAAAAGATGGTCAGAATATCATAAATAACTTTAAATGAATTCTTCCTTATATATAGTGCTATAGGCTCTTGTTAATTTGCCAAATAGCGACAAACACTAAACAAGTTGTAAACATTTGTAGTAGCTGTAATAATATGCTTAATTCCGGTATTAATATAATAATAACCGGTTGTAATATTATTGGGACTCCGCTTGAAAACATTACTAATCTTATAGCAGTTTGTATTGAAGTTTTAGTAGTAAGTAAATTAGATAAACTATATACTAACAAAACTATAATACTTCTCTCTAATAAGAATGTTACAAACCAAAATAATATAATAGCCGGCATACCGAAATAAATAAATAAATTTGGTGCATATAATAAATTATCGGCAAAATATTTTTTTATTATTTCAGGAGTTAAAATTACTTCATTTTGTTTGAATATCTCAGAATAGTTAACAGTACTTGGGAAATTTTTCTTAGTATTGGCTACAATTAAATTGATCTTCAGCTTATTCTCTTCAAGTACAAACGGTATTTTGCTTTTTTCTTTGTTAGAAACTTGATTTTTTGTATCAATGACAACTATTTTATTGTTATTTTTGCTATATAAATATATAGGCTCTACTTCTTCAACTGAAATTTTTGAATTATTATATTTAATTTCCGGTAATTGATTGATAATATATTCAATGTTGTCTGTAACTTTTGATGATTGTATTCCGTTAAAATAATCTTTTAAAGTTATTATGTAATTTAATATAAAAATACAATAAATTACTGATGGGATAAAAGATAAGGTAAATAAATATCTTATTCCGTACCCTTGATAGTTTTTATATACGTCTTTATAAAACTCTATAGAGCTAATTGATAAGCGTAATTGACGGAGTAATGCATTTAATCCTCCTAATATAAATGATAATAAATACATGTATAAGTAATTTATTTAAGTTCCTTACCCTCTTCCTTCTTTAATCCGGTTGAGGTTAGCTATTACATCAGTTCTTGCACAGACTTTGATTAAATTTTTGGCTATATTAATTATGATTTAAGTATTTTTTCTATTTCTATCATTTTGACCAAATTTGGTCAAAATGTAGAATAAAATTAACTCTATTTTGTATGCCATTATAAAACACTAAAGGATATATGAAAGAAAATTTTTTGTTTTTTATTACTTTTATATGATATTCATAAAAATTTAACATGCCAAAAACTTCAGAGTCATTAGATATTTTGGGTTGTTTCTATGCTTACCTATCAAACGCGCTGTTTTGCTTTTAGTCTGATTATCTGATAACTGATTTTTTAAATAACATGCAGCTAGATATTCTTGAAATGTTAAATGAATAAATTGATTATTTAGATTTATTATGCTTTCTCCTGTTCCTTCTGCTTTAAGCAATCCAAGCTTATTTATTTTTTCTATATTAAGAATTGTAAAATCCTTATCATTTAACTTTGCTTTTATTAATTGATGTGTTACTAGTTTGCCTGTAGCTACCAAAGCTTCAAAAGCTATTTCTTGTCAGAATTGAAATTCAGGAGTATATAATATTTGTTCATCGGTAATATTTACTATTCTTTTATTTTCAAATTTCTGAAAATATTTTTTTCCAAGTCATATTACTACTTCATGATATAACTGACTTATATTAAAATCTTCATCACGTTTTTTTTTGAATTTATATCTTTATCACTCCAAACCAAACATATTAATGCAGTATTGATAGGAACTTCACATATTTCTTTTATTGGCTATGAGTATCCCCAAAAAGCTTGTTAATTGTGTTCCCAGCTCTTTATCATTTTCAAAATTTTTATTTACATATTACCTCACTATCCCAACCTGTATTTTCTACTATGCGTTCAAACTCGTTGCTTACTTTTTCCGTAATTGCGTTAGGTCTTGGACTCATTATTACGTTCTTATACTGAAATACCGAATCCATAATATCTCGGTAATCACGATTGCTATATGATAAAAACGCCACCTCATCATAACCGTCAAGTAGTAATGTAGTAATAATATCCTATCTTTATCTTGTATGTTTTTTATATCCTCAAGTTTTATATCTTTAGAATCTAGACAATAATGGATAAAACAACTTAGTATATCGTCATCTATGTTAGTACCGTAACGTAATGTCCAATTGCTTAATAATGCCTTTAACTTAACTCTAAAGACGTAATCAAATTTATTATTCCATAAATTTCCTTGTCCCCATTTATAAGATAGATAATGCATTAACGTAATTTAACCTATTCCTGCACTACCGAGTAACAATACTTTACCGACATCCGCTTGAATTCTGTTTATTGATTCAGCTATATTTTTTATTTCCGATTCACTTTTATTAGGTAAATTTCTATAAAGTACATCTATCTTATTTTTTTCTGCCTTGAACGACCTAATTTATATTATCAATCTCATCATCCTTATTAGGCAGATCTTTACTAAGCAACTCTCTTATCTTTTTTTCCGTATCTATGGCTTTAAAAATATTCTCTATTTCTACTGATTTCTTGTCTCCGACAACTTTATTGCGTAATGCTGTTTTACCTGCTTCATCATCTTCACTCAGTAATATCTGCAATTTTACATAATATTCCTCTAAAGACTGAGCTTTGATTTTCTCATCTTCTATTAGCTTTGGCAAAGTATCGTGAGAGCTATATAAGGTTCTTAACTTGTCAGTTAATGATTTTGAAGTAGAAGGCTTCATATTTTTACTTAGTGGTAGAAAATATATTTTTATTAGAAAACCTAATTAGATTAAAACAATTATAGGTGTGAGTTTAAGAATTAAATTTATTTAAGCAATTTAAAATTGATTAACCAAAATAATTTATTTTTATTTATTGCAACTAATAATTATCAAGTTGCAATAATTATTATGGGATTAGAGCTAAGTAAAATTTTACAAAGAAAATCATTTTAATTGTAGGTAGTATTAAAGTGCAATATTATATATAAGTTTGTTGATAAAAAATGATTTATTTACTAATATCTATATTTCCATAAATAATATTAGTTTTATATGCTACTGCTACTTCCTGAAATAACTTTGACTTTAATAGCACTTTTAGGGCAGTTTTTTGCCGTAATGATCCCAAATAAAAATAGAATTATTGCTAATATCATTATTTTATTATGTATATTATCAATTTTTCTTACCTTTAAGTACTCAAGCTATGAAGGAGTATGGTACTCATTTGCTACCGGAATAAATATCGGGATTAGTAAAAGCATAGTATTGATATTCACTATTATATCCATGATTATATACCGTGATTACTCTATTCTTGTTGCTGAGGAATTAAAATTTGAATTTATCACTTTAATATTATTATCGGTCGTAGGTCTTTTTGTTGCAATCTCATCACGGAATTTTCTATTATTATTCTGCGGTATGGAGCTTACTGCTTTAACTTCATATGCACTTGCAGGATTCAAATTAAATGATATTAAATCCTCGGAAGGTGCTTTAAAATATTTTATCTTGAGTAGTTTAGTTACTTGTTTATCATTATTCGGGATTTCTTTTATATACGGATTTGGTGGAAGCCTACAATTTGAGGATATCTTATATAAACTAAATAATAATTCTAGGATGAATCTTGGTTTAATAATCGGTATTGTACTATTTTTAAGTAGTATTTTCTTTAAACTCTCAAGTGTTCCACTCCATTTTTGGGTCCCTGACGTATATGAAGGCTCACCGATTAGTTCGGTTACTTATTTCACCGCTACCTCCAAAATAGGTATAGTTATTGTTTTATTAAATATTAGCAAATTAATTATAGGTAATTACTATCCTATTAACTATAATTTAATAAAGATAATGGCTATATTATCTATGCTGTTCGGAGCTTTTGGAGCTATTCGTCAAACTTCTCTAAAAAGATTAATGGCTTATAGTACTATTTTAAATATCGGTTATGTGTTAATCGGCGTTCTTCTGCATAATCAAGAAGGGTATAAAGCAGCTCTACTATATATTCTAATATATGCGGTAGGGAATATAGGGTTTTTTACTTGCTTAATCATGCTGCTCGGTAAAGACGCCGATAAGGCTAGTTTTAAAACTATACAAGGCATTGCAGAGAACCATAAAACTATAGCTGCCGTAATTAGCATAGTGATGTTCTCAATGATCGGCATTCCTCCTCTCACAGGATTTTTCGGTAAATATTACCTTTTGCACCAAGCAATTAATCAAGAAGAATTCGCATTAGCTTATTGTGGTATTTTTACCAGCGTAGTTGCGGCTTTTTATTATCTTAAAGTAGTAAAAGCCATGTATTTTTCTAAAAAGATTGAGATAATTAAGCTACCTATGCAATATGGGCTTTTACTGATTAATTACTTAGTTGTAGGCTTCTTGTTGCTTGGTTCATTTATTATCTCGTTTTAGCCGGTGTAGACTTTTTATTAACAACACTAGCCGAAGTAATTTTTGTAGGCTTCATAACCTTTTCTTTTAGATACTTTATATGTTTTAGATCTTCTTCATCTAATTTTAATAAATCTTGGTCTTGCTGTTTAGCTTTTTTAGCTAGACCTAATTGACTTGGAGTAACACTAACAATATCATCCGTTCCGACTTCTTTCTTGAATTTTTCTAGAGCGTCTACATATTCTCTATCTGCGTCTATATTTGTCTTTACTGATTTTTGTTTTAGTTCTTTCTTTATTTTATCAGAAGAATCAGCTAAATTTCTTTCATCTTGAATATCTTCATTTAAACTTTTTATTGTCTTTATTAAATGTTTTTTTGCACTATCTCTAATACCAAGTATTTCTAAAATTCTTGCAAAACTAGTAGTAATTTTATTTCTTAATTTAAGTTTTTGCCCTCCTTTTTTTCTTTCTTCATAATTAAGAATTTTTTCAAAATAATCAGGATATTCTTTCATTAATGTTTTTAATCCTTGCTCTTTCACTTCGTAATAAGGAAAACTATATTTTTTAGAAATTAAACTGTTTACTTTAATTTCTAAGCCGTATTCCTTTAAGGATTCTTGTCTTTTTTTCATTGTATCTATTAAACTAGCCTTAATTTCTTCAGGCATTATTTCTTTAGATTTTTTATTATGAAATTTCTTTGGCATTGCTTGTTTTGCAAATTCTGCAATTGCTTCATTACTATAATATTTAGTTAATTCATCAAAACTTTTATCAATGGTTTTGCTTAAATCAATTTTAGAAACTGCAAGTAAGCTATCGGCAAAATTAGGATTTTTTGTTCTTAAATTAGAAGGAAATTCTCTAAAATGGTTAGTAGGCCCGAATCCAGGCAAATGTTTGGCTCTTGAATGCGGATATATATTATTTGTCAAATTATCAAAACTACCGGCAAAATCAATTCTTACTAATTTAGGTAAAGTTTTTGGATTTTTTTGATCTCTGATAACTCCTATATTTCCAACATGTATATCAAAATCGCCGATCAATAAACTTGCAGGCATAATGTTTTCAAAGTTCTGATACTTAATTTCCTTAAAAGCATTTTCTAAGGTTCTAAATAATTTATTTCTAGCCCCCATAAAAAACGGTCTACCGCCATCCTTTCTAAACCAAGAACTCGGTTTAGTTTTAGCAGACATATGTTGATCCATGTCCACATACATATCACTACTATAATTCTCAAAAAATTCAGATTTGACATATATTTGTGAATCAACAGCTTTAGATTTATTAAAATCATCAGGAGCAATTAAATTAACCTTTGCTCCATTTCCGGGACTTATAGCTTCAAAAATTTGAGAGCCTAAAAACTCGGCCATATTTTTTGAGCTTGAAGCCTCTTTTTTTATCATCGCTGTAACTTTACCGTCTAAGCTTTGATATACTCCGCCATACTCTCCTGCTTCATTAGCTCCGCCTCCTTTAGGCTTTAAAAAATTCCAACCTTCAAATACTGATTTCTTATTTTGAGTCATCCTCGCCTCTTTATAATGATTTACATAAAATTTATAATTTTGATATAATTATAAAATATATTATTTATTTAATATCAAGGATAGAAGTCGTTTTCTACTTAATTTTATTGTTCTTTAATATTTCAGCTACTTCAAGAGCAGCATAGGTAAATATACCTGTTGCACCGGCACGTTTAAAACTAATTAATGACTCCATCAAAGCTCTCTCCCAATCAATTACTCCTGCTGCTGCTGCAAATTTTAACATTGCATATTCTCCGCTAACCTGATATGCAAAAAGTTTAGCATTAAAATTATTTGCCGCTTCACGAATAACATCCAAAAACATCATACCCGGTTTAACCATTACCATATCGGCTCCCTCTGCTATATCATGCTCAATCTCAAGCATTGCTTCCTTAACATTACGTACATCCATTTGATAGCTTGATTTATCTAAATAATTCTTTTTATTACTCTTAACAGCAGCACGAAACGGACCGTAAAAGCTTGAAGCATATTTAGCGGCATAAGCAAGAATTCCAACATTTATAAATCCTTCTTTGTCAAGGTATTCCCTTATAGCCCCGATTCTTCCATCCATCATATCGGAAGGTGCAACAATATCTACTCCGGCTTTTGCTAGCACTAATGCTTGATTACATAAAGCTCTTACCGATCTATCATTATCAACTTCTACGTGATGCACAATACCGTCATGACCGCTTGTAGTGTAAGGATCAAGTGCTACATCACATATTATACCGATATCGATATTAGCGTTTTTGATGCTTCTAATAGTTCTACATATTAAATTATCTAAATTATAAGCCTCGTCGGCATTTTCACTTTTTAGACCTTGATCAATACTCGGGAATAATGCAATAGCATTAATACCAAGCTCTGCTGCTTCTTTTGCCGTTTCTACTATTTGATCGATCGATAAACGATATATATCGGGCATAGTCTTAATTTCTTGTCTTTCATTATATCCTTCAACAACAAATAAAGGCAACACTAAATCACTAATCGATAAATTACTTTCGGCTATTAACTCTCTAAGCCAAAAAGCTTTTCTATTTCTTCTAAGTCTAATATAGGGGTACATAAAATTCATATCTCATTTTAGTTAATAACTTGGATTCTAATGTATAAAATATATAACTTAACTATCTTATAGTAAAAAGTATTGCATTACAAAAAGAAATTTTTCTTGCAATTTATAAAAAATTTAAGCAAACTAACGAAAATAAAGATATGGTTTAATTATGTAAATAAGTATAGGAATTTAATATGGCACAAGATAATATTCCAAAATCAGTAAAAGATAGAATATAAAGAGTGGGAAAACAAAACAACTATGTCAGATACCCCGCCAAAAAATACAAAACCGGCTGTGCCTCCAAAACCTACTCCTGAGACAATAAAGACATGGAGTGAGGAACATAAAAAACAGACTGACTTAACTACACATTCCCAAGCACTTGATATATTTGTCGATACCCCATCTCCACAAGTTGAAACCCAAAAGCCTATTATTTTTTCAAAACCGGTTCCGGAACACACAAAAGTACCGGAAGAAACACCTAAAAAACAATCCAATTTAACCGTACAAGAAAAAATAGAGCAATTTTTTAAAAATCATAATATTGATACCAAAGATGCTTTTATTCCGGAATTTAGCCGCTATATAGAATTAAGCAATTCTATGGCAGGGGAAGCGTCTTGACGTTACTGTTAAAGCTTATGAACAATCATTAGGACGACTAATAAATCAAGTAGGAGTACCTCAAAAAGAGTTTGTTTCTTTTATAGAAGATGAGCTAATAAAGAATCATCCACATAAAGATAAATTTGAGAAAATCAATCAACATTATAAATTACCTGAGCCACCTAAATTATCTGATATAATTGATAATCTTAGAGAATTAGTAAACAGTGATGATATAATAGCTAATTTAAAACAAAGTAGAAAACACATTGAATTTCAAGAGAAAGTAAACAACCTTATTCAAATTTATGACGATAATAAACATAATCCAGCTGCTATAACTAAAGTTGAAACAAAATTGAAAGAGTTAGGTAAATGGTGTGAAGAAACTACAAAAATGGATAATAATCCTATTTGGAAAAATATTGGTAATTTTATAAAATATTCATTTACCGGAGATAAAGCTAAAGCTGCTTTTTATAAAGACGCTATAAAAAATTCTACTCAAAATACTAAAAAAGCTATAGCAGAAATACAAAAATCTCTTACTAATCCTTCTCCTCATTCATCTAATGTTCCACCGTCAAAGAATAAAGGAGAAAGATATAGAAGCTAATAAAAACTTTTAGGATCGATATCTATTTTTAGATGGCAAAAAGAAGGAATTTTTATAAGGCTTAGCCAAAATTTTAAATATTTCTGCAAATTAAATTTCTTACCAGCTATAATGAGTATCCGGTAACGATATTTACCGGCGAGCTTTGACATTAATGAGCTTGCCGGTCCTAAAATTTTCACGTTTGCTTTCGGTGCAATTCGTACCATATCTCGTGCTATTTCTAGAATTTTAGATTCACTAGAACCTGATAAAATTATCGATGCTGTTTTAGAAAAGGGCGGCATATCTGCTGATTTTCTTATTTCAAGTTCATGCGCAAAAAAACTGTCTTCATCACCGGCTTTAACATAACTAAAAATTATATTATCAGGATAATAGCTTTGTAAATATACTACACCTTTACTATCTCCCCTACCAGCTCTACCGCCTACTTGATGCAGTAGCTGAAAAGTTCGCTCAGATGCTCTAAGGTCGGCATTATTACTACCAAGGTCAGCATCTATTACTCCAACTAAAGTAAGATTCGGAAAATGATAGCCTTTCGTTATCATTTGCGTTCCTATTAATATATCAATTTCTAGATTTTCCATTTGATGTAGAAGTTGTGCTATTTTTTCCGGATTTTTAGCATGATCTTTACTTATCAACGCAATTTTACTCTCAGGAAAAAGTGCCTTTGCTTCTTCCTCTATCCTTTCTATTCCTGGACCACAGATAGTTAATGTTTCACCATCTAGACATTCAGGACAAGAACTAAAAATTTTACTTTGATAACCGCAATGGTGACATTCAAGTTTTTTAGTTGCTTTATGTACTACCATCCAAGAAGAGCAGAATTTACAGGTAAATCTGTGACCACAAGCTTTGCATAGCATGAGCGGAGCATAACCACGCCTATTAAGAAATAATAATACTTGCTTTTTATTATCTAAATTATCCTTGATAGCTTCTATAAGAATCTTGGATAAATAGGAATTCTTAGCTAGCTTTTCTTTAGTCATGTCGATTATTTCTATATTTGGCAAATCGACATCTTTATATCTATTAACCAATGTAACTCGTTGATATTTACCTATTGCTATATTATATATCGTTTCAATGGACGGTGTTGCCGAGCACAAAATGATTTGTGCTTTATCAAATCTACCCCTTACGATAGCCGTATCCCTAGCATTATATAATATACCGTCATCTTGTTTATAGGAATCGTCATGCTCCTCATCTATAACTATTAAACCGAGATTTTTAAAAGGTAAAAACAAACTACTTCTAGCCCCAATTACTACTTTAACTTTCTCGCTTAATATACCTCTTAAAATCATTTTCTTTTGAGCTTTGGTAACGTTTGAGTTCCATATGATAGGCTCAAAACCGAATCGCTCTATAAAACGATTAATAATTTGTGTACTTAAAGCAATTTCAGGCAACATAACAAGCACTTGTTTGCCTTTTGCTAAGTAGTCTGCTATTAGATGAAAATATATTTCCGTTTTACCTGACCCCGTAACACCTTTAATAATCACAGGCTTACGGCTTTCATTTAAGACTGTTACTGCCCTATTCTGCTCTTCTGACAAATTAGGTAGCACAAAGTTATTATTTACTTTCTGCTCTTTAACTTTAATCGGTTTTTCAGCAATATCTATAGGTAATACTAACTTGGCTATGCTTCCAAGTTCCGACATATAGTAGCTGCTCATCCATTTAATTAATTCTAAAACTTCTAAAGTAATATTTAAATTTAACGGGACTTTTTCTTTTACGGTTTTTAGCTTTTTTGCTTCAGGAATAGTGGTGAATTCCCATATTATGCCGGTTAATTCCTTATTTCTAAAAGGCACTACAACAAGATCACCGATATTTAGCTCTAAGTCTTCAGTTATTAAATAATCTAAAGGGAATAATTTTGCTGCCGGTAATAATATTTTTGCTATTCGCATATATAATGTATTTTATAATTTTTTTTTTATTATATACTAAATTTAATGGATTGTAGAAATTTAGATGATAAGAGATAAAAAGATTATTATAGCAATTTCCGGAGCATCAGGTGCTATATACGGTATTCGTTTGCTTGAAGTACTAAAAGAGCAAAATATCGAGACTCATTTGGTTATTTCAGAGGGAGCAGCTCTTACTATAAAGCTCGAAACCAAATATTCTATAGATGAAGTAAAGTTTCTAGCGAATTATTGTTATGATGATAAAGATTTAGGAGCTGCTATTTCAAGCGGTTCTTTTAAAATTTCGGGGATGGTAATAGCTCCTTGTAGTATGAAGACCTTAGCAAGTATTGCTCACTCAATGGAAGATAGTTTAATTAGTAGAGCAGCAGGGGTTATACTTAAAGACAGACGAAAGCTTATTTTAATGACTCGTGAAACGCCTTTGCATATTGGATATTTAGAAAATATGTTAAAAGTAGCGAATTACGGCGGTATCATAGCACCGCCCGTGCCGGCTTTTTATAATAATCCTAAAGCAATAGATGATATAGTGAACCATTCTATTACTAGAGTTCTAGATTTTTTTGGTATTGAAACTAATTTAATTAAACGCTGGAGGAGTGTTTAGGTACAGTAGATGTTATTCCTGCGTGGATCAAAAACGCGTTCGATGTCATACCGTGGCCTTGACCACGGGTATCCAGAAAAATAACTAAAAATACTAACATTGTTAGTATTTTTAACTGGATCCTGTGAATAAATCACGGGATGACACTGTATACTTTTCAAACCCCAATAAACTTTAACAAACAAAATGGCACATAATAAAATAAATAACGACACAAATATACTAACTGATGATGAAGATAATTTACCCGTACCAAGGGTTTTACCTTCAAATGTTCAAGCAGAGCAAATGCTACTTGGGGCGATTTTAACCAACAATGAATTACTAAATTACGTATCGGAATTTTTACGTGAGGAACATTTTTTTGAACCTATTCATCAAAAAATATATAACGCAATTGAAAAAATTACCGCAAAAGGTTTGATAGCTACACCTATTACTTTACGTAGTATGTTAACTCAAGATGAACTATTTCAAGAAATAGAAGGAGCAGAGTATTTAGCAAAATTGATAACTATGTCAATGATGGTAATAAATCCGGTTGATTACGGTAAAATAATATATGATTTAGCAATAAAGCGTCATTTAATAAATATCGGTGAAGAAGTAGTAAATAATGCCTATAATTCTTCATTAGAAGTTGAAGCAAAAGAACAGATTGAATATGCCGAAGCTAAACTTTACGATTTAGCTAGCGAAGGCTTGAATGCAAAAAGTTTTACCAAAATCGGTATATCTATTTCAGAGTCACTAGCTAGTATTAATAGAGCTATGAAAAATAATGATCATGTAATCGGTATATCTACTGGTTTGCTTGATCTAGATAATAAATTATTCGGCTTTCATAATTCTGATCTTATAATTCTTGCAGGACGTCCGTCGATGGGTAAAACGGCATTTGCTATAAATCTTGCACTTAACGCCTGTAATAATATGCGTCTTAAAAATATTATGGATAATCAAGAAATTCAGTCGGTAGGTTTTTTCTCGTTAGAAATGTCCTCAGAACAGCTAACCACACGTCTACTTTCAATGTGTGCAGAAATTGATTCTACTTCTCTTCGTACGGGGATTCTAGGTGAAGAAAAATATAACCGTCTTCGCAAAGAAGCAAATACTTTATCGGAATTACAATTTTTTATCGATGATACCCCTGCTCTATCTATTTCCGCTATAAGAACAAGAGCTAGAAGAATGAAACGCAAGCATAATCTTGGTATATTATTTATCGATTATCTACAATTAATTAGAGGAGCGACTAAATCCGAAAATAGAGTTAGTGAAATTTCAGAGATTACACAAGGTTTAAAAGCGATAGCAAAAGAGTTAAATATTCCGGTGATTGCCTTATCTCAGCTTTCAAGAGCGGTAGAACTGCGTGAGGACAAAAAACCTATGCTATCTGACCTTAGAGAATCAGGAACTATAGAACAGGATGCGGATATAGTAATGTTTATTTACCGTGAAGAATATTATTTAACTAGAAAAGAACCGGCAGCAGGCGATGCTAAACATGCCGAATGGTTAGATAAGCTTAATAAAGTATATAATATTGCCGATATAATTGTTGCAAAACATCGTAACGGACCGGTTGGAAATGTTCCACTTTATTATGATAGTCAATTTTCTAAATTTGGTAATTTGGAGAAAAAAATTTTTAATTCTGTTTAAATCAGAATTGCCTTAACGTCATTGCGAACGACTAAAGACGTTGTTGCATGGGTCGATTTATTTCATTCCCGCGGAGGCAGGAATCCACCGTTGTCATACCGAGGCTTAATCGCGGTATCCAAAAATACAACTTTAAAATACTAAATTTTAGTATTTTTAACCCCGTGATGTCAAGCCACGGGGTTAAAGTCATTTTCTGGATCCCCGCCTATGCGGGAATGAAATCGGACAGCTAGAGAATATCAATTATTTCATCAAAATTTTCACGTCGTTTATTTTTTCTACCCATTTTATTGCTTTATCAAGCAACTCATTATTATTGTTATTATAAAGCCAAATCTTATTATCAGGAATAAACTTACCGGGCTTTATTATTATAGTACCATCACTTAAGGTTAAAACTTGTATCTGTTTTCCTGCGTATTTTTTCCTAATGAGATTTGCCAGTTATTTCTTACTTGTTTTATTGTTTTTATATTTTTTTCTACTATCATAGTATTTAATAGTTAATTTAGTTACTATATTAACAAGTTCATAGCCCATTATAAGCATTCCGATAATTACGCATATAATAATTAGATATCGTTTTTGTAATTATTACAAGAATCATACCGGCAAACCCTAAAATTGTAATAAAAGCATTAGGTACTACTACTGCTACAATATAAGCCGGTAATATAGTAACAATAGAAGCTGTCATATTACGAAGTACTACATTCGGTATCGAATTCATAAACATAGTTTTAAGAGAATCACATAGCCCTACTCCTAGTATTGAGATAGCGATAGCAAAAATTAAAATTATCCAAACTAATAATTGTACGGACTGCCATTTTGCTATATTACTTAATTCAATCTCCTACTTCTACATTACTGGTAATCATTTGTTGATAAAATGTTGGATTATTATGATTTACTACAATCAGAACACTACAAGTCCAAATTATATATACTATTGCAGGAATTAAACTGCCAAATAAAAATGCCGTCTTTAGCATTTTAGCATCTTTGTTACAATAATTAGTTAAGGTATGGAAGATTACTTGGAAACCAAATGCAGTAAAAACTACCGGAGTTACTACACTCCATATAGATATTTCTTTATAATTTGGTGAGAATAAAGGTAAATTATCCCACTGAATCATGGAAACAAGTCCAATAACTAAAATTGCAATTATTATAAGTAACCAGATAAATAGCACTCGATTTATATAATCTACTAACTTTAGAGGTAATAATAATATTAGAATGCTAATAATAACATACCATGCTCCTATATAAGTTATACTTGTATCTAAAGCTAATAACTTCTGTAATATTGAAGAACCTCCATATATAAATACTGCAAGTAAAACATGTGAAAGGAGCTTAAGGCTTACCGTACCGATGATTTGTGCAGTATGTCCTGAAAAATATTTTCCCAATGCCCCATGGTTAAACCTTTACCAGCTTGAAGATTAAGCTTTAGATTAATTAAAAAAGTATAATATATTATAAACCAAATTATAAACATCAATGTTATACTAGGTATTATACCTAATTTTGCTCACACCATAGGCAGTGCTATCATACCGCTACCTATACAGTACCTGAAATTAATAGGATCGAACCAATAAGTTTTTGCATAATTTAACGAAGTTTAGATTAAAGAAAAAAGTATGTAATTTTTTCTAAAACGAAAATCAGCTAAAAAAAGAAGATAAGATTTTAAAGGAAAAGGTTTTGATAAGTAAAATTAACATTCGTGTAATTTTGTTAAAATATATATGGCGATATGGTATAATTATATTAATTATTTATGTCAAATTATTAATATTGCTTTTTAAGGGTATTTTTGTATGTTTTTATTAGACATTTTCCTAAATAACCTCTAACAGCCGGTTTAGAAAGATGTCTATGAAATTTACTATATTTAAAAATGCAAAGATTAGCCAAAATAATTAGTAATGCAGGAATATGTTCTAGGCGTGATGCTGAAAAGCTTATAGCTGAAGGACAGGTAAAAGTAGACGGCATTACAATTTTATCACCGGCTACAAATGTTAATATTAGTAATCAAATCGAAGTATCAGGCATATTAATCAATAATATACAAAAACCAAGGCTTTGGATTTATTATAAGCCTGTGGGTTTAATTACTACTCATAAAGATCCATTATTTCGTAAAACGGTTTTTGAACAGCTAACAGGTTTACCTCGTGTTATTTCAATAGGTAGGCTGGATTTAAATAGCGAAGGTTTGTTATTACTAACTAATAGCGGTGACTTAGCTCGTCAGTTTGAGCTACCTTCAAATAGGTTAAAGCGAGTATATCATGTTAGGGCATATGGGAAGTCTGATATTTTACTAAAAAGCGATTATAAAAATTTAGAAATTGACGGGATATTTTATAATCCTCATTCGATAAAGTTACTTAAGCAAAATAAAAGTAATTCTTGGTTTGAAGTAGTTTTATTTGAAGGAAAAAATCGTGAAATTAGAAGAATATTCGAGTATTTTGGACTAAAAGTGCACAAATTAATTAGGATTCAATATGGTAGTTTTACAATAGATAATCTAAAACCTGGAGCTTATAAAGAAATAAATAATAAAATACTGGGAAAATAATTAGTAATGTGTTATTATTAACGTATTTTAACTAATCATATAGAAAATAGAAAACATATGACAAATCTTAATATATATAAATGTGAAGAAAAAGACTTAAACGATTATCTTGGTTATATAAAAGATAACCCTAGTGTCTCATTAAATGATTTTATCAAAAATAAATATTTCGCTGAAGATAATGATAAAATTATCATTACTAGCTTAGAAAATATGGAAATTAATGCAGATTTAGTCAATGCTAATTTCCAAGGCACAATATTAACAGATGCTGTATTTAATAATTGTGACTTAATAAATACCATATTATGTGATTCAGATTTAACAAATGTAAAATTTAATGATTGTACATTTATCGGTACCGACTTTAGAGGAGCAAATCTTCATTACACAGACTGTAATTATAAAGATTATGATTATGATAACTATAAAATCCCAAATCTAAAAGATAAAATACGAGATATCAAACTATCTTTTTCAAATCTTGAAAGATTAAATAAATATATAGATAAGGATTTAGAAAAAGAACGTGTTAAAGAAATAGTTATAGATGAAGTTACGAATAAAAAGAAATATATTCTAGCTACGGAAGACGAAGAAACTTTACATACAGTTAAAGCAAAAGAGCTACAGACTAAGCAAGAAGAGTTAGAAACTCTAAAGCAAAACCTAGATAATCCTGGGATTGCTACCAATCTTTTAAATGCTTTTTGGAATAGTGCAGAAACTATTGCTCAAAACCAACAAAACAAACTAGAAACAATCAATAAGTTACAGCATGAAGTAAATAAATTAGAAACTGAAATATATGCTTTAGATAATCTTAGAATGTTCTGCGGTAACGGTCTTGCAGATATTTTTGAGCAGTTAAAAGATGAAAAAATACAAGTAAAACTAGATCCGTCATATATTATAGGTTCGCCAGCCAAAGAACGTGATATACCGAAAGAATATATAAAATTAACTTCTGCTGAATTTGATCTATATTTAGCTGAAGCAGCAAAACAATCTGATACAAAATTATCTCTTACCGATTTTGTTAGAAAGCAAAAAAAACTTTCAGAAGATTTAAATATAGTTCCTGATCTTTCAGACATTAATTTATCAGGTAAAACTCTTACTAATCTTAACCTGAAGAATACATTATTTGCTTCAGCTAATTTAGAAAATATTAACATCTCAAATTGTAATTTAGATTTTACTAATTTTGAAGGAGCTAATTTACAAAATGCTGTTTTTCAAGATGTTACGGCTCGTAACACAGGATTTCTTTTTGCTGATCTTAAAAAGAGCAAAATTGAAAATAGCGATATGTCGAGAGCTTACATGCCTAAAGTAGATTTATCTGAAGCAGAGGTAACAAATAGCAAATTTAATGCTGTTATGATGGTTAATGCCGATGCCGAAAAGTTAATTATGCAAGATTCAGAATGGAAAAATTCTAATCTTACCGGTATATCACTTGCTTATGCAGATATGCAAAGAGTTCAAATGCAGGGAGTAGTTTTAAATAATGCACTTCTAGATCAAGCAAATATCATTTCTACTGATCTTGAAAATGCTTTTATGAATAATGCACGTGCGTTAGAAGCAAAATTCAAAGAGCAATGTAACATGCAAGGCATAACTGCAAGGAATGCCTATTTTAGCGATGCTGAATTTGAACATATACTATCTTTAAAAGAAGCTGACTTAAGAGAAGCTATAATACAGCGTGTTAAACTTAAGAATGCTGATTTAACAAAAGCAAAGCTTGATAAAGCAAATCTTGAATATGCCGATCTTACAAACGCTACGCTTACTAATGCAACTGCACAATTTGTTAAGTTAAGTAATGCTACTTTAGAAAAAGCAGAAGCTGAAGGATTAAATATTTCTGATGTTATTGCTAAAAATATTAATGCTAAGGAAGCTAACTTTAAAAATGTAATTATGCAGCGTGCCGATCTTACTAAAGCCGATTTCACTAAAGCGGTGCTTGAAAATGCCGATATGCAAGCAGTAGAAGCACTTGATGCTATATTTAAAGAAGCAACTCTAAAACAAGCAAATCTAAAAGCAGCCAATCTAGCTGGAATTAATAAAGAAGGTGCAGATTTTGATAAAGCAAAACTCAACGATGCTACAAAGATGCATGATACTAAAGGTGAGGCTAAAGGGAATTTAGATCATCAAGATAAAGACGGTAAAAAAGCATCTGTCAATGTTAACGAGCATGCTAAATTACAAGATAAAATTCATGCAAGAGAAAAAAGCGGTTGGTTTCTGAAAACCGGAGTAGGACAGCTTTGTACAAAAATTGCTAAAACTACTACATCAGGAATTAGCCGCGTAACAAATTTTTTAGCAAGTAAGAAATTTTTAGTAGGGCTTGCCGTAGTAGCAGGTCTCGTAGTAGCAGCTGCACCTTTCGTAGCGATGCCTGTATTATTGGTCACCGGTACAGCCATTGCTACTAAAGCTGTTATTCTAGGAGCAGGTATTTTAGCTGGAGGTCTAGTCGCTATCGGCACTTATAAACTTACTCAAAAACCTTTACGCAATCTTCAGAAATCATTTGAAAACTTAACTAGTAGTATAGATAAATATATCTCACCGCCTCCTGAAAATATTGATGAATTAGTAACAGAAAAACAACAAGCAAGACAAAAAGCTGAAACAGAAAAATCTAAAGAAAGGGAAGAAAATTTAAATAATGTAAATAATAATATTGATAAAGCTAAAGAACAAGATATTTTAAAACAAGCACAAAATAATTTAAACCAAGCAACGCCAAAAGTAGAAATAAAAGAAAAGCAAGATAAAACTGTAGAAAAACAACAAACAGAGCATGGTAAATTTGCAGCAAAATTTCAGCCTAACACTAAAGGTAAAGGATTTGTCGAAAAAATAAAAGACGCAAAAAAAAAACAAATTCAACAAAAGAAGCATATAACTAAATAAGTGTTAAAAATAATATCCGGTAAATATAGAAACCAAATTATACCTACCGCTAAAAATATCAAATATCGACCTTCCACCGGTAAGCTCAAAGAAGCAATATTTAGTATATTAACCTCCGGTGAGTTTACCGGTAATAAATTATTTAACGAAAATCCCCACATTCTCGATTTATTTGCCGGTAGCGGTAGCCTTGCTTTTGAAAGCCTATCAAGAGGAGCAGGTTTTGCTACCTTAATTGATATTGATACATCTTCATTAAGAATAGCCGAAGAATTCGCTAAATCTCTAAATATCGAAGATAAAGTTAATTTTGTTAATATTAATGCCTTAAATCTACCGCAAGCAAATAAGGCTTTTGATCTTGTATTTATAGACCCCCCCTATCATAAGGATATCGTGCCTAAAGTAATGAAATTGCTGATAAAAAACAACTGGCTTAAAGACGGTACTATAATAGTTATTGAGATGGCTAAACTAGATAATTATGTTTTGGATGAAAATATTGAAATTTTATGTGAAAAACTATATGGTAAGAGTAAGCTATTGGTTTTGAGATATGGTTGCCATCCCACAACTTGATTGGCATTGTTGCATAGTTCAAAAAACCTACCTTATGTTATTCCCGCGTAGGCTGGAATAACATAGAACCACTTACCAAGACATTAAAAAACAAACATGACCAAAGACAAGAAGCATTATATCTGTTCTAACTGTGGAAATACTAGTCCTAAATGGTCGGGGCAGTGCTTTGACTGCGGTGTATGGGGTGGTATTGTCGAAGAGATAGTAAGTTCAAATAAAGCAATTGTTAAAACAGGTCGCAAACAAGATTTCGATAAACTTTCAGATCACGTAGCCGAACAGTTACGCATCCCTACCCCTATAGGTGAATTAAATAGAGTACTAGGGGGCGGTTTGGTGCTTGGTTCTGCTATATTAATAGGAGGAGACCCTGGCATAGGTAAATCTACTTTGTTACTACAACTAGCAGCAAGTAATTTTGCATCAAAGATGAATTGCTTATATATAACGGGCGAAGAATCGTTAGACCAAATAAAATTAAGGGCCATAAGGTTAAATCTAACTAACTATAATACCAATATTTTAGCAGCCACTAATGTGGAAGATATTATTGCGAGTATAGAAGCTAATAAAAATAATATTGATTTAGTAGTGATTGATTCTATTCAAACAATTACCACAAAAGAATTATCATCGCCTCCAGGCACTGTTTCACAAATTCGTACATGTGCGAATGAACTTGTTAATTATTCTAAGCAAAATAATATAATTATATTATTAAGCTGTCACGTAACTAAAGACGGTCAGCTAGCAGGTCCTAAGATACTTGAGCATTTAGTTGATACCGTGCTATATTTCGAGGGAGATCATAATAATCATTTCCGTATTTTACGTTCATATAAAAATCGTTTTGGCGGTGTTGGTGAAATAGGAGTATTTGAGATGAGCGGCAGCGGGCTTATTGAAGTAACAAATCCGTCTGAACTATTTTTGATGAAGCGAGCGCAGAACGTTATAGGTACGTCTATTTTTGCAGGAATTGAAGGCTCAAGACCATTACTTATGGAAGTACAAGCCCTCATAGTATCTTCAAATATGGTAACTCCTAGACGCTCTGCGGTGGGCTGGGATGCAAATAGATTATCAATGATACTTGCCGTGCTTAGTAGTAGGATAGGACTTAATCTTGCTAATTATGAAGTATATTTAAGCATAGCTGGAGGTCTTAAAATTACCGATCCTGCTTCGGACCTCGCAGTAGCAGCGAGCTTAATATCTGCCGCAACAGGCAAACCAGTTCCTGAACAAAGAGTTTTTTTCGGAGAAATAAGCTTATCGGGTGAAATAAGAAAAACTGCAAAAGCAGAAACAAGAATAAAAGAAGCCGTAAAGCTTGGATTTAATAAGATTATCTGCTCTAAACTTGAGCATTTAACGTATGACTTTATATCTTCTATCTCACATTTAAAGGATTTAAAAGAGCTAATTAGATGAAAACATATGTTGTAGTAAATTTGGAAGAAGCACGTAATTTTTTATCTAGTATAGAAGAACAGCTGATATTAACAAATCATGCCTCTAGCGTAAAATATTACGGTATGCTAGCAATTAATTACATATTTAAAACTTTAAGTAAAGAATTTCCGCAAAAAGTTTTAGAGCTTACCGTAAATGTAGGAGAGGATCATGCCGCGTTATTTACTGCAATCAAACTAGGATATAAGAATATATTATATACAGGGGATTCTAAGGAAGCTAGAGGGTTATTGGGTGGAGTGGAAAAACACTCTATGTCATACCGTGGCTTGACCACGGTATCCAAAAAAAATTAAAAAAGACTGGATACTGCAGTCAAGTCGCGGTATGACACCAAGGAAAAACTATGAATATCAAAGATGTAGGAGTAATAATTGCTAAAAAACCTTTGAAAGAAAATACATTTATTATTACGGTTTGTACTAAAAATCATGGTTTATATTCGGGAGTTGTAAAAGAATTTTCTAAAAAAAGCAAATTTATATATCAGGAAGGGAATATTGTAGATTTCCTTTGGCAGGCAAGACTACACGAACATATCGGCATGGCTAAATGTGAACTCATCAAATCTTACACTGGTTATTTGATCATAAATAAAGCTAAATTATATGCCTTTAATTCCGTTATATCTTTAATCAAAGAGTTATTTCATGAAAGAGAAGAACATTCTAATTTTTTTTCATTTCTACTTAACTATTTAGATAATTTATCAAAAAATTTTTGTTTTCGTGATTATATTAATTTTGAGCTGGCTTTACTTGCCAAGACGGGTTATAAGCTTGATCTTACCAAGTGCGGCGTGACTCATGTTACAACTGATTTAACCTATGTATCACCTAAATCAGCTAGAGCATTATCATATGAAGTAGGGAAGCCTTACAAAGATAAATTATTGATTTTACCAAAATTTTTACTTTCAGATGATAGTGAGATTACATTAGAAGAAAAAAGACAAGCTTTAACTCTAACAAACTATTTTTTTAATAGATATTTATTTCATAATAATAGACAGCCTGAAGCACGCCAAGCTTTTATGGAGTATATACTTAATGGGTGCTATAGCTAGCTAAAAGCGGTCTTGTTGTATGGACTGGTTTTTCGTCATTTTTGCGAGGCAATTACAAAGTAATTGACGAAGCAATCCAGTTAAAAATGCTATAAAATAGCATTTTTAACTGGATTGCCACGCCAGCCTGGCTTGCTCTCGCAATGATGGGGTAGTATCCACCGCAACAACACCTCACGGGGGGAAGGACACCTTATAGTTATAAATAATATAATAATCTATGAAAATACTAGCATTTGACACAGCCAATAATACTGCATCGGTAGCAATATCCAAAAATGAGAATATTTTGGCATATATAGAAGAATTACGCCCTTCTATGCAAGCAGAGAATCTCATGCCGATGATAGAAGACGTGATGAAATCAGCTAAATGTTCATATGATGATCTAGATTATTTAGCGGTAACTAACGGACCAGGTAGCTTTACCGGCATTAGAATAGGGCTTGCTTGTGCTAAAGGTATATTATTCGCCAAGGAAAATATTAAAGCAGTAGCGGTTAGCAATTTTGAATATGCTTACTTTAGAGCCATAACTCAAGTTAAAGACTATGATAAAATATATATCTTTTTAAACGCTTATCGCTCACAGCTCTATATGCAGGTTTTTCATAAATCAGGAGAAATGGAAGAGCTGTTATTGATAGATTTCAAGTATGCTATAAAGCTGCTTGCAAATGAGAAAGGTAATATAGTGTGCTGCGGTAGCGGACTTGAATTTATATATCACCAAATTATGCATTTACCGAATATAATAACCTTACCACGTTTTGCACGAGTTAAAGCATGGGTTATTTGTAGATATATTGCTAATAGATTATCGAGCGGTATGAAATTAAATAGCTTTATCGAACCGCTTTATATACGCCCACCTGATGCTAAAATAGCTAAAAAGGATAAGATTTAAAAAAAATCTTATCCTCTGTAATTTGCCTATTTATTAGAAGTATTCTATCCAATTATTGTTAGGGTCAAAGTTACTTTCAATTCCAGAATCATCAGAATTATATCCGGTTTTTTCACTATTACCTAACAACCCAATACTAGAACCCTTATTTACAAAATTTTCATGATATGCTTCATTAGAACTTTTATAATGTTCTCCTCCTTGTCTTTCAAGCTGCTCTACAACCTCTTCATCATCCATTAAGGTTGTTATTCGTTTAATTTTTTCAAAAGGAAGCCAAGGCAATATCTTTGGGTTAATATTCATGATTCTTACTATACTTTCATCTGAGGCGTGAGAAATTATTGTTGCTAGCTTAGCATTTGAAATATTACTTATGATTCTTACTAAATTTTCATTTGGAATAATATCAAGCTTTTCTGCAAATTTTTCTTCTCCTGCTAAAATAATTATATTTTTAAACCATTCATCAGAAATATCCTCATGTGATAATTTTTTTAGTTCCTGCTCGGTAAGTGCTTCTAAAGAAAGATTATTAGGGTTTTCATTAAATAATTTATCCAACTTATCTTGTGTGATTAAATCTATTACTTTTTCAAGATGCCAAGGCAAAATATAATAAACTAATTGTTGTGCTTGCTCATCGGAAGTATTATTAATTAATTCTGCCAATTTTGCATATGTCATCTTTTCAAACACTTCATCTAATTCATGTTCAGGCATATTTAAAATCTCTTCTACTAACTCATTATCAGAAAGAGTTTCAAGTTGATCTAAATGATCAAATGTTTCTTCAGCGTCAGTATATTTGATTTGCGAGATGCTTAGAGTATCTACCTGACCTTTTACTGCTTCTTGGAAGATTATTTTAGAATTTAAAAAAGGATATTTAGCTTGAGCTTCTACTATTTTTTTATTACATCTTGTACTTTTTTCATCATACGGCTTAATTGAATTATCCAACGCTGCTAAAAAATCAGTATTTTTTTCTTGATTAGTAGTTTGCTTTGGAAAAATTATAAACTCAAATTCATCATTAGCAAGATAAGAGGCTGGCTTTGGATAAGTATTATGTGAGATTAAATTTTGTAACTTATTAAAAATTGATGTTATTGACATAATACTTCCTCATTTCTTATTATAATAATCAGTGTTGCATTATAATAGAAATTATGAAGAGGTCAAGATAAAGGCTAATAATTATTAACTTTTTATTATATTTGACTTAAAATTGATTAATTTATCACAGAGGGATATTCTACTAAATATTATTCCCGCAGAAACGTGGCGTTGCCTGGCATGGCTCGTTTATGTCATCCCCGCCTACGCGGGAATGACATATAATAAAAATTCTACTATAATTGTCTCTGTTCTTGAACTAGCTCAAAAACTTCAACTGTGTCTCCTTCTCTAATATCTTCGTAATTTTCAAATGCTATACCACACTCATATCCTTCTCTAACTTCTTTAACTTCATCTTTAAAGCGTTTTAAAGTTTTGAGTTTTCCTTCATGAATGACTACATTATCACGTAATAAGCGTACGCCCGCTCCTTGCTTAATAATCCCTTTAGTTACATAGCTACCGGCAATTTTACCGACTTTGGTAATATTAAATATTTGTCTAATTTCTACGCTTCCGATATATTGCTCTCTAACGATCGGATCAAGCATACCGCTCATAATGGCTTTTACGTCATCAATTAAATTATATATTATACTATAATACCTAATATTGACTTTTCCTTTTTCTGCAGCAGTTAAAGCATTTGCCCCTGCTCTAACGTTAAAGCCGACAATAATAGCTGAAGAAGCATGTGCAAGAGATACATCGGATTCCGTTATCGGACCTACGCCACTATGAAGTATACGAAGCTTTATTTCATCACTCGGTAATTTTAATAAGCTACCTGAAATAGCTTCAACTGACCCTTGAACATCACCTTTAATAATTAAAGGTAATTCCTTAATTTTACTATTACCGGAAGCTTTTAAAAATAAATCTTCTAAACTTGAACGCGGTGCAATAGATATTTTCTTTTCTTTAGCAAGACGCATTCTATATTCGGCTATATCTTTTGCTTGTTTCTCATTTTGTACTACGTTAAATTTATCGCCGGCAAAAGGTACTTCGTTTAAACCTTGAATTTCTACAGGAACAGATGGTGTTGCTTCTACTATTTCTAGTCCCTTATCATTAGTCATCTTTTTAACTTTACCGTAAGAGCTACCTGCTATTATAATATCACCATTTCTTAAAGTACCTCGTTGAACTAATATAGTGGTTAGCGTTCCTCTTCCTTTTTCGATTTTCGATTCAATTACAACACCGGCAGCTGCACCGAAAGGGCTTGCCTTTAAATCCTGCATTTCTGCAACTAATAAAATCGCTTCTTCAAGTTTATCTAAGTTAATTTTCTTTAGTGCCGAGATAGGAATAACCATAACATCACCCCCTGCCTCTTCGCCTATAATTTCGTGGACATATAATTCGTTCTTTACACGCTCAATATCAATATCAGGCTTATCAATCTTATTAATAGCTACAATTATAGGAACGCCCGCTGCTTTTGCATGATTAATTGCCTCAACCGTTTGCGTTTTGATTCCATCATCTGCTGCAACCACTATAATAACTATATCCGTTACTTTAGCACCTCTTGATCGCATTTCTGAAAAAGCCTCGTGACCCGGGGTATCAATAAAAGTAATCGCTCTACCGTCTGCAAGAGTTACTCTATAAGCTCCAATATGCTGGGTAATTCCTCCAGTTTCACTTGCAGCAACATCCGTAGATTTAAGGGCGTCAAGTAATGATGTTTTTCCGTGATCTACATGCCCCATTACTGTAACAACCGGAGCACGAGTTCTCAAATCTTCAACCTTATCATCACTAATTAAAACATTTTCAACATCTGATTCTTGAACTCTTTTTACCGTATGCCCTAAATTTGTTGCAACTAGTTCTGCTGTATCGGTATCTATTGTTTGGCTGGCATTTGCAAGAATACCTAGCTTCATTAATTCCTTAATTACATCTGCTACTCTTTCAGACATAGCATTTGCAAGATCGCCGACTCCGATAACTTCCGGTATCGTCACTTCTCTATATACTTTCTCAGGTGCTTGTGATACTAATTTACGCTTTTCTTTTTCTCTAGCTCTTTTTATAGAAGCAAGACTTCTAGTTCTACCGCTTTCATCGCCGCCAAGCATATTGAAAAGATCGGCTTTTTTGAATTTTTTTGGCTCTTCTAACTTAATCTTTGGAGCAACTACTTTACTATCTGCTGTTTTATCTAATTCTTTCTCTGATTCTATACCGTAACGTGTTCGCACCCCTACTAAAAGAGACTTTACAAAAGCTTCTTCTTTCTTTTTAGATATTTGTGACGGTATATCTTCATTATCTTGAACGATTTTAGCACTAACTTCTACTTTATTTTCTTCGGTATTTTGCTGTTTTTGTTCAACTTCTTTATCAGTTTCTAGCGGTTCTATTTTTGAGTTATCAGACTGGTTAATACTTGCAAGTTTACTTAAAGTGCTTATTTGTGAATGGTCATTTAATTTAGATTGCTCAGCAGCTTTTTTAAGAATAGATAAACGCCTGTTAAATTCTTCCTTATTAGCATCAACAGCAGTTTGATCTAAGCTATTTCTTTCTTTATTTAATGAAAGGGTTGTACTACCGGTAGAGCTTTTTCTAACTTCTACTAGCGTTTTAGATTTAGCATTAATAAAGCTTTGAGCTCCTGTAAGAGAGTCAAAAGACTTATTAAGCGATAATTTTGAATTGCCAAGTGTCAACTTTTTGGGTTTGATTTCCTGGTTATCCGTCATATTTAAAACCTTTGTGTTTCTGTTTTTTCCGTCTACTACTATTACATCATTCCCGTAGAAATGTTGTCCACATAGCTATCATTCCCGCGAAACCGGGAATCCAAAAAAAGTATAAATACAGCAAGCTTTTAAAATTAAAAGCTCGATTCATCTCATTTTATACTGGATGCCCGCCTACGTGGGAATGACATCGAGCGTGTTTTTTGATTCATACAACCACTCTTTCGCAGGAATGACGTACATTCCCATCATCTAACTATCCTTTAATTCACCGTGCTGTCTAGCAGTTTTAATCAGTAATTTAATATTTTCGTCCGTTATATTAGAATTTGGAGCTAAATTTTTAAACTCATTTACACTCATCTCTCCTAAATCTTCTATGGTCTTTATACCATATTCAGCAAATTTTAATATTAATTCAAGCGGTAATGCTAATATATCTATTAATTCTTGCTCAACTCCCAGATCCTCTAACTTTTTGATAATCTTTTCATTCTTAAGGTCGACGTAATTAATAGCTCGATTTTTGATCTCTACTGCAAGTTCTTCCTCAAAACCTTCGATTCTTGTTAAAGTACTAATCTCACCACTGGCAATTTGTTCTACCGAATTAAATCCCGTTACCGATAAAAGCTGACCTATAACTTCTTCAACATCTAAAGCTTCCATAAATAATTGCGTAGAAGTTAAGAACTCTTCGTTTCTTCTTTTTGATTCTTGCTCTTCAGTCATTATATCGATATTCCAACCTGTAAGCTTAGAAGCTAAACGAACATTCTGACCTCTTCTACCTATTGCAATACTTTGATTTTCTTGTGAAACTACTACTTCTACCTTATGTCTATCCTCATCAATCAAAATTTTTGTAATCTCCCCAGGTGCAAGCGGTACAAGAGCATTAACTATAAACTGTGCAAGATCATTACTCCATAATACTATATCAATTTTCTCTCCGTTTAACTCATTTGTTACTGCTTTTACTCTATTACCTCTAATACCTACGCATGAGCCTACGGGATCTATACTACTATCTGAAGCAAATACCGCTATTTTTGCTTTTGAACCGGGATCACGTGCTACTGATTTTATTTGAATAATATCTTCAAGAATTTCAGGTACTTCTAGCTTAAATAGTTTAACTAGCATCTGGTTATCTACTCTAGACAAGAAAATCTGAGGTCCTTTTGTTTCTTGCCTTACATCCTGTACATATGCTTTTATACGATCATTAGGTTTAAAATTCTCACCCTTAATTAATTGATCTTTTCTTATTATTGCTTCAGCACGACTCAAGTCAACTATTATATCACCGTATTCTATTCTCTTAACTATCCCGTTTATAATTTCGCCTTTTCTATCTTTAAAGTCATGATATTGTTTTTCACGTTCAGCTTCTATAACACGTTGAGTTATAACTTGTTTTGCAGCTTGGGCCGATACTCTAGCATGATCAATCGGTGGTAAATATTCATATATCTCATCACCGATTTTAGCTTCCGGATTCTTTCTTAAAGCTTCTGCAAGTGAGATTTGCGTTAAGTAATCTTCTACATCTTCTACTATTTTTAAGATTCTTAAAAGATTTATCTCACCGGTTTTCCTATTTATCTGAGCTTTAATATTATATTCATTACCGTATTTTTTTCGTCCTGCTACTTGTACCGCTTGTTCAATCGTTGAAATCAAAATTTCTTTTGATATTCCTTTCTCACGAGCTACAGAATCTATAATTTGTAAAATTTCTACATTACCTATATTAGACATACATTATCTCTTATTGCGTTAAGGCCTTGCGTACAATTTCTAAAAAGACTTAATTTTGGTTATTTTTTAAAAATACCTCAAAATAGAAAATCAACTAGAACCCTTCACAGAACCTAGTAATTTTTAAAATACTTCTTCAGTTAAAACTAGATTAGCATTTTTAATTAAATTATAATCAATTAGTACTTCTTGTTCTTCACATTTTAAATATACTTTATTATTTTCGGCTTTAATTATTTTACCCTGATAACGAGTTTTGCCGTTCAATAATTCTTTAAGTTTAACTTTAACTTCTCTTCCTAAAAATCTATTATAATTTTTAAACTTTACTAACGGACGTTCAAAACCGCTTGATGCTACCTCTAAAGAATATGCATCTTCTATTAAATCTTCAACATCTAGAATAGCGGAGATAGTCCTGCTTGCTTTAGTACAATCTTCCACAGATATTTTTTCACCGTTTAAGCTATCAATCAATATCTCGACTACTTTATGGTTAACACCTTTAAACTTAACAAGAACTAACTCAAATCCCATATCAGTCAAGGATTCTTCTATTACGTTTGTTATTTGTTGTTCAATAGTTTGCATATTTGATGTTTATAACAAAAAAGGTGGGATAAACCCACCTATCTATAATTTTTATAATGCTTATCCGTAACGAAAATACACTAATTAGAATATATAAGCAATATTTAACTTTATATTTTTATGTCTAAGAAGCTATTGTACCGGACAATTTTTACTTTATATCATTCCCGCGGAAGCGGGAATCCAATTAAATAAAGCTTCTTAAAGCGTTATTTAAAAAATTATCCAATAAAAAAATCTTTAATTTTAAAGATTTTTTAGCCTAGATCCCTACTTTCGCATGGATGACATCGAGAGCTTGTTAAAAAATGTCCAGTACTATACTAAGAAGCTATCTTTAATCTCGTTTATAGTTGCTCTCTGTTTTTTCAATACCTGAATTTTTTTGCATCTTTCAAGTGCTTCTTTAGAATAAAGTTGATAATTTGAATCGGTAATATCAGCAATTTCAAGTAACCCCATCTTAGTCCAAAAGCGGATTGTAGAAACATTTTCGTTAGCGGCTTTAGCTAGTTCCCCGATTTTCATTAATCTTTCTGATTTTCCATTATATGACGGCTCTTTGCCTATTATTGCCTTTAAGTAAATATCAAGTGAACGGTTAACTGCGTTATAAATAATTTTCATATTTTTCTTTTGAACCACCAAACTGTGCAGTTTCTAAAGACGTAATATAAGGCAATCGTTCTTGAGGTCTTATAATTGCAGGCGGATAGCCTTCCATAATTAAAATTAAATGCATTAATAGACGTGCAGTGCGACCGTTTCCATCTGAAAACGGATAAATTGTTACGAGTCTATAATGAGCTTCCCCTGCAAGCTCCAACCGGATGAATATTTTTAACCCCATTTAACCAATTTATAAAATTTGTCATTAATAATGGCACTTTTGCAGGATAGGCATTACGACGGGAGAACCTGAAATACGTACGGATACATTTCTATAATGACCTGCATTATAGTCATCAATACTATGTAAAATTGTATGATGTATTGCTAAAATATCTTTTTCGGTGATTTCGTAATATTTCTTTTTAGCAAGCTTTTGGATAATATCTAAAGCTTTTGCATGGTTGGTAGCTTCTAAATGTTCTACTAATGCCTTACCTCCTATAGTTAAACCCTTTTCAATAACTATAGCAGTCTCTTTGCGGGATAAAGTATTTCCTTCGATAGCATTACTTGTATAAGTTAATTCTATCTTAAATCACTCATCTAAGTTTTTAGTTAATTCAGAACTTAATGGACGCAAATCATCTAACTTCTTCTTTTTTTATCTAAAAGATCATATTTCATAAATATAAAGTGTTAAGTGTTACTTTATACTTTAAATCATTCTTATTTAATTATCAAAGCTTAAAATGTCCTGCTATTAAAAACTCCTTATTCCCCTTAGATCCCAGTATTGGACTTTCTATAATATCAAATATTTTAAAATTATGCTCTTGTTCAAGCCAATCTTTGATTTTATCGCATACTTTTTGATGTAAGAGAGGATTTTTAATAATTCCTCCCTGCTCTACTTCATACTTTGCAACCTCAAACTGCGGTTTTATTAAAGCAATAAGCATGCAATCTTCTTTAGCTAAATTTAGTGAAGTCGGCAATACAGTAGTTAAACTAATAAAACTGGCATCACAAACAATTAAATCAGGCTTTATCGTTATTTGTTTATCAGTTAAATATCGTGCATTAGTCTTCTCAAGCACTTTAATTTGTGGATTGTCGCGTAATTTAGGATGAAGTTCGCCATAACCTACATCTACGGCAAAAATTAATTTTGCTTTACGCTCAAGTAATACTTCGGTAAAACCGCCTGTGCTACTACCTATATCAATACAAACTAAATTTTCAGGATCAATTTTAAAATAATCCAAAGCAGCAATTAACTTTAATGCACCTCTTGAAACATAATGATGCTGCGGTAGCTTTACCTTAATGTCGGTATCATTTATATTAACCTGTATCCCAGGCTTAATTAACTGCTCATACTTATTATGTACTTTACCTTGAATAATCAAGCTTCGTGCTATAGTAATATCTGTTACAAAACCTTTTTGCAGCAAATATTCATCAAGCCTTATTTTAGTCATGACTTTTTAAATCTGAATTTAACTTATGTTATAGGGGTTCATTAGATAGGAAATATACAATTTGTCTAATTGAAAGTTGCAGTTTCAATTAGACATAATATATTTGAGCCATACAACAATGTTGCAATTGAAAGGAGCATGGCAATCTAGAAAAACATTTAAACCCTAACCAATATATGTCTTTTCTTGCCAGCAGAGAGCTTTACAACATTTTTATCGAGTAGGAAAGTAGTATTAATTATAATATTCTCATCTTCGACTAATCTATCATTTATCTTAGCACCCTTCCCTCTTATAAGCTTGCGTGCTTCTGACTTAGAGCTAGCAAGACCCACCTTGTGAAATAACTCATATGCACTAATACCGGCTTGTAATAGTTCCTGCTCTAAAACAACGGTAGGTAAATTCTCATCGATTTCTCCTTGTTCAAATATCTTTACTGCAGTTTCTAGAGCTGATTTTGCTGCCTGCTCCGAGTGACAAAGCTTAGTTAGCTCATACGCTAGTTGCTTTTTAGCTGCATTAATATCTTCAGCCGCTAAGCTCTCAAATTCATTAAGCTCTTCAGAAGTTAACTCACTATATAATTTAGCAAATCTAATTACGTCGGCATCTTCACAGTTACGCCAATATTGGTAATAATCATACGGACTTAACAAATCTTCATTAAGCCATACTGCCCCTACCGCAGTCTTACCCATCTTAGCACCTGAGCTAGTCGTAAGTAGTGGCGTAGTCATACCGAATACTTCTTTGCTACTTATTTTACGAATTAAATCCGCTCCCATTACGATATTGCCCCATTGGTCACTACCGCCAAGCTGCAAACTGCAATTGTAATGCTTGCTTAAATAATAAAAATCATAGGCTTGCAGCAACATATAGTTAAATTCTAAGAAGCTTAAATGCTGCTCACGCTCAAGCCTTAGTTTTACCGAATCCATAGTAAGCATACGGTTGATTGAAAAATGAATGCCAAAATCTCTTAAAAACTCTAGATAATTAAGAGAATCAAGCCACTCTACATTATCGAACATAATAGCATCACTTTTACCATCACCGAATTTGATAAATTTTGATAGTGATTTTTTAATCCCTTTAGCATTTTTAGCTATATCTTCTTTGCTTAAAATTTTGCGAGTTTCGTCTTTCCAAGTAGGATCACCGATTTTACTCGTACCGCCGCCGATAATGACAATAGGCTTATGCCCATGCTGCTGAAGTAACCGTAATATCATTATCTGCATTAAACTACCGATATGTAGCGATGTAGCAGTACAGTCAAAGCCTATATAAGCCACTATTTTTGTTTCTTTCGTTATAGTAGTTAACCGATCCAAATCGGTACATTGATGGAAATATCCTTTATTTATAAATTCTTCTATAAAACTCATATATTATTTCTTATCTTCTAACAATTCCTTTTTTGCTTTTCTACTAAGTAATAAAGTCTTAAGGAAAACAGTATCTTCGTCTTCTTCTACAAACGGCACAGCATATACTTGATCAATCATTCTAACATATAAAATTTTTTGACCTGCATGCTTCCTGTGATTATGATGTAATTTGACATCTAGTAAATTACTGTCTTCAATTGATTGAACTATCTCTTCAAAGCTTACACCACGCTCATGTAATCACTTAGAGTTCTTGTCATGATTATATCTAAATTTGATCATTAGTATTTAAAGTTTAGTAGTATCTAAATGAATTAGCATATTAAGATAGGTTTGATAAGGTAAGCCATGCTTAGAAGCTTTAATTTTTATTGCTTCTATGTCATGTTCTGCAACCCTGATAGTAACAGATCTCTTTATTATTAAGATGTGCTTTTGCAGACTTTTGAAATAATGCAATGAGAGCAGGATCATCAACTGTTTGCTGCTTTTCAAAATTATCTTCAATATCGTGTTCGTAAGGATCTAGCTTGATACCCATAGACACAACCATTTTTAATGTTTAATTGATTATAAATAATGTAAGTACTTTGTCAATACTTGATATATTAGATTATCATGCGAATAGTTGTAAATCTGTACATCGGATTTTGTGAAAGAAATTTAATTTAATCTACTTTTTAGTTTTCTTTGTATTATAGGAAGTAAAATATAAATCAAAACAGGCAATAAGGCACATTTAATCAAAAATGTAAAATTAAATAATATTGTTGAATTTTTTATTATAGGAAAAGTTTTATAAAAAAGAATAACAGAATAAAACTAATAATTATATCTATAGTTTTTTGCACATTATTTAAGATCAAATCAGAATTATATTTAAAGCAAATATATACGATACCATAAACCAATAAAGTTCCTATTGATAATAAAAGCAGTAAGGGAAAAGGATTGTCTTTCGATAACAAGAAACATATACCTATCACAAAAACCAATGTATCAATAATAAGATTTAGTACTATTTGCCCATCTACCTAATTTGTGCCTGCATAAAATTACTTCTATAAAATAATTAACACTCCAAAAATCATACCGCCTATAACATCATATATACTATGTACTCCAAGATATAGGCGTGAAAACATAATATTAATAATTGCAATAGATATTATTTGTAACGTTTTTGAATTAAATGATAAAAATATTATCATAAAGAAAACAGTAGCCACCTGTACATCTCCACTAGGGAAACCAATAGATAACATATGTAATGTACTATGGGGGCGAGGAATAGAAAAAGCATTTTTAATAATAATATTCAATAATGTTGCAAATGATATAAGCCAGCCTAAATCCAAAAATAAGCTATTTCTTGGATTTAACCAGTAAATAATCACAATAATTGTGATGTAAAAATAATCACTCGCAAAAAAGGAAATATTTTAAACCAATTAGTTAATATTGCACTTCTAAAATTCAATACCAATTCAGGCTCTAGTATAAATAACGTCATTGCTTAAGACTTATGGTTGAGTAGTATAGAAAACTTCTATCTCTAAAAAAATATCATATATATCTTTTAAAAGCGGTATTACATCCTCTTTTTGAAATAAGTTTAAAATTAATAAAAGCAGTTTCTTCTATGGTAAATAAATTATTAACAATATAGAGTATCTTCAAAGTAACAGTTTAATATTTATAACTAATATTTTAACTTAACTGAATTTTCATTAACTTGTTTGACTTGATAAATAATGGTTTAATAAAATAACAGGCATTAAATATAGGGATTATATCAATAGAAGATAAGACAAAATTTAATAAAGTTGGTAAGCAAATAAGCGAAAGCGAACATCAGGCAACACATAATGTTTTGAATACACCAAAAAGAAAACAAGCGGAAATAAATAAACCATACCAAGATTTTACACCTTTTTCAGAATCTAGCCCAAAACAAGAGCCAAACAAGACTCATCAAGGTTATACAAGCTCTATCGAAACACCGGATCCCCAAACAACACCCATCTCTACAAAACCACCACAAATCGTTACAAAAAACTTAAATGTTACTAGCAAAAACCCCGTTAACGCTATAGCACAAAAATTAATAAACCAATTTAAAGGCAATAAACCGGTTCATAAAACTAAACAACCTCCTACTCCATACTTCTAGCCCTACTAATAAATCAACTGGCAAAGGTCAGAGTAATAGTAGATAAAATTTTTATTTTCTTAATGTCATACCGTGGCTTACTATTCCACTAGGCATTGCCTGCGTGGATACCGAAATCGTCATTGTAAGCGAGCGTTGTTACATGGATTGGTTTTCTGTCATTGCAAGAAGAATTACGTAGTAATTCGACGAAGCAATCTAGTAAAAAATTTTGTAAATCAGAACTTTTTTAATTATTTTTTCTCGATTGCCACGTCGCTTTTCTCCTCGCAATGACGATTAGATGTCCACTCAACAACACCTTCCCGCTTTTAGCTAAGAATGATATAGATCCTTGTAACACCAGGACCTTTTCATAGAAAAATCATCAATGTATTTTTAACTAAATAATGAATTATTAATTTTTTAGTAATTTACTAAAATTTCCTCTTGACATGCCGTCAAGCTATTAGTACATAATGCACCTAAGACAAAAACGAAACTATCAATAACGCATTATAATCTTTACGGAATATATTAATTATTACTTTTTTAAGTAAGTATTATAATTTAATCAAAATTTTTAAAGGGGATAAATTATGTCTAAATTTTTTTCAAAAAATACAGATTCTAATAATATACCATCAGAAGTAGTAAATAATTCGACTACATACGCAGGAATACAAGTTTCTGACGCAACATTTCACTACGTTGCAAGTGCTACAAAACATTTTGCATACGCAACAACGGCTGCTGCAAGCTGTAGAGTTTATGCTACTTTAACTGCTACTTACGCTGCTAAAACAGTTATTCAAGATGTTCTTGGACTTTGGTGCTTACAAAGAATTTGCCGCTGAAGTAATGACCGGACATGCCTTTGGTATTAGTTATGCCTGAAATTGTAAAAACTGTAGTAGGTACAGCTGCAAGTGCTATTTATCACTATCCCACAGCTGTGATGGCAACCTTTGTCACAGCTGCAGTTGTAGCTTCACCGGAAAAATGTAACAGAAACTGTGAAGAATGCAGCTTGCACAGTAATGAAAGCAGCAGAGTGTGCATATCACGATGTAGCTGGTATAGTAAATGTAGCAGGTGTTGGACATTTTGTTTATGATACCTTACCAAGCTACAGCGAAATGGATCTAGCCGGTAGCAATAGCATGGCAGCAGTAATTCCATGGATAGGAGCTGTCGCATAAATCTCTAAAATAGCTAAAAAAGCTACTCGTGTCATACCGTGGCTTGTCCACGGTATCCAGTAAAATCACTAAAAATACTAACACAACATTAGTATTTTTAACTAGACCCCATGGTCAAGCTAGTACCAGACAATTTCTATTCTATGCCATTCCCGCAAAAGCGAGAATCCAAAAAATATTTATACTGGTCATTGCAAGGAGCGTAGCGATGTGGCAATCTTGCTTAAATTTCATGATATTACTTCGTCGGCATAAATGCCTCCTCGCAATGACGGGGATAGGCAATACTGGATCCACGCTTTCGCGGAGATGACATCGAGGTCTTTTAAAAAACTGTCCAGTATTATATGTCAAGTGAACTAGGTAACACAGTGGATTTTACCAATCCACATAACAATGCTATGTGGTAATGACATAAAACAATCCACACAATAATATCTACTACCTCCCAAACACCTCGCTCTAAAATATTCTCACGTACTTTTTAAGCAGTAACTTAATAATATTTAACCTAGTTTAATTTAGAGCAACTTGTTAACAGCATTAAATAGTTGAATAATAATTTAATAGCATTAGTAAATAAGTTAGGGGCGTTATTATGTCGCAAGACAACCAACCAACTAAATAACCTACTACTGAGAAGCAGATTAAAGAAATTATTCATGGTACAAGAAACGATATACGTGATATAGAAGGTTATGTTCTAGGGCAATTAAAAATCAAATAATAGCAGATAAAAAACCTATAGATATCAATAACGAGGATTTTAGAAAAGCTTTTAAAGGAATCTTTGAATCTGATCCCAATGAAACTTCTACTGTAGAAATAGATGGGCAAAAGGAAGTGGTAAAAAATAACGTTATAAATGTTCCGGCAACAATACTTGCAATAACCGAAACAATCAATGATGCACAAGATCGAAGAGCTTCATCTGATAATTTTGCAGAACTTAAACAAGAAATGGAAAAGTTTTCCACTGAATTACGAGACGCTTTTACTTCTAATGAAAAAATAAATAATTTAATAAAAAATCGTTTTAAACAATAGGTTATAACTGATGCTGTACCTTTTAGTGAACTCAACAACGCTCAGCTATAAGGTTGAGAAG
>NZ_AKVZ01000022.1 GCF_000273745.1 Rickettsia australis str. Phillips
CATTAACTTTATTTTATTCATTTTTTTCTCATATTCATTTATGAACCTCTATATACAATATATAATATGATAATTTAATCATTAATTGAAATTTTTTATATTTTATTATTCAGAGAAACATAAGAACACTCTATGTTTCTTGACAAATGCTATGCTTTTATATATACTTCTTCGTATGTTAGCAACAAGCAATAAGGCTTACTTCAAGCTTAGCACCCGTAGCTCAATTGGATAGAGTATATGACTACGGATCATAAGGTTAGGGGTTCGACTCCTCTCGGGTGCGCCATTCTTCATTTTTTAGTATTTCCACAAAAATATCAAACGACAGAATAGAGTTCTCTGCCAGTTGAGATACTTCTTGTTGACTGATTGTGTAAAGCTTTCCATTGTACCATACTATTACCTTTAGTGCTTGCTTTTATGTTAACCATTCCTGTTGGAACGGAACTTCCAATATTTAAAGCTTTCTGTAGTATTTTTCTAGGTATGTTACTAAATCCTATATCATGTTTTTTACTATTTGCTAAGTTTTTCTCTAAATTAATCACATGACTAGAACCGACACTTGTAATTACATTATATCCTTTACCACGAATCTCATTAACGCTTGTCATATATTGTTCACGATTCTCATTATAAAGCGGTGTATCTTTTAAGTGTTCTAGATTTTTACCTTCTAAATTGATAATTTTAATTTTATTTTCTTTAGCCGTCTTATATAAAAGAGCATCTTGTAATATAGGCGTATTTTCTCGTTCCGCAGGTAGTTTTATAGGCATATCAGGATTTTTTTCATTATACTCTAATATGAGTTGCTATTTTAATTACGTCTTTCATACCGAGATTTTCACCATATTGCTCACATTCAATAGCTATTACCGTATTTTTATTAATTTTGCCATTTTGAATTTCTGAAATTAAAATTTGAATATTTTTTGTGTAATCAGTTAAGTGATTATGTTCTGCTCTAATTTCTACTAAACCTGTTTTTTCAGCTTCTTTTGTATCAATTGCTTGAAAAGCTATATTTGCCGTAATTACCGCTTCTCTATCAAACTTATGCAATAGCTCTTTATTATCATCTACGGCAGCTAAACGCTCGGTTAAATTATATTTTCCATTTACATTTAGCTCTTTTTGTAATAATAAATTAGTAAATTTTCTTTTTCAACGCGAGTAAGATTACTAAATTTCAAGTTTTTGCTAGCTCAAAAAGTATAGGCATCACCTCACCAAAATTGCTTGCTTTAGGTTTTTTACTTAACTGCTTATTAACACTGCTATTAAGTGCCTCATCTTCGCTATCACTTAGTGTTAACTCTTCCTTTTCACTGGAACTATGTTTTCGTTTATTTGTATTTAGGCTAGAACTTTTACGTGGTGACTCATTATCGGTAGGCAATACGGGCCTACTAAATACTAGTTCTTCCTCAATACTACTACTCAATAGTTCATTTTTGCTGTTCTTCACATCATCATTATCATGTTTTATTTTATCTGTATTGGTATTAATACGAGATAAACATATGCACATGATCACAAGCTACTTTGCCTGAAATTATATGTACTGCATGTTCTATACAAATCCGCCTCAATAAATCGCTAGATCTCTCCGCTACCTTTCTAGTTAATACCCTCTTTCTATACTTTGGTATCCATATAATGTGTACTTTCAAATCATACTGGCTATGGCTATTTTTTCTTAACTTCTCATATCTCTTTATAAATTCGTTGCCAAAGCAACTTCATTATATCTTCCCTTCGCCTAAAGGCAAGGGATGTTATATCCCCCATAGGAACATTAATTTTATTTTATTCATTTTGTTTCTCATATTCATTTATGAACCTCTATATACAATATATAGTATGATAATTCGATTATTGATTGAAATTTTTTATATTTTTCAACTTATATTTTATTTTTATGAGATTATACTGATAATCTCTTCTAATTATATTTAAGTAATTAAGTTAGATATGGTTTGAGAATTGTACGCAATTTTTAATGTTGCAGTGAATGGAAACTATGTTCTAATTAGCAACGTAAATTGATCGTTCATGATAAGACTCCATATTCAGCACTAATAAACCAAACATAACTATAAATATTATTGCCATTACTAATTATAATTAAATCATAATCTGACAACAAAAATAGTAATTTATTCTGACTTTACACTTTACTAGGAAGCTAAGCTAGATAAGTATTTAAAAAAAAATAATAATATATTTATATAAGTTAACACATAAATTAACTATTCTCAAATGTAATCTAAATAAAAAGTAATATAATTTAATAAACTGTAACTTTTTTAATTACATTTAGTGAATCCACTTCCAAGTAGGAAATACCTTTAATTAGGTATAGGCATCACCGTGTATAGTACTAGAAAATTTTTCTGCAAGGCATTGCCCGCGTGGATACTGAAGGTCGTCATTGCGAGGAGACGTTGTTGCGTGGATCAATTTTGCCTCTATCATCCCGTAGCCTGACCGCAGGATCCAGTTTAAAATACTAAAATTATTAGTATTTTTTATTGTTTTTATGGACCCAGTGATCAAGCGAACTAGGTGACACAGTAGGTTTTACCGGTCTACGCAACAATGCCTTGCGAAGAGCAAAGCGACGTGGCAATCTAGAAAATAATGAAAAAATGCTGATTTACAGAATTTTTAGCTGGATTGCTTCGTCAAAACTTACAGTTTCTCCTCGCAATGACGACCTTCAGTATCTACGCAGGAATGACATAAAATAAAAATTGTCCGAGACTATGACTACATAGTTACTAATAGTATTTAAAGTTAAAAAATTATTTTGTTATTGTAATTTTTTAATTTTTATTGTAATTGTAATCAACTAACTACTAACAATCAATTAAAAATAACTTTCTATGGAAGATATAAGCTCTTGGAAAGAAAAGTTTGAAATTTGTGTTTATGCTAAAAAACTACTTGATAAACTCGAATATTTAAACACTAAAGTAAAAAATCATGTTGATATAGAGGAAGTGAAAAAAGGCATTTCTATGCTCGTAAATATCACGGCTTGCAAATGCGTCAGTCGGGCGGATCCGTATTATTCGCATCCAATCGAAGTGGCGATTATGCTTGCCGTATTTGTAGCAGAGGAAGCACCTAAACTTTATACTTCTAACATGATAAATGCTGCTCTACTTCATAATGCTATTGAAGATACAGAACTTACCGAAGAAGTAATAACTACAATTTTCGGGCTAGAAGTAGCAAAACATGTAGAGGGCTTCACTAGAATCAAACCTTACGGAAAAATTAGTGCAGAAGAAAGCCGCAATTTATTAATTCAATAAAAAAGATATGATACAGCTCTCATAAAATTATTTGATAGAATCCATAATATCCAAGCTTTAGGTGCTAAATCACCTGAGAAACAAATAAAAATTCTTGTGGACACTTTAAAAAACTGCATAATTTTAGCTACTTATTTAGAATTATTTGAAGTTGAAGCAAAATTAACACAATATTGTCTTCAAATAAGTGCTATTAAGTCAAACTTACAGTCTTCGCAAATGCATCAAAGCTCTTATCAGAATTCAGATTTACAGACTTATTCCTCTCTAACTTTTCAAAATGATTCACCCCTAGTGCGAAGCTTATACTGGCCAAAACTATTACAATAATGAGTCCCCAATGCTCGATATCTAAGTATATTAAGCCACATGCAGCAATAACATAAACAAATGCACATGATAATGAGTGAATCAGACTCACACTAATATAACGTTTGAATATAGGAAAATGCTTAAAAAAGATTGGAACTCCTATCATACGGCTAGTACCAAAAGAAATAATAGCCATTTGAATCAATAATAAATCAAAAGGAGTAGCTGCTCTATAAATTAAATAGGGACAAACTAAAGCAACAACAAAAAATATAGTATTTAGCGTTTTATCTTTAAAGGATTTATTCTATAACTTAAGTAACTTATTATAATTAAACTTCCTACTTCAGTAACAGATACATAAAAATTTTGATGGATTACTTCCTCGATACTATAATTAAAAGAATTCTTAAGAATATCACCACAGTAAATATAAGCCACATACAATCTATGAATAGTAAAAATAATGATGGTAATTTCTTCACGTTTTCATTATATATAGGATTCTTTAAAAGAACATTTGGACATTCATCTACTTTATTAAATATATTTTCTAAGCGTCGTTTTGCATTCACAAATTCAGGAGTTTCATGCAAAATAGTTCGTATTGCCATTCCTATTCAAGCAATCCCAGCTCCAATCCAAAAGGCTAATCTCCAATTAAATCCATAAGAAGTAACTAAAGATGCAAGTCCTAAAGCAGCAGTGCCTCCAAATACTGACAAGACTCCAATTAAGCCTACTACTTGATAACTTTTTGGAGGTTTTATAGTTTCGGTACAATAAAATTCTACTCCTATTACTTCACCGATTGAAGACATACCTTGAAGAATACAACATATTATTACAATTATTGAAGCAGTAATACCAATTTGAGCATAAGTTGGAATATTAGCAATCATTAGACAAGAAATCACCATTATTGAAGTAGTAATAATAACCGTTGATTTTCGCCCTATACGATCTCCTAACCAACCAAAAATAAATGCCCCGATTGGACAAACAATAAAGGAAGCAGAAAAAGAAAAAGCTCCTAAAAGAGATGCAGAATAAGGACTATGAGTTGGAGCAAAAAATATTTCATTCAAAAATACCCCCATATGAATATATAACATAAAATCTACATATTCTAAAAATGTTCCTATAGAAAGTAATCCAACTGCCTGCTTTTGTTCTCTTGTTAAGCTTCTTTGTTCTTTGACATTACCTAGCATAAATTCTTTATAAAAAATTAAATGTAAAGAAACTATCAATATGAATTTTTGCTTTATACGATAAATAAAGAAATGAAGTATAAAACTTAATCCGCTTCATATACTAATGCGTTGATCTTATGTGAATATTGCATAACCTCACCGATAGTGGAAAACTAAGACCTACTAAAAACCAAGTTAAATAAAATTTATAGCTCAAATATTGTTTGAATAAATAATTAATATATTCAATCAAAGCTACTGAAGCGACCATTATAGTTAAATTAATAAAACGATTTAATTTTGATTGAGGAAGATCAAAATATTTATAAAACAGCCCCCAAGAAATAGTAAAACCGAGTAATCCACAAAATACCGTCCATACCCAAGCAAGACAATACACCTCAATAATTTTGAGATAAGCTACCATCGGTACGGTTAATAGCCATAAAAACACTCCAAACATATAAGGGTACTTTTGAATACTCTCTTCTTTGGTTAAACTATATATAACAGCAATAACCATTATTCCAATTGTTATAGATGCAATAATATCAACCGGATAATGATAGCCCTTATAAATCAGCGAAAACCCCATACCGGTTAAAAGCGCTACTATTATAATTCGTAGTAAGGGATATCTAATATTCGCAAAAAACCAACCGTAAAATACTACGCCACTGCTCATATGACCGCTAGGGAAAGCAAAACCTGTAATATTTAAAGCAGGATTTAAAGGTATTTCAAATGTATATTTTAATAATATATTGAAAATTGTAGTGAAAAGTAATACACAAATAGCTTGTGCAAATAGTTGCTTCCTAAATACAGTAAATCCGAGTATTATGATAATCTCATAACAATATTCTTGTCCAAATAACAAAAAAATTTTGTTAAATATTGAAAAAATATCCTTATTCATTGCTTTACTTAATTTTATTTATATATAATTGAAGTTATCATAAATAATAAGCTATAGATATGAAAAATATTTTCTGCAAATTTGTATTTGCTATTTTCTTATGTTTAATAAATTTACAACTAATTGCTGCAAGCTTTAACGAAAAAATACCTTTATATTTTAAATTAAGTAATGAAAATCTGTTAGCATGGCAAAACTCGTTAAATATTGACCTTTGCGATTCTAGAATTAAAGAATGGTGTACAAAACCACAAAGAGAGCTAGGGCTTAACGGGAAAAGGATGAATGACTACATATCTATTTCGCCTGATATTAAGGGAGAATGGCGATTTGGCTGGTGGTATAACATCAATTTTACTCCAGAAAGCAATTTTGCAGCTCATCAAACTTATAAGATTACTATCGAAGATTATATATTTCCTCATTTTATCAGTCTAAAAAGTAATAATATAAGTTTTACAACTTTACCTCTACTACCTATTATTAAAGAAATGAATTATCTACAGGATAATATCAATATTTCCAAAAAATTCGTTCAAACTACAATAGCCTTTAACTACCCTATAGAGCCTAAAACTTTAGAGGAAAGAATAGAATTTATAAGATCTTCAACCAAAGAAAAATTACCATTTTCTATCAAATTCAATACCAATAATACGGAAGCTACGATTATTACTAATATACCACCGCTTACAGACAAAGAAGATACTGTTTCCGTAATTATAAAAGACGGTGTTAAACCTCTATATGGCGGAGAAATTTTCACACATAAAAATGTAGAAGATCAAAATAATAAGACGCCAAATAATATAAGATATTCTTATAAAGAAAATGTATTAATTCCAAGTCTATCCTCATATTTAAAAATCACTAATAGTACTGCTACAATTGTTAAAGATGATAAGCTAAAACCGGAACAGATAATTATAATTACTACAAATACACCGGTTTCAGGCGAAGAAATAAAAAAGCATCTAGAATTATTTTTATTACCGCAGGATAAGCCGGCTTTCTTAGGAGTTGCAGGCAAAAAAAACTATAAATGGCAAAGTCCGAAAGAAATAACTGATGATATTCTAAAATCGAGTGAAAAAATAAATTTTGAACTTTTACCTTCCGTTCCAAGCATTACTACTATGCATAGTTTTAAAGTAGATACGCTTGCCTCAAGAACTTTGCTTGTTAAAATAAATAAAGGAGTTAAAACATCAGATAATTTAACACTTGGCTTAGATTACTCTCAAATAGTACAAATACCGGATAGCCCTAAAGAAGTGAAACTAATGTCAGATGGCTCTATTCTTTCATTAGCCGGTGATAAGAAGCTTCCAGTATATTCACTTGGCATAGATAAATTATATGTAGAAATCGATAAGATTAATCAGCAAGAAGTTAATCATTTGATCAGCCAAACAAATAGATATAATATTTTCCAAAACCCAACGTTCATAAATGAATATTCTTTTAATGAGTATAATATTTCCGAGGTATTTCAAGAGGAAGTAATAGTTAATTCTCCAAATTTAAATTTACCTAATTATACTGATTTAGATTTCAGTAAGTATTTTAATTTAGAGGCGGCAGCAGGCAGCTATTCTAAAGGATTATTTCTAGCAAAAGTTTATGCTAAAGACAACAATAATAACATTATATCTCAAGATAAAAGATTAATTTTAGTTACCGATCTTGGTGTTATAGTAAAAACCGATAAAAGCGGAACACATCATATCTTTGTTTCTTATATCAGTAACGGTAAACCGGCCGGTGGCGTTAAAGCAGATATTATAGGACTTAACGGTGAGGTGTTAGTAAGCAGCAAAACCAATAGTAAAGGACATGCTGTTTTACCCAACATACGTGATTTTAATAAAGAAAAAACCCCAATAGCTTACGTGTTAACTACTAACGACGATTTCTCGTTTATGCCATATAGCAGAGTTGATAGGCAAGTTAATTATTCTCGGTTTGATGTAGCAGGAGCCGTTAGTTCCGATCAAGGGTTAAAAGCTTATTTATTTTCCGATCATGGCATCTATAGACCAAGCGAGCAAGGGCATATAGGTATTATGCTCAAACAAACCGATTGGCAAGGAAAATTTGATGGCTTACCTTTAGAAATACAAGTAACTAACCCTCGCGGAAAAGTAATAGATAAAAATAAAATCGCTCTAAATGCAGAAGGGTTGGGTGAATATTTATTCTCAACACTTGATGATGCCTTAACCGGCTTATATAATATAAGCTTATATTTAGTAGGAGATAAAGGTACAAATAACTATCTTAATAGCGTATCTGTCAGGGTTGGTGATTTTCAACCTGACCGCATGAAAATAAACATAAACTTCAATAACTCACAAGATGAGCTATGGACGAATCCAAAAGATCTTAAAGCAAATGTTAATCTTATAAATCTTTACGGCACTCCTGCAGCAAATAGAAAAGTCAGCGGCTTTATTGATATTAGACCTACCGAGTTTTTCATACCTAGCTTTAAAGAATATAAATTTTATAGTAGCAAAGGAAATAAAGAATTTTTTAATGAGAGTTTAGGAGATGTTAATACCGATTCTACAGGTATCGCAAACTTTGACCTTAACCTTGAAAAATATTATAACGCTACTTTTAATCTAATATTTTCGGCGGAAGGATTTGAGCCTGACTCAGGAAGAAGCGTAAACGCAAGGAAATCGCTTATAGTTTCACCTTTGCCTTATATTATAGGATTTAGAAGCGATAGCGATCTAAAATATATTAAGAAAAAAACTACTTCAACAATAGAATTCATAGCCATATCAAATAAAGCAGAAAAAGTAGCTGCACCTAATTTAACTCTTAACTTAAAAAAGATTAATTATGTAAATAACTTAGTAGCAGATAGTAACGGTAATTATTCTTACAGTTCAGTACCTATTGAGACTCATATATCTTCTACCAAGGTTAATATCACGGCAAATGAAAGTTATATTTATAACGTGCCTACTAAAGAAGCAGGCGATTACGTTATTTACTTAACTGATAAAGAAGATACAATCTTTGCTCAAGCTGAATTTTCGGTAATAGGTGAAGGAAATGTTACAGCTAATTTAACAGACAAAGCAAATTTAAAAGTGAAACTTGATAAAGATGATTATAAAGCCGGCGATAACATTCTTTTAAATATTATAACTCCTTATACAGGTTATGGATTAATTACTATCGAAACAGATAAAGTACATAATTTTGCATGGTTTAAAGCTGACGGAAATAATAGTATTCAAGAAATAAAAATCCCTGACGGTTTTGAGGGTAAAGGATATGTAAATGTACAATTTATAAGAGACATAGAAGCTACAGAAATCTTGATGTCACCGTTTAGCTATGCAGTAGTACCGTTTACTGCTGGCATTTATAAACATAAACAAGATATTGAATTAACGCTTCCTGCAAAAATTAAATCAGGCGAAAAATTAACAATTAATTATCGCACTGCCAACCCAAGTAAAATCATAATATTTGCCGTTGATGAAGGGATATTATCATTTGCCGGTTATCAGACTCCCGATCCGCTTAATTACTTCATTAACGATAAATCATTGGAAGTCCAAACGTCACAAATCATGGATTTAATATTGCCTGAGCGTCCTTTATTAATGAAAGCTTATATGGCAGCTCCTCCCGGTGATGGTTTTATAAATGTCGCTCGTAACCTTAATCCGTTTAAAAGAAAAAGCCAACCTCCCGTAGCATTTTGGTCAGGAATTTTAGAAGCGGATCTTGATGAGAGAGAAGTCACATTTGATATACCAAGCTATTTTAACGGCACTTTAAGAGTCGTAGGGGTAGCCTCAAGCCTTGACGCTATAGGAACTTCCAAAGCTGATTTATTAGTCCAATCTGATCTTATTATCAATCCAAATTTACCTTTATTTGTAGCTCCGAATGATGAATTTACAGTACCGGTAACAATATTTAATAACCTAAAAGATTCAGGCAATACTCAAGTTTTTCTAAATATTGAAACAAGCGAAGGACTTAAAATATTAGATTATCCTAAAGAGATACCGATAGACGAAAATAAGGAAGCTACTATTAATGTTAAATTAAAAGCGACTGATAAACTCGGTTCAGCAGATTTCAAGGTCACGGCTTCTATAAATCACCTAAAGCCTGGTATAATATCTATGGCAGTAGTGCATAGCTCAGAATTAACTACTACTACAAGCGTTCGTCCTGCTAGCCCGAGCGTTACAACGGTTGATACAGGCTTTATTACGGGCAATAAAGCTAATTTACAAATCTTCAGGGATTTATATCCTGAATTTGCTAAACTGCAAATTTCTGCTTCTAAATCACCGCTAGCTATTATTTCCGGCTTTAAAGATTTTCTAGATAATTATCCTTATGGCTGTACCGAACAATTAGTAAGCCAAAATTTTGCCAATGTTTTATTATATAATGAACAAGAACTAGTTCAGATTCTTAAAACTGATCGTAAAAAAATGGATGAATCATTATCGAAAATATTCCAAACTTTATCGGAGCGTCAAAATTATGACGGTGGATTTAGATATTGGAACAATTTTAATGACGATTCCGATCCATTTATTTCTGTTTATGCTATGCACTTCTTAAGCGAGGGAGCAACTAGATATTTAGCCGTTCCAAGCGATATTTTTAACCAAGGTATTTACTACTTAGAAAATATGGCAAATAGATCAATAAACTCCTTAGATGAAGCAAGAGAAAAAGCATATGCGGTTTATGTCCTGACGAAAAATAGCGTTATTACTACAAGCTATATTGCAAATATTTTAAAATATTTAGACAAGTACCATAAAAATACATGGCATGATGATTTGACTAGCATTTATTTAGCAGCTAGCTATAAAATGCTGCAAATGAATGAAGAAGCGGATAAATTACTAGATAGATTTACTCTAAATAAACCGATACCAAAAACAGATTATCAATATTACAATCCTCTAATAAAATATAGTCAGTATTTATACTTAATTTCTATGCATTTTCCGGAAAAGTTAAAAAACTTCGACCCAAAAATTGTACAGGATATAGCTCTTTTGGCTAAAGATAACTATAATAGCCTATCGGCAAGCTATGCAATTATGTCAAGTCTTGCCTATGCTGATAAAATCAGCAATGTAGATGATGTGAGTATTAAAGTAACCTCTACAGATAAAGAAGTGACTTTAAAAGGCGATAAAGTGATGATTGCTGAGCTGTCGGTAGAAAATAAGGATATAGCCTTAACATCCTCAAGTAATAGCTTCTTCTATCAGCTTTTAACTTCAGGCTATGATAAGCAATTAATAGAAAATAAAGAGATAGTTAAAGGCATAGAGATAACCAAAAAATATCTCAATGAAAATAATAAAGAAATCAGCAAAGTAAAATTAGGTGATAATATTACGGTGGAAATCACCATGCGTTCAGGTAGTAATAAAACCTTGAGCAATATGGTAATACTTGACTTATTACCAGCAGGCTTTGAGCTTTTACCGGATAATCATAACGTAAATATACTAGAACGTAATCCTGTAACAATGATATGGAAACCAATATATATATATAATCGTGATGATAGAGTGATGATTTTTGGTACTATTGCTAATCAAAAAATGACGTATCAGTATAAAATCAAAGCGGTTAATAAAGGCACATTCGCAACTCCTGCTATTTATAGCGAAGCTATGTACGACCCTCAGACTTACTATCGCGGCACCATAGGCAGTATTATTGTGGAGTAGTGTTACCAGCATGGTTTTTATGTCATTCCCGTGAAGCATTGTTGCGTTAGACCGGTAAATGCTCTCTATGTCATTGCAAGCGACTACGGAATTTATTGCATGGCTCAAAAAACTGGTTTGATGTCATTTCCGCGTAGGTAGGAATGACATCAAACCAGTTTTTTGAGCCATGCAATAATACTTTTACAGAAACGACCTCAATACCCCACCACAACTTTCAACTTCTCTATAGTTTTTGGATCTTTTGCAAGTTCTAAAAATATGCCCCGCTCATAGGCAAATAGCTCTTCTTCATTCGTTTCATTATGTTGATCTATAATGGTTTGAAACTTGCTAAGTACCTTATTTTGTAGATCGTTATATTTTGATGTATCTATTTCAGTTGCTAAATTTATTTTGGGCAAAGTAACTTTATGGGGGGTCGGTACTATTTTTTTAGATAGGTTCAGCTTTAAAGCTTCATCGAGAATGTAATGCTTATTCATATTTACTTGCATATTCTCTACATCATAATCTGCTTTAACGTAATCGGCTGAACTTGTTTTATTCTGCTCTATAATATTTCTGACATTTCTAATTAGTTTAGTTTTATCTCCTCTAGCTCGAGCAAACATTACGGTAACACCGCCCCACCCAGGTATTAAACCGACTCCAAGCTCCACAAGTCCAGCACTCAGTTCCTTATTTGCTACAATATAGCTTGAGTACAATAGCAGCTCACACCCGCCTCCAAGGGCTACTCCTTTAGCACAACTAACAATATGAGCTGCAGAATATTTTAAGTGAAGCATGGTTTGCTGTCCCAGCTTTAGTAAATTCTCTAAATCATGAAAATTTTTATCCTCAATATAGGAAAGAAGAAGCTTTAAATCCGCACCAGCAGAAAAATGATTTCCTTGCGGATAAATATAAAGATTTTTGCCGTCATTTTCAGCTTTACTTGCTGCTTCTTGCAGTAAATAAAACACATTATGATTTAAACAATTCATTTTCGTAGTAATAACAAACACTAAATTCTCACGATAATTTATTAGCTTTGCAGAATCGTTTTCTAATACTATCTGACTTTCCTTTAAAATATCTTTGTGAGAATTAAATTTTTGTTTATCGATTTTTTGATATTCTTTATTACCTAAATATTGCGGAAGTGTGATATGCATTAAATCGGTATTTTTAATTACCAAATTCCAGCCGTCTTTAGCTGCTATGGTCAATAATTCAAATGGACCGTATTTCCAGCTGTAACCAAGCTTCATAGCAGCATCGATATCATAGATATTATCGGTTACAGATGGTACTAAGCTTGCTAAATAAACATAAAATTCTGTGATAATTTCAATAAAAAATTTACCGTAAACCGAATCGCTAGCTAGTAACTCATCAAGATTCTTAAATGAAATATCTACTTTTTGAACAGGACTATATGATAAGTCGTTTATATTGATAACTTCTTGAATCTTTTTGCCATTTGATACCGATAAACGATAAAACCCACCGCCGCCTTTACGCCCAATTAACTTCTTCTCAATCATCTTATCAAGAACAGGAGTATTTACATATATTTTATGATAAGCATCATTTGCAGGAAGGGCGTCAAGTAATGAGTTTGATATTAACTTCATTACGTCATGTCCTATTAGATCATATAAACCAAAAATTCCGGTACTCGGCAGCCCCAAACATGTAGTAAATATTTTATCCAAAGCTACAAAATCAAGCTTTTGACTTATCGCTTTGCGGGTTACTAACTCCAGTAAAAAACACCCTACTCTATTAGCAATAAAGCCAGGCGTATCATTACATTTTACTATAGTTTTACCAAGCGTTTTCGTTAAGAACTCTGATACTCTTTCTATGGCTTCAACCTTTACCGTATGGTCTATAATTAACTCAAGCAGTTCCATATATCTTGGCGGGTTGAAGAAATGCGTAATAACGAATCTCGATTTGATATTATCCGGTAAATTCTCTTTGAGTCTTTTAAGAGGTAATGTAGAAGTATTAGAAGCAATAATTGCATCTTCTTTAAGATAAGGAATAATTTTGTTATATAATTGGTGCTTAATTTCTAACTTCTCAACAATAACTTCAATAACTAAATCACATTCTTTAATTAAATCTAAATCATGTTCTAAATTACCGATGGTAATGAAATTTGCTTTATCGGGACAAGATAAAGGTGGCGGTTTTTGTTTATGCAAATTCTCTATAGCATTGTTTACTATTTTATTAGGATCATCGGAATCTTTAGCGATAATATCAAGTAATACGACTTTATAAGAGGAAGTAGCAATTAACGCTGCAATCCCTGAACCCATTACCCCTGAACCGATAACACAAATTTTTTTTATTTCATTTTGCATAAGTTACTTCACTCTTGATGGTTTTATTTAATCGTCATTGCTAGGCAAAATTGAACATTTTGACGAAGCAATCCAGTTAAAAATGCATAGCATTTGTTTAATTATCTTTCTGGATTGCCGTACGGTCTTCGACCGCTCGCAATGATGTTCTAAGTCATAGCAACACTCATCACATATACCGATCATGCCCCCGTTTGTCGTAAAATTTTAGCACATTCATTTATAGTAACACCGGTGGTAACGACATCATCGACTAATAAGATTTTTTTACTTACAATATTATATTTTGTGTTAAATTTGATACTACCCTTGATATTATTTTTACGTTGTTTTCATGAACGAAAAGTCTAATACTTGGTATATCTTGATTTAGTTAAAATATCGGCTTTGAACATTTTATCGGTAACTTGTGCAATTTCCATAGCTAAAATATGAGCAGGATTATACATTCGTAGTAACCTCTTAAATCTATTCATAGGTACAGGTATGATTAAAAAATCAATATCTTTTATATCCTCGCTATATCTATTATATAAAAGCTTACAAATATCGTCTTATCCTGAGATTTAAACTGCTGAACTATTTTTGTGCTATGCTCATTAAACTTAAATAGGCTGCGAGCTAGATCATAATTAGGCTTACTGCTATAACAGTTTCTACAAATACAGCTATCTAAGATTTTTATACTAAATCTTTGTCCGCATATACTGCAATAGGGTCTTGCTATAAACTCTAGTTTCTTCCAACAATCACTACAAAATTCACCGCGCTCCCTAGTATTTCCGAACAGCTTAAACATCTCTGCGGCAAAATATAGTCTATTACACTATTATAAACTTTAACTAACAACTAAACTCCTCTTGAAGATTCTTATTGCTTAGATACAGTTCTTCCTGTTGGTAGTGGCGATATATTATTACTGCGAGCAGTAACCTTACCGTGCGTTAAACTTTCCTGCATATGATGGACTTTTGCTTCTGCTTTAGCAATTTCAGGAGTTTTCTACTTTTGAATATTAGGAGTAATAAGAACGGTACTAGATTTCTGCTCTTCTTTTTTACCGTATATTTCTTTTAAATCACCAAATTGCGATTCAACCAAATAACCCGCTCCTGCTTTTACTGCTGATTTAACTTTTTCAAAATTAGTTTTTTCAACAGGAGGAGCAAATTCAGATCTCTCTGCAACCTTTGCTCTAGTTACAC
>NZ_AKVZ01000023.1 GCF_000273745.1 Rickettsia australis str. Phillips
CATTAAAATGCTCTCTTAGCTGCCCCTCACTTAATTGATCAATTTTAGGGGTTGTAGCTAAAAATTCTTCTAAGGGTTTGGTATCTATTTTTGCTTGCCTTTCTTTTTCAAGCAAGTCTTTCTTATCTTCATAATTTCCTATTGATGTTTTTAAACTACTTATTTAATTTATTTTATCTTTTTTTTGTTCCATACGTACTAATTTTGTGTCTGCTTCACCTATAACATTACTTCCTCCTCCAATAAGACCGGCTGCTAAACCAATCATAATCTCGCCTGCTGAACTTGCTTGTGCCACTAACGCTGCTACTTCTAAAACATTATCCCGAACTGCTTTTAAAATTTCTTTAGTTCTCGTAGTATGTAACTTTTTAGGTTCAAGAATTTCTTGATAAATTTTAGGTAATTTAGTATCCAAGAAATTTTTAAGTGCAGGACTATCTTTTCCTTTATCTATTTGAGTAGCAACTACTAACTCTGCTTGCTTTACATAATTAGCTTTAATATTTTCTCTTTCTATCTCAATGCTTATCTTCTCTTACTTCCAAAATTTCTTTTCCGACATTATAAGCAATGGCTGATAAAGAAAATGCAGCAAGCCTAAGTCCAACCGGCGTCGGGTTAAGGGCTAACGACACCATGACACCACCAATTTTTGCCGTACGTTTTACTGCCTTACTACCCAATTGTTTTATATGTTGTCTCTAATACATTTGCTGCCATTTCAGCACCCAGTAAAGTTTTTATTTTATCAAGCACCTTATCGGCAATACCAAAACTTAGGTTACCTTTTTCTTTAATTTTTGCACCTTGCTAAAGTTTATCAACCGAATCTTAAGCTTTTGCTACTTTTTCTCCAACGTTAATTACTCCTTCTACTACATGAGCAGGACTAGCGATAATTTGACTACCCTCCTTTACCACTTCAATTGCTACTCCACTTGCAGCGATTCCGGCACGAGCGACTCTAGCACCGTAAAGTACCGTATTCTCTTTCAACATTCTTTTTCCTGCTGGCTTATTTTGCGATTACCGTTCCTCTGGATACTCAGAAGCTTTTGTTTGTGCTGCTTCTAAAGGCTCTACTCTTTCAGAGGTATTTATTGAAGATTTAAGCTTATTATCTTCTGCTGCATTTTTTACTACCTCTTCAGGAACATTAATAGATGATTTACTGCTTAAATTTTCTTTACTCATTAATGCTCTTTAACTTTTTTAGGTATTATTGCATAGCTCAGCTGTTTTGTCATTGCGAGGAAATTATGCAATAATCGACGAAGCAATCTCAGGATATTTGACGAGATTACCACGCAGCCTACGGGTGCTCGCAAGGCGTTGCCCGCGTGGATCAATTTCACCTCTGTCATCCCGTGGCTTGACCGGTCTTGTTGCATGGCTCGTTTTATGTCATTCCCGCGAAAGCGGGAATCCAGTAAAACCTACAAAAAACTTGTTTTTTTGGTTTATTTCACCAAATTATGTAACTTCTATATCAATATTTAAGTTATTTGTCTGGATCCACGCATACGTGGGAATGACATAGGAACACTCACCTCTTCCCCATCGCATAGCTAGTAATCAAGGTTTTTATAGACTTAAAATTATTTATTGCCTTAAATCCTATTTGTCTTAAATATCTTACATTTTTGGAATAATTTGAAAAAATATTATTTAACTCATCAGTCAGCTTATACATAATAAAATTATCCTCTTGCCTTAGCTTTTGGTATTCTTGTAATGTACCATTATTACTAACAATCATACTCAAAGTATCTATATCCTTTATGCCCTGATTAAGCCCCTGTCCTGCTAAAGGATGTACTGTGTGAGCAGTGTCGGCAATAAGCACTATCTTATTATGAAAATATCTATTTGCTATACGCGCTTTTAGTGGAAAACTACTAATCTCACTATCAATAGTAATGTTACCTAAAGAATTACCGGCATTTCTTTGAGTTAAAAATCTAACTTCTTCTACAGGCAAATTAACAATTAAAGCAGCCTGATCAGAAGAAGTTGACCATATTACGGATGAAGCATATTGATTTTTTAAAGGCAGCAAAGCAAAAGGACCAAGCGGCAGGAAATGCTCCATAGCACAATTTTCATGCGGATTTTCATGCTTAATATTAAATGTAAGAGCAGTTTGATAAGGTTTTTCAATTTCATTAGCAAAATAATGAGACTTCACTTTTGAATTTGCTCCATCACATATAATTAATAAACTACACTTAATTTGTTTATCATCAAATTTTATAATCGAGTAGTCATTATGGCTTATAACCTCTTGATATTGATTATTATCAATTAATGTTATCCACGGATTATTAGTTATTTTTGACAATAGTATTTTTTTAAAATCACTATTCTTAACCACATATCCAAGTACAGCGTCATCGTCATTGCGTAAATCTAATATCTCTGCAGCCTTATTATCTACTACATATATTTCTTGCATTTTTGCCACAAACTTTTCAAGCTCTTCCCATATATCAATGGAGAATAAGAAATTTTTGGAATGCGGCGTTAAAGCAGTAATTCTTATATCGTTGAAAAACTCTGGGCTTTTTACCGATTTACTCTCGAAGATAGTAGTTTTTATACCCTTTTGTGCAAAAGACAGTGCAGTTAGCATGCCACTCAAACCGCATCCTAAGATTATAGTATCAATCTGTTTTGTTTTCATTTGACTCATGTATAAAATATTTTAAATATCCATTTGTTGCTATAAAGCTTAAAAGAAAGTAAATCATTGCTATATCCAAATATGAACTATTACCTGAGTATAAACCTAAACAGCAAATAAATAAACTCACTAAAGTCGTGCAGCTATTTAAAATCAATAAATGTGTTAAAATATCTGTTTTTTTGATAAATAGGTAGGTTATTAAGCAAATAAATAATGAAATAATAATTAAACAGATGTTAAGCATAATTTTTAAAATTTGGTTTTACTGCTTGTTAGAGGCTTTGTTGTATTATACCGTGGCTTGACCACGGTATCCATAAAAATAACTTAATAATACTAATAATTTTAGTAGCAACTGGACCCCGTGGTCAAGCCACGGGGTGATACAGCAAAGCACTAGATTCCCGCCTACGCGGGAATGACAATATCACACAGTACCCTCATTATATATAATCATTTATAACACTACAAACTGCAAATAAAATTAATTAAAATTCCTTAAATAATTTTAATATTATGTAATCTTAGCCAACCTTTACATTGTAAATAGCTATTGTGACAAAAATGTTATAAAAAAATGTTGCTTTCTTTTACATTCAGCATTAACGTATATAATTTAGGCTTTGATTAATATTTTTAAGGTAAATTGTAATGTCACAACTAGATGTTTTAATAGTAGACGATGAAGAGAGTATACGAAATCTCATTGCTGCAAATTTGAAAGATGAAGGTTTTAATCCTAAGGTTGCCGCTAATAGTACTCAAGCTCTTAAAATACTTTCCGAAAAACCGGTCTCTGCAGTTATACTTGATATTTGGCTTCAAGGAAGCGAAATTGACGGTCTTGGGATTTTAGAGATAATTAAAAAACGCTATCCTTTAATGCCGGTAATAATTATTAGCGGTCACGGTACTATAGAAACAGCAGTAAATGCTATAAAAATGGGTGCTTACGATTATATAGAAAAACCTTTTAATAATGATAAATTAGTTATTCTACTTAAAAGAGCTTGCGAAGTAACAAAGTTAAAACGTGAAAATATAGATTTAAAATCAAAAATTATAGATAAAACTGAATTAGTAGGCGGATGTTCGGTAACTTTAAAATATAAAATGGAAATAGAAAAGGCAGCTAGCTCTAGCAGTCGTATAATGATTCACGGTAAAAGCGGTAGCGGTAAAGCACTTGCAGCAAGATTAATTCATAAACAATCTAAAAGGGTTAATAATCCGTTCATTATTTTCAGCCCTACCTGTATGACTACAGAAAAAATTAATCAAGAATTATTCGGCAAATTGGAAAAGCAGGAAAATAATAATAAACGCCCTACTATCTTAGAATTTGCCAATAACGGTACTTTATATATAGATGAGGTCAGTAATATTCCTATTCCTATCCAGGTAAAATTATTAAAATTCCTTAAAGATCAAACTATTACAAAACCTTGTGGAAAAAATATTAAAGTTGATATAAAAATTATCACCGGTACTTCTAAAAATATTCAAGATGAAGTGAATAATGGCAAATTCCTAGAAGATCTATATTATCGCCTTAATGTATCCTCTCTAAAAGTACCCTCATTATATGAGAGAAAAGAAGATATACCGCTACTCGTTAAATATTTTGTTAAACAGCTTTCAAAATTTTCAGGTTTAAAAGAACGTAACTTTGCTGATGACACTATCGCTGCTCTTCAATCCTATGAATGGCCCGGTAATATCAGACAATTACGTAATGTAGTTGAATGGACTTTAATTATGAATCCATTAACTGTAGGTAATAATGAAATTATCAAACCTTATATGATACCTTCCGAAATATTAGCAAATAGTGCTAATCTCACAAAACTTGAAGATAGTTTTGATATGTTATCTATGCCGCTTAGAGAAGCTAGAGAAGTTTTTGAACGTCAATATCTATCGGCACAAATGAGTCGTTTTAATAATAATATTTCAAAAACATCCTCATTTGTCGGTATGGAAAGATCGGCTTTGCATCGTAAATTAAAATTATTAAGCTTACATATACCTCCTACAAATAGAATAAATGAAGAAAAATATGAGGAAGCAAATGCTTAAAGTAATATCAATAATTACTATTTATTTGTTATTAAGCAGCTGCTCCGAATCTACTCATGATGCGAATGGATTACTTACGGATAGCCAAAGCACAGTAATTCGGAATTATATAATATCGCAAAATTCTAAAAACCTTAAAGTGAACCTTAAAGAGAAGTTCGGTTCAAATTTAAAAGGAATCAAATTAATAGGAGTAAAGCTAATAAATGAAGATTTATCAGGAATAGATTTAACTTCCTGTGAAATATTACGTGTTGATTTTGCAGGTAGTAATTTAGAAAAAGCTATACTTACAAATGCTATAATTCAAGAATGTAATTTTGCAGATTCGGTAATAAAAAATATTTCCGGATATAATTCTGACTTTCAAGGTTCAATTTTTAACAATATAACATTACAAAATACAAATTTTGTTCAATCAAATTTTAGCGATACTGCTTTTAATAAAACTACTATAATAAATGTCAATTTTGAAAATTCTAAATTTAGTCATGTATTATGGCGCAATAACACTATCGACAGTGTTAATTTTCAAAAAACTAACCTAAAGAATAATAGCTTTAAAAATACTAATATAACAAATTCAATATTTTACGGTACAGATTTAGAAAAAAGTGTAATAAATAATACCAATTTTACTAATAATTATTTTGAATCTAGCGACCTAAGTCACACTAAATTAACATCAGTAATAATTAAGGATTCTAACTTTACACACAGTATTTTTAATGAAGTAAACTTTAATAACGTACAAAGTAATAACTCTTTCTTTTCATACGCTTCCTTTCAAGATTCAACATTACGGAATATTAGCCTTACTAAATGTGATTTACAAAATAGTACAATTAGTAGTTCAGTGTTAAATCATTTTAAAATTAATAATACTATATTAAATAATATGAGTCTTAACGATAACAAATTTAATAATTTATCAATAAAAAATAGTAATGCTAATTTTGTAAGGATTAATAAAACTAAAGGCTCAAATATTACTTTAGATAATATAAGCTATACTAATAATATTTTTAGCAATAATGATTTTAAACAATTTATAGTAATTAATACTGACTTAAACAGCAGTGAAATAATAAACTCAAATATAACTAATGGACAATTTAATAATGTAAATTTTTCTAAATCTTTAATACAAAACGTAAATTTTTCAGATGTTAAAATTACTTTAGGTAATTTAAAACAAATAGCTCTAATAAATTCTAATCTAACAAATACTACGGTTATTAACTCCGTCCTTTCTAATTCACAAATAAATAATATTAACTACCAAGCATATTCCGGTTTTATTAATACTAATGTTTCTAATAATATTATTTTAAATAGCGATAATTCGAGCAAAATTCCACCAAATAATATAGTAATAAGTTCGGTAAAAGATTTACAAAAAATAACTAACTTAACAAATATAAATTTAACAAATCTTGACTTAAGTAGTTTAGTATTTAATGGAACAGATTTTTCACATAGTATCTTTAAAAATACTAATTTAACAAATACGGTAATAAACAATTCTATTTTAAAAGAAGCTAATTTTTCTACAGCAATACTTACTAAAACAGATTTCTCAAACTCAATATTAACAAATAGTATATTTAAATCAGCTAAAATTGATCAAGCGGGCTTTAATAACTCTGACCTAACAAATACTGATTTTACCGAAGCAACAATTAAAGATACTTCGTTTGATAAAGCTAAGACAAGCGGAATGAAAGGAGTGGAGTAGTTTTTAAGTGTTATAAGCGATTGTAGGATTTGTTGCGCATGGCTCAGTTTCACCTCTGTCATACCGTGGCTTGACCACGGTATCCAGTTAAAAATGCTAAAATTATTAGTATTTTTTATTGTTTTTATGGACCCCGTGGTCAAGCCGCGGGGTGACGCAGTAGGTTTTACCGGTACACAACAACGCCTGCTATCAATGACCACTCGGTACCCATACAGCAACGCCCCACTTATGCAGGAATAACACAGAATTTACCTTTGGTGGCTCTTCAAAGATTTTCCTTTATTAGTAGGAGTATTAGACGGTGTAAATGGATTATTATTCATGCAAGCAGTAGGACTTTGCTTCTTCATTCTATTAATAATTCGTTGTTGTTTAAGATTATTTATCTTTTGTCTTCCGGCTATCCTTATAGATTTAGTAATTTTGGCAGTTTCTACAAATATTTCCTGAGGAGTTTGTAGCTGATCAATTTGCTCATAATGTTTTTTAAGAAACTCTTCTTTTATCTTTGGCTTTACTCCTTTCAAATCAACATATATTTTATATAACTTCTTTAATTTTATTTTAGATTCTTTTATTTGTTGTTTGGAAGATTTTTGAGAAAGTGATTTAATTGAATTAACAAGACTACTGCCTATTTCTTTTATAATATTAACTGCAGGCGAAGCTATTTGCTTTATTCCTTCATACATTTTACCGAGTTCTTTAGCAATAACATCTAATATTTTAGGCTCATATTCTTTAGATATAGGATGTGTATCCCTAATAATATCTCCAGCTTCAGTTAAATTATTAGCTAAATTAAATAATGCTTTTTTTGCCTCTAAATCAGTAGATCTAGTAGCATATGAACTAGCTATATCTGCATGAGCATCTATAGTATCGGTAATTATTGATTTAGTATCATTAAAAAAAAGATCTTTAGATGTCTTTTTTCGTGTTACAGTAGTATCTTCTCTTAATTTATCTAGCCTATCACGTATTGCTTGGTCTGTTTGAGCATTGAGAGCTTTACTTTTTTGTTCTATTTTAACCTCAGATTGTATCTTCTCAACTAGCTTATCTACCTCATCATCGGATTCATAACCAGAGTCATAACCGGATTTTTTTGCAGGAACATAAGGCCTATCTTGGAGCTTTGCAAATCTTTCTTCTAATTCTTCAAGTGTTGGAGGAGTACCTTTAAGTTTTGCTAATCTTTCTTCTAATTCTTTTATTATTGGATCGTCCTGCTTTTTCTTAGACATATATACCTCTGTAATAATTCTCAATTATTAATAACATAAACTACTAACTAAAATAAAGTATTTTTTAATATGAAAGATAACATCCCTTTAAACAATATCATTATCCAATGCTACCTGCTATTTTAGTGCTGTTATCTTCAAAATGAAGATGCTGAGTTATTATTCCTGCTTTATTCTATTGTTTCAAAAGCAGTACCGGTAAGGCCTTTAGCTATACATCCTATTTTAGGAAAATGATCTTTGATATAATTATCTAGTTTTAATAAGATAATTATCATCTGATAACAAGATTTTTAATGCCTCTTTTTTATGTTTTGGCAAACTGCTATATTCGCTAAGAGCAGCATATTCTTTATATCCTATAGCACTCTCTTTGCTGAACCTCTTTTCAATAAATTCAGCCAACTTACTTAAACAATACTGTGATACTCTAGCATCTCAAATTTCTTGCACTTCAGGAGTAGAGGAGTTATAGGCATTAACAAAAGCATCACCTTGTAAAACCCTCAAGTTTTTTTATAGAGGTATAAATATACTATTCTCAAGAAGAATTTGAGCCATTTCTATACGATTTAATTCAAGAACAAAAAACCAAGCAGTTTTTATAGCCCCTGCATACTCAAATTCAGCATTAACATCTGCTCCCTTTTATAGTAAAAGCCTTGCAGCTTCAATACTATCACCTTCAAAGGCTGAATGAAAAGGCGTTACACTATTTTCAGAAGCTCTTTGATCTACAGTAAAAATATTATTGTCGAGCAGATAATTTATAATATCTAAAAATCCATTTTTTGCAGCAATATTAAATATAGTTAATTTATTATAATCATCTTCTATTATAAAATATGGATTACCTCCCTTTTCAATAAAATACTTTATTACAGGCAATAAGTCATGACAAGCAGACTCTTCTACTCTTGCTTCTGCTTTTCCCTCTCTATAATAAGCTCTAAATTCTAGTAATTCTTCTTCAGATAAATAATATCTTTCTAGATATCATTTTAAGAATAACTTTTTTGATGCTTCTTCAGATAAGTTATATTTTTCTTTATACAATTCTAAGAATGATTCTTTTAATTTGTCTTCAAATAAATTGCCGTTTTCTTCAGATAATTTAAAAAATAACTGTTTTAATTCCTCTTCAGATAAATTTTTTTTTATAAACTGCTAAAAATAAATATAGCACGTCTTCACTGGATAAATAGTATTTTTCTTTATATGATTTTAAAAATAACTCTTTAATTCTTTTTTAAATAAGCTGCATCTTCCTTTATACGATTTAAAGAATAACTCAGTTTCTTCTTGCTGCGTTAATTCTTCTAACATAATTTTACCATAATTTAATTTTAAACATAATTACATAAAGACACACAGCAGGTATATGAAGCTCAATTTGGAAAAGAGGAATCGGTTTTGAAGCTTTTAACTGCAGCGTACATACTATAGTCAAGTACAACTAGGCCAATTTTTCAAATTCAGCGAGTATACTTATCCAGCACGTCAGACATGATTTTACGAGCTATTGGGGCGGCTGCTTTACTACCGCCTCCTCCATGGTCAACAAAAACAGTAACGGAATAACGAGGATCGTGATAAGGAGCGAAGCCTAAGAATAAAGCATGATTACGCCTCTCCCAGGCAATAGAGTCACGGTTTAAATCGTCTTTAGCATTTAGTTTGCCTTGTACTTGGGACGTACCAGTTTTACCGGCAAGCTGCCTATTTTTACCTAAAATTCTATTATAATACGCCGTACCTCCCGCAACATTCACAGTATTATATAAACTTTCTTGTATTATTTTAATATTTTCAGGCTTAATATTAACATTATAAAATTCCGAATCATTTTTTAATATTCTAGGCGTATATAGTTTACCGTTACTTGCAATAGCTGTAATAAATCTTGCAAGCTGCATCGGCGTTACTCCTAAAAATCCTTGCCCTATTGCTAAATTAAAGCTATCACCTATTGACCAAGGAAGCTGTAATTTTTTCTTTTTCCACTCTTTTGACGGTACAAATCCACTACTTTCAGGAGCTAAATCAATACCGGTCTTTGAGCCGAGACCAAATTCTCTTGCAACTTCAAGAATTTTATCCGGACCTACTATTTTTGCGAGTTCATACATATAAATATTACAAGAATACTTTAAAGCAGACATCATATCTACCGTCCCATGCCCGCTATGATTCCAACATCTAAAGCTATTAGTACCAAGAGCAGAGCTACCGTCGCAAAAAACGGTTTTATTAGGATTAATGCCTACTTCAAGGGCTGCAAGTACGGTAATTATTTTAAAAACCGAACCTGGGGGATACGAGCTTTGTATTACCTTATTAATTAAAGGCTTATAAGGATCGCTCATTAAACTTTGCCAATAATTTTCCGATAACTTACTGAAATTATTTGATTCAAAACCCGGTGTGGAAGCACAAATTAGTATGTTTCCGGTTCTAGTATCCATAACTATTGCCGAAGAACCTTTAGGATTTAAATATTGCTGGATATTTTGCTGAAGAGAAGCGTCGATATTTAAATACATATCTTCACCAGATTTAGTAGGGGTTCCTGCTATTTCTCTTACCTGCTTACCGTAAGCGTTTACTTCAACTTTTTTATAACCGAATTCTCCTCGTAATTTATTATCGTAATATTTTTCGATACCGGATTTACCAATATTAAAATCGCTTAAGCTATGTATATTTAACTCTTGCTTCTCTTGTTCATTTATTTGACCTAGATAACCGATTAAATGAGAAGTAGTGCTTGAAAAAGGATAAAACCTTAAATATCCTATATAAATGAATATTGAAGCCAGTTTATGCTTTTGTTCTTCAATCATTGATACTTGCTGCCAATCAAGCTGATCAAGTATTATTAAAGGAGTGTGGCGACTAGATTTTTTAATTTTTTGCTTAATATAATTATATTTTTCCGGAGATAAATTTAGAATATTACTAATTATTTCTAATTCATCCCAATAATTATTATTAATGCTCCTATCTATTACTAGCTGATAACATGGTTTATTAGTAGCTAAGATACTGCCATCTAAATCATAAATTCTTCCTCTGGTCGGCAGAAGTACAACAAAATTAATACGATTCTTATCTGATAAAGTCTTATATTCTTCACTTTTAATAAGCTGCAAATAAAACATTCTTATTCCAAGCAGTGATAAAAATCCGAGTTTACCTAACCCGATTATAAAGGCCCTTCGTGAAATTAACTCACCATGTAGTATTTTTTTATTTAGCATACTTTTTAAAGTAATTCATAGGAGTGTCAAGCATAAGACGAATTATATTATAAGAAAATATAGTTGTTAAAAATTGAAAGAAAATTATTAAATATCCGTCTGCTTCTAGCTTCTTGCTTGTGATTAGTAAATATTTAAAATTCAATATAAATAAACAATAAACACAAAAAACAACAAAATTTATCAAATAGTTTTTAGCTAGAAAAAATTTTGAAGAGAGTTTATATATTATATATGCCGACAAAAAAACTAACGAATTTGTACCGATAGGCATACCACTTACTTGATCTATCAATAGACCGAGGAAAAATATGCTAAAAATATTTAAGGAATATAAAGACATGAAATAATAAATAAACATAATTTCCATTGCCGGAAAAATTCTGCTTTGGCTATTGATTTTATAACTCACTAACGGAAATAATATTATAAAAAAACATAGCAAAGCAAACAGCAATTTTAATATTACTTGTAAGCTATTTTTATATATGTCCTGTTTTATCTTTAACATGAATAATTTGTTGTTATGTGTTTTGTACTGTGTTATACTACAATTAGTTATCATTCCGCGACCTGATCACGGAATCCATATCAACAACATTTTATATGGTCATCTTAACTGGATCTCGTGGTCAAGCCACGGTATGACACTATATATAAAATATAAATTAATTTTCTATTTTGTACAGTTTTAAAAAATGAATATAGACTCTACAATAACTCACTATAATTAGGGTTAGGTCTTTTATCATCACCGCTAAGCTCTCATTTTTCTTGTTCATCGGAATTTAAGAAGAAAAATGGTTGTTTTGTTATAATGTTATTTCTTTTTAATGGGAAATTAAAAGACTTAAGACGCCTGATAGGGGTAGTGTTAGTATGTTTATTTGTTTTTTGACATAAAAACCTCCTTACTCAATGTCATATCGTGGCTTGAACTCGTGTTGTATGAACGTTCAGTATGTCATTCCCGCGTAGGCGGGAATGACATACTGAACGTTCATACAACAACGCCTATAGTCGCCCGCAATGACTATATCTATAAGTTATTAAGTAATATTTTCAACTCTCTTCCTCACTTTGTTCTATCGGCTCTAAACCATATAAAGATATCATACGCTCAAACACTCTACCGGCAGTAGGGGCAGCCGTCCAGCTTGCCGTTGCAAAGCCAAAGCTTTCTTTAGTCGGTTTCGGCTCATCAAATCTAATAAAAATAATATATTGCGGGTTAGATGCGGGCAGCATACCTAAAAATGATGAAGCTCTACTATTTTTTAGATATTTCTTTTTTCCCCCTGCACCTTGTGAAAGTTTTTCTGCCGTACCGGTCTTACCGCCGATAAGATAGCCTTTGACCTCTGCTCTTTTACCGTTACCTTCTTTTACTACCGACCTGAATAATTTCTTCATTTGGGTAGAGGTATTTTCACTAAAAACTTTTGTGCCTATTACTTTTTCATCCTTTCTTTTTAATAAAGTAATATCATATAAAGTACCGCCGTTAACGACCGGTAACATTGCTCTAACAAAATGCAAAGGACTAATTGAAATGCCATAGCCGTACGACATAGTAACACTAGTTAACTCATTCCATCTTTTCTCGGAAGGAAATAACGGAGTACCTCGTTCAGGTAATTCTATTTGTAACTGATCTAATAGACCTAATTTCTTAAGGTATTTTTTAAAATTGCTTTTACCGATTTCAAGCATAATTTGACTTGTACCAATATTTGAAGAATATAGAAAAATCTCAGGCACACTATGCCACCCTTGCCTTGGCGTATAATCCTTAAGCTGGAATCCTCCCACTTTCATATAACTTATATCATAAGCATCATTCATATTTATTGCACCGGTATCAAAACCGACTGCCATAGTTAATGCCTTAAACACCGAACCCATTTCATAAATGCCCAGACTTGCTATATTAAACAACTCTTCCGGTTTTGCTAAACTCGGATGATGCGGATCGAAATCAGGCTTATTTACTAATGCTAAAATCTCACCATTATTTGGATCGGCAATAATGCCTACTGCTCCTATGGCCTTAAATTGCTTTAAAGTTTTATCAATCTCTTCACTTAAAATACTTTGTAACCTGATATCAATAGATAATTGAAGCGGTTCTTTCCTATTCTTTGGTTCGTTTAATTCATAATCGGAATTAGTTAAATATTTATCATAAGCGAGTTCTAAGCCACTAAGCCCTACCGAATCTCTACCTACATAACCGATAACATGCGACAATAAATTAGAAAAAGTATAAATTCGTTTCTGCTCTTCTTCAAATTCAAAACCAAGTAACCCAAGGCTCGTTATTTTTTCCTGCTGACTAGGTAATAAATCCCTTTTTACCCATATAAAGCTTTTATTTGATTTAAGTTCCGCAAGTAATTTAGCTTTATTAATATCAGGTAGAATTTCTGCTAGTTTTTTTACGGAAGTTTCAGGATCGAGAACTATTTGTGGATTAGCGAATAATGATGCAGAAGGTAGGTTAACTGCTAATAAATTACCGTTTCGATCAACTATTTCTTTTCTAAATTGATGCTTTTTTTTAAAGGAATTAATATTTTTATCGTAAACATTCGTAGCAACGATTATCAATCTGTAAGATAAAATGCAAAAAAGAAAAGAAAAGCCACAAATAACCATTAATAATCGAATTTTTGTATTTTTACTACAAACATTCCAAATTATCAGACTTTTAATTGCAGGTTTCCATTTTTCTAAAATTTGTTTCATATATTATTTATAATGACGTTTATAAAAGCCATGCAACAATCCTACTAAGATACGAAGATCAACTTCAAAAAGAGAGCAAGGAGTCCATAAGACGAGGAGCGGAGCGTATACTTGTGAGCACCGCAGAACTTATAAGACGACGCAGCCAATTTTTGAAGTTCATCGAGCATCCTTCACTCTACTCGAAACAGTCTGTATATACTTATTATTCGTAATTCTTTTGTAACGCCATTTACTACTCTTTGAAATACTAATATTATGATTAAATTTAATATTTTGATCGATATTTGGTCCTAACGGATCTTTTATCATTTGATAAGATTTAACTGTTTCTAATTTTAAATAAGCTGCTGCAAGTTTTTCCAATCTAGCCGGCAAAAGTAGATAAGCTTGCTCTGCTTTCAAAATATGAATATTATTATTCTCACTATTTATCTGTTTTACAACGCTACTTAATTGATAATCAAGAGTTGAGACTCTCTCCTTTATGCTAAACAAACTACATATTACTATAATTGTTATCAATAATGTTAAATAGTGCAACTTTCTTATAGTCATAACTAAATTACTCTTGTATTTCCTATAATACTTAGACAATTTTTTAAAAGCATTCGATATCATGCTTAGGTAAAAAGCAGCATTGCCTGAGTGGTTCAAAAAACCTAATCGATGTCATTCCCGCGTAGGCGGAAACCCAAAGCTTTAGGGTGTCATCCCGTGGCTTGAGCACGGGATCTAAAAATAATAAATTAGATACCGCGCTCAAGTCGCGGTATGACAAAGCACTGGATTCCCGCCGACGCCGGAATGACATAAATCAAGCCATGCAACAATGACATAGGCTATAGTATCTTTTTTGTTGCTCTAAGCTTTGCCGATCTCGCTCTAACATTAAGCCTTATCTCTTTATCTGAGGGTGCTAGCGCTTTGTTAGTAATAATCTTAAGCCATTTATTTGGATCAATTATTATATCGTATTTAGCATATTTTGACCTTGCTACCGGCTTTTCCGAATTTTCTTTAAAGAAATTCTTAACTATCCTGTCTTCTAAAGAGTGAAAAGACACCACAACTAAACGTCCGTCTTTCTTTAATATATTTTTTACATTTACTAAAAACCGCTCTAACTCCCCAAGCTCATCGTTTATATAAATCCTAATAGCTTGAAAGGTTTTAGTTGCAGGATCAATTTTGCCTTTTCTAAATCCTATACTGCTCCTTACAATCTCAGCGAGCTTGCCCGTACTATCAATTCTTGCCGTTTTTCTATATTCCACGATTCTCTTAGCTATTCTTCGTGAAAAGCTCTCATTACCATATTTATAAATTATATCGGCAATTTCTTTTTCCTCTAACGTATTTACCAATTCCTCGGCACTAAACCCTTGCCCGCTCATACGCATATCTAGTGGTCCGTCATGCAAAAACGAAAATCCTCTATCTGCTTTATCTAACTGCATTGATGAGACACCTAAATCCAGCACTATCCCATCAAATTTTTTTTCCTTAAGCTTTGCAAAACTATCTGCAAAATTCGTTTCTATAAAATCGAATCTCTCAACGTAATTTTGCTTAATTTCTGCGGCTTTTTTAATCACGTTTGGATCACGATCCAAAGCTACGACATAACAGTCACAGCTTTCTAATATTGCTTTGCTATATCCTCCTGCTCCAAACGTACAATCCAAATAAGACTCACCGCCTTTTGGATCTAAAACCTTCAATACTTCGCTTAGCATTACAGGTATGTGGGGCTGTAACATCAATTTGCATTCCGTAGAGTTAACCGCTGTTCATGAGCAATTTTTTGAGCAGAATTTAAATATTTCTCAAAATTCTGCGGCTGCCAAATCTCAAAAATCACCCCTTTACCTACAAAACATGCTTGCTCTTCGATCCCTGCATGCTTCATTAAAGATTGCGGCAATATTACTCTTCCCTCCCCATCAAACGAAAGCTGGACGGCTTCCCCGAATATCATAGTCTCAAAGGCATCACGCTCCTCGGAATAAGGATCAAGCGTCTCGATCATTTGCTTTAATTTCTCGATATGCGAAATACCACACGCCTCTATACAATTATTCCTAATCGACGGATAAGCAATCACGCCGTTAAATAGTTCTTTCCCTAGTACCGCACGGTAATTCGCTGGCACTGATACCCTACTCTTTTTATCAACACCATTTACATACTTAGATAAAAATACATTCATTGGTATAATTTGGGTTAATTTGGGATTTTATGGTAATTTATAGGATATTATAGGAAGATCAAGGAGTCAAGCGTTTTTAACAGATAGAAGTTAAGTTATTAACTTGTGTCTTTATTGTCATTGCAAACTGACATTGTTGCGTAGGTTGGTTTTTCTGTCTGAGCTACGGAAAAATTGAAAATTTTGACAAAGCAATCTCAGGAAAGATTAATTTTTATTATGTTTTATTTGAAATAATTATTGATTAATATTAATAATTATCTTACTTTTTACATAAATAAAGGTTAATTATGCTGCAACTTAAAATAGGTATTTTTAAAAATATAAAAACTACAACTCAATCAAACGCTAACTATCCCCTCAAGCAAAAAACTACTAAAAAATTTTAAACCCCATGGTAAAATATATAAATATGATCCCAACCAAGATATTTGGACACCGGATACTGAACTTCTTAGAACAGATTATGACACATAATTATAAATCTAGCATTCTTAACTAAATATATATATTGTGAACAATGCTAAGTTTGAGCTTTAAAATCTAATTTATGTTTAATTTACCTATTGATAATATTACCGTATTCATATACCTAATATCTATTCTACTTATTGGTATATATTACCGAACTAAACATAGTAGTTTTAAGAACTATGCAAATGTTGACAGTAAAGCAAAAAATAGTAAGCTGTTATTAATAGCTACAATATTTGCAAGCTCTGTCGGAGGTGCTACCACTTTCGGCATTATGGAAAAGGTTTTTTTAGGACACGAATATTATGCTTATGCTTTGATGCTTACAATACCTATAGATATATTAATTGCAATCTATATAGTGCCTTTAATTGCCAAACATTACGGAGCTGAAAGTATCGGCGATATCCTGAGTACATATTACGGTAATATCGGTCATTTTATCGGAGGGGTTAGTTCGGTTATCGTTTCAGTAGGGTTTTTGGCTGCTCAAATAAGCGTCAGTGGCTATATTTTTCAATATATCTTAGAAATAAATTATGTAAATGGAGTAATTTTAAGTTATAGTATAGTACTTATATATACTACAATTGGCGGCTTACAGTCTATTGTTTTTACTAATTTACTACAATTTTTGGCGATGATAATCGCTATACCGACCATAACTTTTATAAGTTTAAATAAAATCGGTTTTGTAGATTTTATTAATAACCTACCTACGGCAAATGCAAATTTTGATCAGAGCAACCTACTTTCTTATACGATTGCAGCAGCTTTAAGCTTTAGCGTCATGAATCTATATCCTACATTTATCCAAAGAGCTTTAATTAATAAAAATCCTACACAAACAGCTAAAGCAATATATGCAAAATCCGCTATATATTTTTTCTTCTTGATTTGCATTACTTTAAACGGTTTAATTGCTTATAATCTTTATCCAAACCAACCGTCAAATTTAGTATTACCTTATTTAATCAACCAAATTATTCCGCCTTTAATTCAAGGGGTAGTAATGAGCGGACTCTTAGCTGCCGTTATGTCTACTGCCGATTCTGATTTAAACGTTACTTCTATAGCTCTCGTTAAGGACATAATTAACCCTATACTTAAAGTAAAAAATCAGCAAAAATTATTATTAATTGCCCGAATTATTAATGTTATAATAGGCAGTTTTGCGATAATTGTAGCTTTAAAATTTAGTAATGTAATTGATTTAGTAGTGTTCTTTACCGGTTTCTGGGGACCGGTAATATTAGTACCGTTAATAACAACGCTTTTCGGTATCAGCACATCTAAAACTATAATGGTCTTATCATCACTTGGCGGAGCAGCGACTTTCTTAATATGGGAATATTATTCTTTATCGTTACAGTATTTCAACCTTAGAGGGGTGTTTATAGGAACGATGGTGAGTCTGATAATATTTATTTTAGGATGGGGCATTACGGCTCTATGTCATTCCCGCAAAAGCGAAAATCCAGCATAAAGCGAGATAAATCGAGCTTTTAATCTTTAAAATTTAGTATGTCTAGACTTTTTAGTGAATGGATTCCCGCTTTTGCGGGAATGACATCAAGTATACTTCTGATCATATTCAAAGTTAGGTAAATCCTTATGCTGCCAATTCCATATCATGAGTTATAAAATTAGCTTTTTCTATGTGAAACTGATATTTAAAACAGTGATTGCTATTACGTACATAATAGTACACTTAAGGGTAAAACTTTTTTAGGGATAATATTTTGGCTATTTACACAAGTTCACAAGCACGAGCTAAATTATTTACTCTTATTGATGAAACAAATAAAACTCATGAGCCTATTTATATAAAGGGAAAACGTAATAATGCGGTAATCATATCAGAACAAGACTACGAAGGATTACAAGAAACTTTATATTTGTATTCTAAACCAAGCTTAGTAAAAAGAATTCTTGAAGCTAGTAAAGAATCGTTAGAAGAATGTATTAGCCATGAAGAAGCATGGAAATGATATATACTATACTGTACACAAAAAAAGCAAATGAAGATATACAAAATTTAAAAGCAGCTAAATTAGCCGATAAAGCAAAAAATATTTCTATGTAAATCCTTAACAATAAATTCAATACCATTAAATAGTAAAAAACTTTATCGTAATTTAGTTGGAAAACATTCTATAAGAATTAATTTACAACATAGACTGGTTTATGAAATATTAGAGGATAAAAAAATTATAAAAATACTTAGCATGTGAGAGCATTATGAGTAATTATTCCTCAACTCTTATGCAACGTTCTAAAAATCATCTCGGCAAGTGACTTGTTAATACCGTTTACTTTAGTCAGCTCATCTATTGTTGCATCACATACTGCTTTATAAGAACCGAAATAGTGCAGCAATGCTTTTTTACGAGTTTCACCTACTCCCTCTATATTATCAAGGCTTGATATTTTTATAGCACGTGATCTACCGAGTCTATGATTCTTTATGGCGAAATTATGTGCCTCATCCCGCAAGATTTGTAAATATTTCATAATCGGCAAATTTGTATCCAGAGTAAATACTTCTTTACCTATCATATGAAATTGCTCAATGCCGGCATTTCTATCGACTCCTTTTGACATACAAACAAAAGGAATATTCATTTCAAATTTATCCATTACCTCTTTAGCAATACCTAAATGCCCTTTGCCACCGTCTATAATCATCAAGCTTGGCAATTTATGCGGCTCATTCTTAAGTCTAGTTAATCTGCGTATTAAAACTTGCCTGAGCATTTCATAATCGTCACCTACAGCATCATTATGCGTACTGCTGGTGTCATCCCGTGGCTTGACCACGGGATCCATAAGGTTTGTTAATGTACTGGATCCCGAGATCAAGTTGTGGGATGACAACAATGGGGAGGCATGAGATGATAATGAAGAGTCGCGGGACGATAATGAGAAAACCCGATATTCCTTTTTATCAAAACCGGCTTTACCAGCAACTACCAAAACGCCGACGGCAAACTTACCTTGAATATGGCTATTATCATAAATCTCAATTCTTTCAGGAATTTCAGGAAGACCAAATAGCTCTTTGATTTCAAGCATAATCTCTTGATTTTTTGCCAATTTCTTTAAATATTGCTCTAGAGAGAATAAAGCATTTATTGCGGCATTCTGAACTAGCTTGGCTTTACCTCCACTCATAGGTATTATAACATTGAGTTTAGTAATATTATTGATTTTCTTAATCACCTCTATCACATTCTCTTTATCATTAATTTCATGATTAATGATAATTTCCGCAGGCACTTGTTGTTTTTGATAAAATTGTAATAAAAAATATTCTAATACTTCTTCTTTGGTACTATTTTCAGTAGAAGTAGGAAAATAAGGAATATTACCGCATGCTTGCCCTGCCCTATATAAAAAAACTTCTACACAATAATGTCCGTTCTTTTCTACAATAGCGATTATATCTGCATCTTTAACAATATCTGACACCCCTGCCTTAAGCTGCACATAACTAAGTGCCTTAATACGGTCTCTAATTTCTGCCGCCTCTTCAAAACGCATCTGACTACTTAGCTCTTCCATCTTTTTAGATAGGTTCTCTTGGAGTGCTTTAGTACGACCTTGTAAGAAATCTTTAACCTGAGCTACTAAGTCCCTATAGTCCTCCTTATTTATTTTACCGACGCAAGGAGCATAACAACGTTTTATTTCATATTGCAGACAAGGACGAGTACGTGAATTAAAGTAATTATCCGTGCAGGAACGTAATTTAAAGATTTTTTGCAATTCCGTTAAAGTAGTGTTAACTTCTGTGGCGGAAACAAAAGGACCAAAAAATTTTCCATCATTTAGAGTTTTACCTCGATATTTTAGCAATTGCGGGAAATCATGATCTAAACGTAGCTTAATGAAAGGAAAAGATTTGTCGTCCTTAAGAAGAATATTAAATTTCGGCTGAAATTTCTTGATTAGCTGGGCTTCTAAAAGTAGTGCCTCAACTTCGGAATTAGTAATGCTGTACTCTAAAAAACAAGTATTTGCAATCATCCGAAACGTCTTATTATCTAAATCGCTTTTAATGTAATTAGTAAGACGTTTCTTTAAATTTTTAGCTTTACCGACATAGATAACCTGTTTGTTAACTTCAAACATTCGATAAACCCCGCAGCGTTCAGGAGCATCTATAAGTTTAGATTTAATTAACTCACTTCTGGTAATTTCTAGGGTCATGTATATTGTGCATTTATCATCCCGTGGCTTGACCACAGGATCTTGTATCACAAGCTGTATTCTGAGATACCGCTACAAGCTCACAGTATGACATTTAATGCCCTGTTTTATTATAAGGATTGTCATTTGCTACTTTAACATCCACTACTTTTCGTGTATTGTCATCAAAGAAAAAAGTTATTTTAAACTCATCTCCTACATTTAAATCTACTTTTGGGTCATAAAGCATAATATGCATGCCCCCAGGCTTAAAATCAACGTTAATATTACCAGCAATTAAAAATGGATAATCGACTTTTACCATTTTACTAACACCTTGATCATTAATCGTTTGATGAATTTCTATTCCGCTTATCTTATCTGAAGATATATTCACCAAATTATAACTCTTACTTCTACTATTTATTAATGTAAAATACATAGCAGAATTGCTAACTTTACCTTGCACATTTGTTGTAGGTCTTGCCCAAGGCTGTACAAAGTTAACTGCTGCTTCTGCAGGCAATAGATCACCGGGCTGATCAGAAGAAGAATTTGTAGAATTAGGATTTTGAGCTGCTTGGTTATCAGCATAGCTTACTGCACAAATTAAAGTTATAAAACCAACTAATAAAGTTTTTAGCATAATAGCACCTATAATAAATTAAAACAGGATATTAGCATAAGTTTTTTTTTTGCAAAATATTCTTACGCACCTCTGCAGGAAATTTCTCTATTGCATAACGAACTGCGGTTCTTGGCATTTGTGATATATAACGATCCAAAAAATCTATTAACTGTTTTTCATCTTTTTTTCCTGCTTCACGTAGCATCCAACCTATTACTTTATGCATTAAATCATGTTTATCGTTTAAGAGCAATTTATTTTCAAAAGTTGTATCTAATTGATTATTTTTGATAAAATACCAAGTATCAACCATAGCTATTCGTCTCTCCCAAAGAATTTCCGATTTTGTGAATGTAAAAAGATAATCCTTTTCTTTATACCGTAAATAAGCTCCTACAACGTGATGAGCTGATGCATCCACTAAATTCCAATTATTTACGTATTTTATATTGTTTAAATAAAAATTATAAAAAACTATTTATCTTGTGCTTTCTGATATTGCATAATCAAAATAGCTAACGCTAAAAATCTTTCTTCATTAAATTCTGAAGTAATAAGTCTGCTTAAATCCCCTACATCTAAATTATAATAACTTTTATCTATTTTACGTAAAGTCGGCACAGTAACACCAATAAACCTACCATGCTCGACATACTCTCCTTCCGTAGTTTTAAAAAACAGCGTTCTACGTTCCACAGGAATAATAGCATTCTCAAGTAAAATATTTCTAATTTGTTGTCAATTTTCTTTCATGTTCAATAAGCCATTTTTGACGATCTAGCCCTGAGCCATAGCCGCCAAGCTTGCCGTTATTATTGATGATGCGGTGACAAGGAATAATTATAGCAAATTTATTTGCTCCGTTAGCATTTGCAACGGCTCTATAAGCTATTTCCATACCTATTAATTTAGCGTGGGTACAGTAACTTCGTGTTTCACCGTAAGGTACATTCATTAGCTCTTGCCATACTAATGTTTGAAATGCGCTTCCTAAAAGATATATAGGAGTATTAAATTTTTGCAAAGTACCGTTAAAATACAATTTTAACTCTTCTTCAATTGATAGAATAGGTTTAGTGCGATCTTCAGTAATAGCTGATTTTACGTTAATTTTAAGTCTTTTAATTTTATGCTCTAATCCTTTACTTTCAGCAAAATCGAGCAAATAAAGCTTCTCTTCATCACTAATTGCCAGCATTAAACCAAGTGGCGTGTCAAGCCAAGCTGATTTTAAACTCATTTTTTACACTAAATATAATTTCTTAGTATTATAATATTTCATTACACTTCAGCTATTGATTTTTTTATTTAACAATCTTAATATTTCTTTAACCAACAATTTATAGGCTATAATTATGAAAAAAGCACATGTTTTAAATATTCTTAGGTAATTAAAACGGATAGAATAGTAACTATCACTCAATTTAGCCAACACTCATCTATAGATCCACAAAATGCTGGAACTATAGCTATAAATGAAGAAAAAAACGGCGTGGTAATAGACCAGTATAAAACCGGTAAAATCACTACCGAAGAATTTCGTATAGAAATGAATGCATTAATTGAAGAAGCAGGCGGTAGACCTATTACAAATCTTGAAACATTTGATAAATGCTGGAATGCTATGTGCACAGTAGAACCTGAAAAACTAGCAGAGCTATATAATTTACAACAGACGTATGCATTTCATATCCATATTGTAGGGTGGTACAAACGAATTACAGCATAATTATATTCAGCAAGAAATACAAAAAGCCTCGATTAAACCTGATATTTCGTATACACTGAACTCGGTACATTAGATAAGAAACAATTAGAACATTATACAGAAAATGTTTTAAAAGCACAAAATTATGAGCCGATATGGCACACTGCTAATCAAAATGATTATGACCAAAACGCTTTAGACATATTAGGAAAATATTACGATAATACGACTACAGATATTATATAAATATTGATGCCTCTAAAATTCTACAATAGCGAATTATACAATAATTCGTTATTTGCGTTATTTAAATCAAATCATTTAGCTTCATGTGCTTTAGCAAAATCAATTAAACTCTCCACGACTTCATTTAAATCTTCAGGCTTAAAAATGATACCCATGTTTTTCTCAACAACATCAAAAAAATAATCATCTAGCGAATTTCTTATTTCATTTAAAATTTTAGTATTTTTATCCAATGAACAATTGTTTTCTGCTTAATGATGTCATAGGTATCACGAGCAATTTGAATGGCATTTTCACACTGATTTTGATCTCCTCGATTCTATAAGAAGCTAGCTTTGTTTTGTTGTTGCCTAATTCACTTGGTGCGTCTTTTTTAAGTTCATTTATTATATTTATATATTTATTTCAAAGCTCACTATCTGATAAACTTTTATTGTACTTTGCTATTGTATCATTTATAAGTTTAGTAAATTTCTGAAAAAGTGCAGGATCAATACGCATACAATTATTAAGAATATATCTTATCTCATTATTAATTTGATTAGCTTTCTCTAAACCTGTAATGTCTGTTCTTTTCATAAAATTTATAAAAATTTTCTCGTCAAAAATGTTAATCATTCCAGTCTTAATAATATCACCGGCAGTAATATGCTCATCAAGTAACTTTGCGATTTGATCGGTATATATTTTGTATCTGTTTTTTCATTATAACGCTTTTCTACTATTTGCTTAAGCTTGTTAAAGTTTTTTAATGCCTTATATAATTCTTCTAATTCTTTTTGTTTAAAAGATTCAGCTAATTTATTAGAATTAGAGAATATAGACATCAAATTTTTTAACCTGTCTAACAGGAAATAAAAATTACTCTGTATATTTTCATCGGCTAAATATTGCTCTAGTTGTTCAGGATCTGAGTTATTAGATACATTTGTAAAAATATTTTTAATTTCTTGCAATAGTGGGAAAAGCTCTTTTATTTTATCATTTACGACAAATATAGCTTATTCTAAATCTTCTTTATCTAAATTTTTCAATCTATCACTATCATAAAGTTTGCATGCATCATCTAATTTGACTGCTAACCCTTCATAGTCAATTATATAACCGTATTCCTTAGTTTTTCGTTCTCCTCAAATAAACGATTTGCACAAGCAATTACTTGTAAAAGAGAATGCTTTGTTAGTTTTTTGCATATATAAACTACAGTATTACGAGGTGCATCAAAACCGGTTAGTAATTTTGAGACTACAATTAAAATTTCAGAGTTATCTGCATTTTTAAATTTTTCAATGATTTGGTTTGATCTTAAACCTTTTGGGTAGCAAAAATTCCTGTATTTCATTTTTGCTTTTAATATCCTCATGACCTTCTCGATAATTGACAGCAGATATAACAACTTCAGAACTTACTTTATTTATCTCATCCAAAAATTTTTTAAAATGAATAGCAATAGATCTAGAGAGAGCTATTAACATGGCTTTTAAACCGGTGCCTTTGAACGTCGTTGAATAATGCTTTGCGATATCAGTTTCTTTAGCCTTAATCACTTCCTTTGTATTGGAAAGTGCATCTAGACTACTATATGCTTTCTTAAAAGCTACTTTTGTTTTTTCATCTACTCCATCAGTAATTATATCAAAATTTTTATTAAGCAATGATTCATTATTAAGATGCTTCAGAGCCCCTCATAAAATAACGGTACGATCATACTATCTTTTAAAACATCTTTTATAATATATGTATGAATTAGTCCACCAAACTTCTCCATAGTATTTTTTTGTTTTTTTAAGAGAGTGACCGATAAATCCTATATAACAAGCATTAGGCAAGATAATTCGCATTTTATCTGCTAAATCACTGTACTGAGTACGATGACTTTCGTCGACAAGAACAAAAAAGTTATTATTAAAATCTTAAAAGCTTTGAAAAAAAGCTTTGTTAAATTTATGAATTCTTTGAAAAAAAGCTTTGTTAAATTTATGAATTACTGAAGTTATAACGGACATGCCGCCTCTAAGCAGTTCAATTAAATTTTTGGATGAAGTTGCAAGTTTAGGATCAAATCCACAACTTTAAAAGCATCTTTAATTTGCTTATCAAGTTCAATTCTGTCGGTTATAATATGTGTAGCAAAAAACTGATGATGGCGTGCTATTTTTCTTACCGAATTGTCAAAAACACAAAGATTAGTAACCAAATCAAGTAATCGTTCAGGACGACATAGAGCATAAAGTACTTTATCTTGCGTGGTAGGCTTCTATATTACCTTCTAATTCTTGTTTATCAAAATGATCTCTATAAGAAGCAAAATCACCTGTATAAAGATTATTTTTTACTTCTTCATATAAAGGGGTATTAATTAAATTGCGGATAATATCGATATTTTGCTTTTCTTCCGCTGCTTCTCTCCAAGTACTCCAGTATTTTTTTGAGCTGCCTATTATAGCGTATTTTGTCTCATCCTTATTTACGGCAATTAATATTTGAGCATAGTAAAAAAGATGTGGTATTTTATCTGATTTTTGATTACGTATATGCTGAGATATAGCTTGATCTAATGACTCAGTAGATGACTTATTCTAATTACTACAAAAGTTTATACCGTTAACGAATAATACAATATCACATATACGTATACTGCCTCTACGTATCTTTGACTCTACCGGCACTTCAAAAGCAATGTGATCAACATTATTCCAAGACTCTTGCCAATCTATATATTTTAAGTCATAGTTTTTAAAGTTTTTCTTAATGTTTGCACCTAAAGTTAGTAGATTATATATTGCTTGGTTAGTTTTTATTAAACACAATTTTTAATATCTCTAAGCTCACATACAGGCTCTTTTGCATCTTCATCATCTAAGTTAAAATGATGCTTTGTCTTATTAAGTTTTGTAATTTTATCGATTAATATATCCTCTAGCAATATGTCTTGTGCATTACTACGTTCTTTCTTCAGCGCTTCTTGATTAAGCAGTTTATAGCTGAATGCTATCAGCGTTTTCACAGCTGGTATATGAGAAAGATATTTTTCGTTAATATTCAATTCATTATTATTTGAGAACATAATTTTAATTACTGCTAAATTGTTTTGTCATTTCTAAGTAAGTTAACTGTAGAGATAATTTACCTATTAAATTTGCTATCAAGTATCTACTTGCACACACCATTTGCCGGTAAGTAGTTGCTATATTAAGCCTTGTTTTTATTTTTTTATAAGCTGAAGCTCTTTTTTGTATATTTCTAACGCATCACACAAACTATTAAGATAATTTGCACTTCGCTTTTGATATTCAAGCGAGGGTATATGTACAACATAATTCTCAATAGAGGGTTTTTGAATATTCGGCAAACCTGATCCTGTTTTTAGCCACATAATTTTAGGCTCATTTTATTTGAGTTGAAAAAATAAAAAATATTTATTTAAATTAGCAGCTAAATTAGTGACTGGATAGCAATGTCCGCCTAACCAAAATCTTTCCCTACATAAATTTACCAAACCACACGCACCACCTTCGCTAATAGTAATAGTATTCCCTTCCATATTCCATTTATCCGTAAAGCCTGAAGGAGTTACACCACTGTTCCAAACAGGATAAATACCGACTTTCATATCAAGACGGTTTAATTGTTGTCCTTTGCAAAGAATAGCTATACTAGAAAGTTTAACAGCTTGCCATTTTTCTTCCTTTGCCTGATTATTGAAAATATCCCGAGCAATTACGTTATAGTTTTGTTGTGTGATATCACATAATTTTGTTAATACATTTATACTTTCATCCTACATACGCAAAATATTAGCTATTGTTTGTTCAGGAAGAGGAGGAATTAAAATAGGTAAATTTGAGTATTCTTCAGCATTTATATTTGATTGCACTCCACTTCGTAAAATTTTTGTGATCCAAATTCTATATTCATTAGATTGAGTAAACAAGAAAAGATATTCCGGCAGAATAATTTTTTGATTTGGACGAAAACGAATTAAATAACTTGCATACGCTATAACTTCATTAGATTTATGTAAATAAGTTTTTCCTACACTACCAGTACGTGCAAAAACAATATCACCTTTTTCTAAATAATAACTTTTCGCATCTGAAAGATTTATACTTTTAGCATTATGATTGATTAAATTAACTTGTTCATCGATATCGGTAATACGTAAATATCTCGGTAACAAAGAATCATAACTTAGAGCAGCTACATTTGCACCATAAGAACCTTTTACTATAATATAATCTTTTAATAAATCCTTATGCATCATTTCCGCTTCTAAACTCATATATCAACCCCAAGCTCTTTTAGATAAATATCCATCTGTGAGCATATATTTACTCATTCTTTTTCGAGCTGTTGGATTTCTTTTTGCAGTTCTGCAATGTCAATTTCTTCTTCCTCCTCGTATGTATCAATATAACGAGGCATATTTAAATTATATTTATTTTTACGCATTTCCTCGATGCTTGCTAGATGAGAATATTTTTCAATGGTTTTTCTATTTTTATAAGTATCAACAATTTTATTAATATGCTCGTCTTCTAAATAATTTTGTCCTTTACCCGCTTTAAAAAATCTACTAGCATCGATAAATAATACATCTTTTCATTGTTCGTTTTCCCCTTTTTCTTCTCTTGAACGATCAAATACTAAAATAGCAACAGGAATACTAGTTGCAGTAAAGAGATTACCAGGTAAGCCTATTACTGCATCTAATAGATTATCTTCGATTAAACTTTGGCGAATTAGACTTTTTGTTTCCCCACGAAATAATACGCTGTGCGGTACTACTATAGTAGCACGCCCACTATGCGGCTTAGTAGTCTCAATCATATGAGAAATAAAAGCATAGTCCCCTTTAGTTTTAGGAGGAATACCACGCCAAAAACGTTCATATTCATCATTAGCTGCGTTTTTATGCCCCCATTTATCTAAACTGAAATGGTGGATTAGCAACAACTATATCAAATTTCATAAACTCATCTTTTTCAAATATTGCTGGATGATTTAGCTTATTACCTCAATAAATATGTGCCCCGCTTTCTCCATGCAAAAACATATTCATCCGTGCTAATGCCCATGTTGCATTATTCACTTCTTGACCGTAAAGTGCATAATTATCATCTCCTACCTCTTTAGCTGCTCGAATTCAAAGCGACCCTGCACCACAAGCTGGATCACAAATTATGTTGCCGGACTTTGGAGCCGCAAACTTTGCGAGCAAAGTTGATACGGTAGTTGGTGTATAAAATTCACCGGCTTTTTTGCCTGCATCTGAAGCAAAATGTGATATTAGATAAATATAACATTTGCCTATAATGTCTTCGCTAACTCTACCAGGACTTAAATCTAATGCTGGTTTATTAAAATCTTCTAATAACATTTTTAAGCGACGATTTAGCTCTTTGGTATCACCTAAACTAGATTTCGAGTTAAAAGCGATATTATGAAATACTAATTCTAACTTAGCAGAATTTCTCTTTTCTATTGCTATTACAGCATCATTTATAAGTTCACCTATGTTAGAATTTTTTCGCTGTGCAAAAATATCATAAAAAGTTTGATTTTCCGGTATTTAAAATTGTTCTAGTTCTAATTGCTGTTCAATTCTTGAAGGCTCGTTTTTATATTTTTCTTTATATTTTTTTGAACGTGGTATCCAAACATCTGAAATATATTTAAAGAATAGCATTACTAATATGTAATCTTTATAATTTGCTACATCTATCACACCTCGAAAAGCATCACAAACAGCCCAAGCCGCACTATTTATTTGATTTTATTTTACGTGATCAGTCATATCTTGATTTGATTTATTTTATCTAGTGATAGATTATATAGATTAAAAATTGAAAAACAATCAGTCTAGTTTTCATAAAAATAGATTATAATAATTATTTTTCAACTATTATGTTTAGTTATAAATAAAAATTTAGAAAATTTGAAGATATTTGGTGGAGGCAAGTAAACGATTTGCCTCCACCTAAAGACGATAGTTTTTTTATGCAACAACATTTACAAATAGCATAAGAATTTAAAGGGTTAGGACAAGCCTTCCTGTAAAAATTTTAGATGATTCAAAAGCAGGTTGTAACATCGTGATTTGCTTCTGCATTTATTTTCTTTATGTAAAGCTTTACTACTAAATTTTACTGCTGCTTTATATTGTTCTATAGCTTCTCTATAGCTTCATTGTATATTGCATAAATTATTATTCTCGGCGTTTAAGCTTTCTGCTTTTTTCTGCTATAGTGTTATTTTTTACAGATATTTATTTAATTATTGTAGCCAACGCTGCTTTATCTATTCTGTTATTTTCAAGATACAGCGTAGCAAGAGTAGAATTAGTTTTTAGTCCTGACGCTAGTTCCTTTGCTTCACTTTTTTGATTTATGTGTTTAGTTTTTATCAAACTATATAAAATATAGCTTATGACACAATACAATAGTTATTTCCTATAACTTTTTCTAGCGATCCAATATTCTCATCTTCATCTTTTTCTAAAAGTTCGTCGTAATATCCTGTGTCTATAGAATATGGCTTAAGGAAACTTAGAATATGTAATATTATTTCAGTAGATAAGTGCGAAATATGGACTTCACCTTTTATAAGTTCAGTATCAGGTTTTATTACTTTACATACCCCTGCTAGAGCTAAAGGATTTTCCTTAACAAAATTACTTACGGTTGATCATAGAAAGAAAATATCTGTTACATCTTCGTACTCTTTTAAATAATCTATTAGTAACTGCTTCTCAGCAATTTGATAAAATTTTAAAGCTACTAAATTTTTAATATTTAAATTAATATTTTTATCCTCAAGAGAAAAACGTTAATTAAAAATAAAGATAATTATTTTACTAATTCTCTGTTTAAGCAAATAATTTCCTCTACTTCTTCCGGTTTTTCTTTACGTATATCCCCTAACTAGCGGTTTAGTATAAGAGTAGTAAGAGAATAATTAGTTTGTAGGGCTTCTATGAAAAAATTGATCCCTTCAGGGCTAACGCTTCTTCTCTCAAGTCTAAGATACGTTAAAGTATTATTGGTTTTTAATGCTTCTGCAAGAAATGCTGCTCCTTTATCACCTATAGCCTACTCATTGCCCCAATGACAATCGTGACCTAAGTCAAGATATGTAAGAGATTTATTTACCTTTAACACTTCAGCTATTGCTTTAGCTCCTATAACACCTATTTTGCTATGGTAAAGACTAAGATACTTTAATGTATCATTAAATTCTAAAGCTTTACCAATCGGTTCAATTGCTCTAGGATGTAAATAATGATTGCTGCTTAAATCAAGTAAAATAAGCTTAGAGTTTTGTTGTAAAAATTCTGCAATTAATTTTAATCCATCACTTTGTATAAAAGTACTCTCTAGAATAAGGAAAGTAAGCGTAGAACTAATTTTTCTACCAAAAGTTGGTATATTAAGAATAAATTTTAATATTTTGTTAAAAATGAGCTATAAATGAAATAACAATGGGTTTTAAGAATATAGTAGAAATTTAATTAAAAGTATAAATAAAGGAATTGAGATTGTTTTAAGAAGTATACAAAGTTAGTTCTTTTGATGATATTTAAAATTCGGAATTTCAAAGAAATTTAATACAAAAATTAGATATTTTGGAACATAAAAAGAACATTCAAAGCTTTTGCTAAATTTCAAAAAGCTCTAAAACCCTTATAGGAACTGGTGGAGATGAAGGGAATCGAACCCTTGACCCTCTGCGTGCAAAGCAGATGCTCTACCCCTGAGCTACATCCCCGATTATATAGAAGATATATTGTTTATAAGTCATTAAGATAAGCTTTTAACTAATCCCCAAGGTAATGGTTGACCGTTACTTCCTACAACTAAATCCCCGGAAGATTCATATTCAGCAGCTAGAAAGGAATTTTGAGCAGCAATAAGCTTTACCGGTTTGATTTTCTGACCGTTATGAAAATATTCTTTAGCCTGTTCCCTAGAAGTTGGATTGTTTTTGGAAGCGGTTTTTGCTTTAGCTTTAGACATACACTATTAACTTTTTCTTAAACTTGTGGAGAATATAAAACTTTTTCCTAAACTTGTCAATAACTACCGTCTAGTAATATCTCAGAAAATGATTATTCTTCCGTTATTATTCACCTTCACCAGCTAACTCTACTTTAAATTCTGCTATTTCTGATATCGTTTTTCCGTCATATATACTAAACCCTACTCCTCTAAATTCTAATTTTGCATTAATATCTGCACCATATGATAATAACAGTTTACATATTTCATCATCCATAATATTTTTAGAAGTATATCGAACGTTTTTAGCAACCGTATGTAAAGGTGTTGCTCCGGATTTTCTTTGATCAACCGCAGCGCATTCCTCAAGTAATAGTTTTGCTACATTCAAGTACTTACAGCTTCATATAAAGGCGGTCTCCTAGCTAAACTCCCTCGTAACCGTTTTACTGAAGTTCCTTTTGCTATTAGATATTCTGTGCCACTAATATCCATAACGTGCAACCGTATTTAAAGTAGTGTCCTTAAAAATATTACTATGCATATTAACATTTGCTTTTCTTTCTTCAACTAACCATGCAGTAACTTTTATTGCATTATTTGAAGATGCTGAAAATAATGCAGTAGTAGATATTGTTTGTAATTTATTTAAACCTTTTATTACATCTGCTATCAAGAGAGATAACTTCTTTTAAAACAGCTCCATAACCAAATTGTTCTACATAAGATTTTGCATCTTTTACTATACTATTTGACTTTAGCAATAAAGTTAAATTGCGGCTTAATAGTTCTTTCATCATATTCTATTTATTTATAATTTTGTATAAAAAAATTACTCGTTAACTAAATTTATCTCACTTTAAATATCCGGATGCGTATTTGTGTAGAACGCTAGCAACAAGAGTTTAATAAGTATTCCTTCTTGTGCTACCACTCTTCTTTTTTATATGATTCAAATCATGTAACGGCCATCTAATATTAATTCTTTCTGATTTTTTAAAAATTAGGCAGCTGCAATTTTAGCTATCTCCTTTTGCTTTTTTAGCTCTTCTTCAAGTAGTTTTACAAGTTCACCTTTTTCAAAATAATCTAATATTTCTTGCTCTTCCTCTGTTAATTTATATTGCTTTATAGTTTTTACATTTAGCTTTAAATTTATTAGTACTTAAATATGATTTTAAAAGAATTACTAACCTCTCGATGTCATTCTCACGTGGCTCGGTTTTCCGTCATTGCGAGAAGCATTACTCAGTAATTCGACAAAGCAATCCCTACGGGGTCGCTCGCAATGACGATGAAACCAACCCATGACGGGTTTAGAGCTAGGAATGACACCAAACCCCTACTGATTAATTCTTGCTGTGCAAATCCTTTCAGTGATTTCTTTCAGTTTTTCTACTCTCTCAATTCAATATAAAAGCTGTGCTTTATTAATTTTATAGCTTTTATCGCACCTAGCTTTTACACACGCATCTAGAAGTAATTTAAAACATTCTTTTTGTTTAGGAGTTGCCATAGGACACACTTGCAATAACTCACTATTATAATTTGCTGCTCTACTACCTAACTTTTTTATATCATACAATTTAGGTTTGTAATTGAAAAAAACTAACAAGATGCTACTGTAAAAACTCTCCGTAGCTTGATGAAGATAAAAAGCACTATGTCTAAGGCTTTTTCTTTCTAAATTATTTGTAGAATTTATAAAAAACCCTACTCCAAAATCAAACCACTCTTCATAATAATCTTTAGCAATTTCTTGCATCTTGCTCCAAGGTAACTCCTTAGCTTCGCTAAATGTAAATTCCTTGATATCATATAAAAGAATTCCTTCTTTTATATATCCGTGTAAAAATAACTCCTATCTCCAACTGCTTATTTACCTCGTCTATTGACTCTAGGATTATAGATATCTCTGAATCATACGGGATAATCTGAGGTTTTATCACTCCTGTTTTCTCTAACCTTTTATATATATAATCTTCTAATCTTAAAGCAGTATATCCTTTATATTGACCTTTCTTCAGAATTATCAAGATATCAGTATCGATATGATAATCGTTAGGTAAATCACGGACCCAATCGCATCTTGCAAAAGAGCCATACAGAATAATCATAGCGATTTTATCCTGTGCAATATCTAGAAGCTGCTGCACTATAAAATTAAGTCTAACTTGGATTTTCAGAGAACGTTCAGGTAAAGTGATTTTCCATTATAATACTCTTATGTCATTCCTAGCTAAAAGCAGTATTGTTGCATGGATACCTACGTCATGCCTGCGTAGGCAGGGCTTTGTTGCATGCCTCGAAAAACCTACTCGATGTCATTCCTGCGAAAGCAACAATCCAAAAAAATAATCTTAATATTTACAAAATAAACCTAAAAAATAAATTTTTTGCAGGTTGCACTGGCTTCCTACTTTCACAGGAATAACATTGAACGCTTTGCTCGCGCTATGCAACAAGACTAATCAAGCCACAGTGGATTTTACCGCCTTTTTATCTACTCATGTGCACCATGACAATATTTGTATTTCTTACCTGAACCGCACGGGCATAGCTCATTACGGGATACCCTACCCCAACTAGCAGGATCATCAGGGTTTCTATCTTTTGGGTCAATGCGTGATACAACAGGTTTAAGGTCAGTCTCAAGGCTACTTCCTGCATTATATTTACTAAATGCTGGATCTTCACGACTCGCACGCATATTGTTCTGAAGTTTTTTATGCTCAAGCGAAACATCTTCTTTTTGAACATGTTTTAAGTCGATATGGAAGTGATACACTGTTTGAATAAATAATTCTTTTAAATTATTAAGCATCTGCTCGAATAAGTTAAATGCTTCTCTTTTATACTCACTAAGAGGGTCTTTTTGAGCATAAGCTCGAAGAGATATGCCTTGTCTTAAATGATCTAAGCTATATAAATGATCTTTCCAAACTTGATCAAGAGTAGTTAGTAAAATATATTTCACAGCATTATGCATTAACTCGCTACTATAGGCTTCTTCTTTTGACTTATATATATCATGAGCCATTTGTATAACAATCTTTGTGATTTCTTCTTCCGTTACATCACTTTTACTTACTAAATTATGCTCAAATTTTATAGAAAATACACGATGTAATTCTATGCTTAAATTTTCTATATCCCAATCTTCTCTATAAGAGTCTACCGGCATAAAAGTTAATACTATCTTTTTAGCGAGTTCCTCAGTAGTACTATTTAAGAAACCGTGACTATCTTTAGATTTAATAATTTCAGTACGTTGCTCATATATTATCTTACGTTGGTCATTCATTACATCATCAAAACGTAATAAATTTTTACGCATCTCGTAGTTATGTCCTTCCACTTTTTGCTGGGCTTTCTCAAGTGAACGACTAATCATCGGATGGTGGATAGCCTCTCCGTCTTTCAATCCAAGTGTTCTAAGGACTCCTGATATACGATCTGATGCAAAAATACGCATTAAATCATCATCAAGCGATAGGAAAAACTTAGTTTTTCCTGGATCACCCTGTCTACCCGATCTTCCTCTTAGCTGGTTATCTATCCTACGGCTTTCATGCCTTTCCGTACCTATCACAAACAACCCGCCCGCTGCAATAACCTGCTTTTTTTCTTCGGCAATTTGAGCTTTTATTTCAGCTGTTTTAGCTTCATAATTATGATCTTTATCCAGATGCTCTATTAACATTTCAGGATTACCACCAAGCATAATATCAGTGCCTCGTCCTGCCATATTGGTTGCAATCGTTACAGCTTTAAACCTACCGGCTTGAGCAATAATACAGGCTTCCTGCTCATGGAATTTAGCATTTAATACTTTATGAGGGATTTTTTCTTTATTTAAAACGCTTGAAAGTTCTTCTGACTTTTCTATGCTTATCGTACCGACAAGTATAGGCTGACCACGATCGTAACAATCCTTAATCAGCTTTAAGATGGCATCATATTTTTCTTTTTTACTGCCGTAAATTTCGTCATCAAGGTCAAGCCTTGTAACTTTATTATGAGTTGGGACTGCAACCACATCGAGATTATATATATCTTTTAATTCCGGTGCTTCGGTCATAGCCGTACCTGTCATACCCGATAATTTAGGATAATTACGAAAATAATTTTGGAAAGTAATAGATGCTAAAGTTTGATTTTCATTTTGAATTTTCACATTTTCTTTTGCTTCTAATGCTTGATGTAACCCTTCCGAATATCTACGTCCTTCCATTACACGACCGGTAAATTCGTCTATAATCATTACTTTACCTTCACGCACCAAATAATCTACATCAACAGTAAACATATTATGAGCTCTTAAGGCTTGGTTAACGTAATGTACTAAAGTTAAATTCTCAAAATCATATAAACCAGTATCAGGTTTTATAATACCCTCTTTACTTAAAAGCGATTCTATATGCGTAATGCCTGTTTCCGTTAGGTTAATAGTTTTTAATTTTTCGTCTTTTTCAAAATCACTTATATTAAGCAGACGTACAATTTTATCAATTTTACCGTATAATTCTGAATTATCATTAACCGGACCTGAAATAACAAGCGGCGTTCTTGCTTCATCTATCAAAATCGAATCAACCTCATCAATGATAGCAAAATTAAAAGGACGAAGTACCCGCTCCTGCAAGCTATACTTCATGTTATCTCTCAAATAATCGAAACCGAGTTCATTATTTGTTGCATGAGTAATATCGGCATTATAGGCGGCTCTTTTTGCTTCATCAGGCATACCGGCAACAATACATCCAACTGATAAACCTAAAAAATTGTAAATTTTACCCATAGAAGCAGAATCACGGCTTGCCAAATAATCATTCACGGTTACAACATGTACGCCTTTTCCGGTTAAAGCATTTAAGTAAGCAGGAAGCGTTGCAACTAATGTCTTACCCTCGCCGGTACGCATTTCGGTAATCATGCCTCGGTGTAATATAAGCCCCCCTATAAGCTGAACATCAAAATGACGCATACCGCAAACTCTTCTAGCAGCTTCCCTAACTACCGCAAACACCTCATATACTATATCGTCTAAAGTAGCTCCATTTTTAAGCTTTTCTTTAAACTCTACAGTTTTATTCTTTAACTCCTCATCTGATAATTTTTGTATAGCGGGCTCAAGCGCGTTAATTTTTGTAATTTCAGAAAATAGTTTTTTTACAGTACGATCATTTGCAGTACCAAAAAGTTTTTTTAAAATCGAAAGCATTAAAGTCCTAAAATAATTATTTTGTATTTTAAATTTATAGTACTGAATCGATGTCATTCCTGCGAATAAAGAAGTGTCCAGTACTATGTTATTTTAAAATATAGGCGATTTTTGTTAATAGTGCTATATAAATTTACTACATAATTTTTGTAAATTATTATTAATAAATAAAATATTCTCAAATAGCTGTTGACGGTTATATATTATTTTTATAGAATTTAAGCTTATGTTTAACACAATTATGAGTCATAAATGAAAAAATTATCTGTTATATTTTTATCAGTTAGCATGCTTTCCGGTATTGCTTTTGCCGATAAAGACAAAGTAGTTGCTATCTATAAAGGTGGTGAAGTAAAAGAATCGCAAATTATGAAAGAATTTAAGCCTCAGCTTAATCTTCAATCAGGTGAAACAATCAAAAATTTTGATGATTTTCCACCGCAAGATCAGGAAAAATTAATAAAAATTTATGTTAATAATCTTTTGTTAAAAGAAGAAGTTGCTAAGTCAAATATTACTTCATCTAAAGAATTCCAAGAAAAACTTGAAAATGCAAAAAATCAATTAGCTCAGCAAGAATTACTAGCAAATTACATAAAATCTAATATTACAGATAAGATGTTTGATGACGAATATAATAAATATGTCGGTAACCTTAAAGGTAAAGAGCAAATAAAAGTTGCTCATATTTTAGTTAAATCTCAAAAAGAAGCTAATGATATAAAGACCAAATTAAGCAAAGGCGGAAATTTCACTAAGCTTGCAGAAGAGTTATCTCTTGATAAAGCTTCAGCTTCAAACGGTGGAGTTATAGGCTACATTCTATTAAATCAACCTGGACAGTTAGTACCGGAATTTGAGAAGAAAGCTTTTGCTTTAAAAGTAAATGAAGTTTCAACTCCTGTAAAAACCGATTTCGGTTGGCATATTATCAAAGTGCTTGAGAAAAAACCTGTGCCTATTCCAACAAAAGAAGAAGCAAAAGTAACTATTGATAATATATTAGCTGCAGAAGTACTAAAGAAATATATTTCTGATTTAGAAGCTAAAGCCGATTTAAAAATCATGTTACCTAAAGCAGATAACAAAGCCGGATCGTAATTTATTGAATATCATTGCTAGCTAAACGCAGTATGGCTTGTCGATGTCATTCCCACAAAAGCTGGAATCCAGTAAAATCTATAAAAAACTTATTGTTATAGATTTATTTTATTAAATATAAATTAAATAAAGTTATTTTTTTGGATTCCAGCCTTTGCGGGAATGACATTAGGTAGATTTTTGAACCATGCAACAACGTCTATGCCTGCTCTCAATAACAGATCGGTACTACCCAAGAATGACACCTAACAACTACTCTCAACTATAGCAAACGCCACGCATACAGGATAATCATCAGAAAGAGAAAGGTGAATATTAAAAGAAGAGTATTTTTGTGTATAGCTTGCACTAACTTCTACTATAGGCTTGCCTAAATCATCATTGAGTATAGTAATGTCTTTAAAGTTTATGCCTTGACCGATACCAACACCAAAAGCTTTACTAACAGCTTCTTTAGCAGCAAAACGTTTTGCTAAAAAAGTAGCATGACTTGTTTTATCTAATAAAGCAAACTGTCTTAATTCTTTTGAGGCTAGAATTCTTTTAGCAAAAAGTTCTGGATATAAATGTAATATTTTTTCGATTCTAAGAATTTGTACTATATCAGTACCGACACCGATAAGCATTTACTTAGCGGTGTCATAATCTTCGCCATTCTCATCAATAAATATTTGATCATCTAAATCAGAATAATCTTCCGTTATACAAACTTCAGATAAGTACTCAAATTCTTCTTTTATATCCTCTGATTCATCTTGATTAACAAGCGGCTCTATCATAGTTTTTGTACGCAGACTATTTATTAAGTCTTGCTCTAACTGTTCTACCAATACTTTTCCGGCAGCAATTCTACGTAATGAGATAACAGGAGGCTTATCCCGTTTTTCTTTTTTGATTTGATTAGTTTCTACTTTATAATTTAATAATTTAGCATATCTTGTTGCTAGTACAACAAGACGAAACCTATCCGGTATAATTTTATTACAATCTTCTGCTGTAATTCTTGCCATAATTTTCTCCGTTAAAAATAGTATACTACAAATCAATAGGAAATGAGTATACGAAGATCAACTTCAAAAAGAGTAAAGAGTTCACAAGGCAAGGAACGCAACATATACTTAATACGTGAGTACCGCGTCTCTTGTAGAACGACGTAGCCAATTTGTGAAGTTGATCGAGTATATTATACCCTTTTTATATCCGCACCGCAATTACTTAATTTTTTTTCTAAATCTTGAAAGCCACGATCCAAGTGATATATTCGGTGTAATACGGTTTTGCTATTAGTACTGAGCCCTGCGAGTATTAGCGATACCGAAGCTCTAAGGTCGCTTGCCATAACTTCTGCTCCTTTTAACATTTCTACACCTCGAACGACCGCCTTATTACCTCGTACTACTATATCTGCTCCCATTCTACATAATTCAGGGACATGCATGAAACGATTTTCAAAAATATTCTCGGTAATCATTGAAACACCGCTACTAAGCGTCATAAGGCTCATAAATTGAGCTTGCAAATCAGTAGCAAAGCCAGGATAGGGATTAGTTTCTAAATCAACTGAATTTAACTTCCCTTCATAAGTTATTTGAACTCCGTTATTGACCGGCACAACTTTTATACCGGTTTCAATAAGTTTTAAAGCTATATTTTCTATAATATGGTAATCAATCCCACAAATTTTTACATCACCTTTAGTAATAGCTGCCGCAAACATATAAGTACCGGCTTCAATACGATCAGAAAGTACTTTATAGCTCGTTTTATTTAAAGAATCTTTACCTTTAATCGTTATTTCACTAGTACCGACACCTGCAATATCGGCTCCCATTTTGATAAGGCAATTACATAAATCAACTATCTCCGGCTCCAGGCCGCAATTAAAAAGCACAGTTTCCCCTTCTGCTAAAACAGCTGCAAGTATTGCATTAATCGTAGCACCTACGGAAACTTTATCAAAAACAAAATGAGTACCTTTTAAGCGTCCTTTACTTGAAGCGTTAATATAACCGTCTTCTATTTCAATCGTAGCTCCCATAGCTTTTAATACGGCAATATGCAAATCTACTTGCCTTGCTCCAATAGCACAACCACCCGGGAGCGATACTTTTGCTTTACCGTATTTAGTAAGCAAAGGACCAAGCACCCAAATCGATGCTCTCATTTTACGAACTATCTCATAATCTGCAGTAAAGTTATTTATATTGCCGGTATTAATTATAAGCTCAAATTCATCCATGTGTTCTATTATTTCGATACCTGCTCCGTGACTTCGTAGCAAATCTTTCATAGTACTAACATCCGTTAATTTTGGAACATTAGTAATATGCAGTTTATCGGTAAGAATAGACGCCGCCATAATAGGTAACACGGCATTTTTAGCACCACTAATATTAATATTACCTTTAAGAGGTTTACCGCCGTGAATAATTAATTTTTGCATAAGTTTTTGTTATATCATTCTTACCGTTGTCATTCTCGCGTAAGCGGGAATGACATTAACAAGCCACGGGATGACCCCAATTATCTTTAAAAGATACAGCTAAATACCAATCACTTCAGACAAGATGAGTTTAAGGGATAGCATGCACAGCGTACAAAAAGTACGTGAGCACAGGCTATACCCGCAAAATTTACTTGTCTCAAGTGATTGAGACGACGCTGTACTATACATCCAAATTCACGACATTCAACGCATTCGCTTGGATAAATAATCTACGAGGTTCAACAACATCACCCATTAAAGTAGAGAAAATGCCCTCCGCTTCATCGGCCTCCGCAACTCTTACCTGAAGCAAAGTTCTTTTTGCAGGATCAAGAGTAGTTTCCCATAATTGGTCGGAATTCATCTCACCAAGACCCTTAAAACGCTGGATGTTTATCCCTTTTTTCCCACATTCTATAATGGTATTTAATAACTGGCTTGCTGTTAAAATACCGCATTCCTGACTTTTTACTATAAGCTTTAATTGCTTACTGAATATATCAAAAATCGTTAAAGCAAGCTTTGATATTTGTACAAATTCAAATGATTCCAACTGCTCTTTCAACAATATTTTACTTTCTTTTAAACCCCTACTAAAACGGAAGAACTCTATTTTATTTTCATGTTTTAAAATTTCCCAATTAGTTTTATCAGGTGACTCTTCTAAGCTATTTAAAACATCTAAAGCTCTTTCGAGTCTTAAGTCACTTTCAGCTTCAAATATTTTGTTATTAAGTAAGTCATTAATCGCAAGAATTTCAGTAATTGAGCGATTAAATTTTTTGCTAGCATGGTCAAGCAAGCCGTTAAACTTAACTACTTTATTAATTAGCTCTTCTAAATTATCACCTACTAACTGCTCTTTACCGTCTAGAGTTAAGGTTGCATCATTGATAGTGGATTTTATCAAATAATCCTGCAAAGCTTGTTCATTCTTTAAATAAAGCTCAGCTGCACCCTTTTTTACCTTATAAAGTGGTGGCTGTGCTATATATAGATAACCTTTATTTATTAGCTCAGGCATATGACGATAGAAAAACGTTAGCAATAAAGTTCTAATGTGCGAGCCGTCAACATCAGCATCGGTCATAATAATAACTTTATGGTATCTAAGCTTTTCTAAGGAAAATTCTCGTTCAACACTAATCCCAAGAGCTGTAATTAACGTACCAATTTGGTCCGAACCGAGCATTTTATCAAATCTTGCACGCTCAACATTCAAAATTTTACCACGCAAAGGCAATATAGCCTGAATTTTGCTATCCCTACCCTGTTTTGCAGTACCGCCCGCAGAGTCTCCCTCAACAATAAACAATTCTGAAACTGCCGGATCTTTTGCATGGCAATCGGCAAGCTTACCGGGTAAATTCGAGACTTCTAAGGCTGATTTTCTTCGAGTTAGCTCTCTCGCTTTTCTAGCAGCTTCACGAGCATTAGCTGCTTCCATAATCTTAGCTATAATTGCCTTTGATTCCGCTGGATGCTCTTCAAACCACTCAAGAACCTTTGTATAAACGGCATTTTCAACAACCGGTCGCACTTCAGAGCTTACTAACTTATCTTTTGTTTGAGAGGAAAATTTAGGATCAGGAACTTTAACGGAAAGTACACAACATAAGCCTTCTCTAGTATCCTCACCGCTAAAGTCATTTTTAGATTTTTTATTAAGACCCGTAGTATCAAGGTACGAGGTAATAACACGTGTTATTGCTGATTTGAAAGCACTAAGATGAGTTCCGCCGTCACGCTGCCTAATATTGTTAGTGAAACACAGGATATTTTCATGATAAGAATCGTTCCAGTGCATCGCAAGCTCAAGGCTTATACCGGAGTCAGCATTCTCTGTATTAACTACTATACATGGATGAATGGCGTGTTTAGCTCTATCTATATATTTTACATAAGCTTCTATACCGCCCGTATAATAAAACTCTACTTCTTTAACTTCTTCAAAGCGATTATCGACGAGTAAAATCTTTACGCCTGAATTTAAAAAAGCAAGCTCACGAAGACGATGCTCTATAGTACCAAAATCAAATTCTATATTAGTAAATGTTTCTATAGACGGAAAAAAAGTAACTTCCGTACCTTTTTTAGCAATATTTTCTTTGACAACCGCAAGCGGAGCTTCTGTTATACCATTATTAAATCTAATCAAATATTCCTTATTATTACGCCAAATACGTAATTCAAGCCACTCTGAAAGAGCATTCACAACCGATACCCCAACACCGTGCAGACCGCCTGAAATCTTGTAAGAGTTTTGATCAAACTTACCGCCGGCGTGAAGTTGCGTCATAATAACTTCAGCTGCCGATATTCCTTCTTCTTCATGAATTTCAACGGGGATACCTCGCCCATTATCAGATACGGTTACCGAACCATTTTTATTTAATGTTACTCTTACTAGATCACAATAACCGGCAAGCGACTCGTCGATAGCGTTGTCGACTACTTCATAAATCATATGATGTAGACCGGATCCATCTCCAACGTCCCCGATATACATTCCCGGTCTTTTTCTTACGGCTTCAAGACCTTTTAAAACCTTTATAGAATCAGCACCGTATGATGATTCGTTAAATTTTTCTTCAATTTCCGACATAATCCGACACAATATTTTGTTGCTAAAAACAATAAAAATAACTATAACGTAACTTATTCGAATAGTAAAGTTTCGTGATTTAAAAAGTTTACATCATTACGAGGAGCAAAGCGACGCGGCAATCCAGTAACAGCTATGCATTTTTAACTGGATTGCTTCGTCAATTGCTATGCAATTTCCTCGCAATGACGATATGACAATACCAAATTAGTGAGATAACAATGAATATATTAAAGTTCAACAATATTTTCGACGTGATAGATGATTATGACGTGTTTTTATTTGATCTTTGGGGTGTAATAATCGAAGGAGGGCATACTTACCCAGGCGTCGTAGAAAATATTAATAAAATTATTAAATGGAAAAAAGTATATTTTGTTACTAATGCTCCACGAAATATTTTTTCGCTGCATCAAACAATTAAATCTTGGGGAGTAAACGTGTTACCTGAAATGATTATTAGCTCAGGTGAAATAGCTGTACAAATTATCCTAGAAAGCAAAGAACGCTTCGGTATTGCAAAACCGGTAATATATCACCTAGGACATTTAGACAATGATATAATAAATGGAATTCAATGTCCTATTACTGATGATATTAACCAAGCTAATATTTTCTTAATGACTATTTACAGAGACGAAAACAAAAATTTAGATTTAAATGAATTCGATGAGTTATTTAAAATTGTTGTACAACGTAAAATGGTCAATATTTGTGCTAATCCTGACCTTGGAATAAATCAGCACGGTGTTTATAGATATTGTAGCGGTTATTATGCAAAAAAAATAAAGCAGCTTGGCGGCAAAGTAATTTATAGCGGTAAGCCATATGAAAACATATATAGCAAGATTTTAAAAGAATGTCATAATACCCCTAAGAATCGTATGTTAATGATTGGGGATACTTTTTACACCGATATACTTGCAGCAAATCGCCTTGGTATAGACTCTGCCCTAGTGTTAACCGGAAATTCTAGAGAATATCATAGTAATTTTGATAATATTGAGGAAAAACTGGATAGTTTAACAAAAGCTGCTGTTAAGCAATCGATTATACCTAGTTTTGTTGCGAGTTTGTCGTAACTAACTGTCACCCCGTGGCTTGACCACGTGGTCCATAAAAACAATAAAGATACTCAATAAATTTAGTATCTTTAACTGGATCCTGTGGTCAAGCCACGGGATGATAGAGGTGAAATTGATCCACACGGGAATAACATAGAAAAGCGGAAATGACATCAAAAGAACTCTATTGATATGTTACTCATAATCTGCTATAGAGTAAAACTTAAGCGGTCGTGGCGAAATTGGTAGACGCGCAGCATTGAGGGTGCTGCTCTGTAAAAAGAGTGGAAGTTCAAGTCTTCTCGACCGCACCATTTCCCCGGTTTTTCATAAGGCCAAATTTTTTCTGTTTTAACACTTCAGATTTTATATTTACTTCTAAGTTCTTCTTGTTAGCAAATGTTGGTGCTAATTACATGAAAAGGAGTTGCAATAAAAACTATTGCTTATTTGTACTCTGTGATTTATATTGATTAGCAAATTGTACACAATTCTGTGCCAAGCCTAGCTAACCAGCTTTAAATAATTATAATAAGTATACTCCGAAGCAAAATGCAAAGTTGTCATACTTCGACACAACTTCAAAAAAAGCAAAGAATCCACAAGGTGAGGAGCGGAGCGTATACTTAATACGTGGCTACCTGTGCTCTTGTATGATAACGTAGCCAATTTTTGAAGTTCTATCTTAGTATATATAATAAACTATTAGGTAAATAGGCCATGCCTAATTTCAATATATTTAAAAGGATCTTGCCTGATCATCATGATCAATTTGCCGAGATTTTTGATCAAATTAATGATCTGATTGAAGATCACAATTATGATGCTGCTGCAAGCAGGCTGTCCAAGCTTCATTATGCCGATTTAGCGGATTTCTTAGATAATCTTAACAATAAAACATATAAAATAATTATTCCTTTATTACAGGATGAAATGAAGCCTGAAACGTTAGTATCGTTAAATGCTTATAGTAAGCCTTTAATCATAGAAACTTTAGGCATAAAAAAATCTGCAGAATTAATCAATAAGCTAGTTATAGAAGATGCTATTGAAGTAGTAATCGATCTAGATGATGATATAAAAAACCTTATCCTAAGTAATCTTACTAAAGAAAAAAAACACCAAATTACCGTAGGTTGTACATATCCCGAAAATACGGTAGGTAGGGTAATTGAGCGAGATTTTATTAATCTTCAAGAAGGCTGGACGGTTGAGGAATCATTAAATTTTATCAAGAACGTAAAACATGACTTTTATGCTGCAATCGTTACGGATAATAAATTACGCCCCATCGGTATTATTTCTCTTAGCACGCTAATTAAAGGCAAAAAAAATGAATTAATAAAAGATTTGATGAGCAAAGATTTTAAGCTTGCAGATACTTTTACTGACTTAAATGAATTAAGCTTCATTTTTAGACAATATGCTTTAACTATTGTACCGGTAGTAAATAAAAGCGGTAAGTTAGTAGGTAGCGTATCAATCGATAATATAATTTATATTATCGAAGAACAAGCCGGAAAAGATATATTATCATTAAGCGGGGTACACACTCAAGATACTTTTTTCAATGTATTTTATACCGTTAAACATCGTTTTCCTTGGCTCTTTGTTAATCTAATCACTGCCTGCATGACTTCACTTATCATTAACCATTTTAACGATACTATTGCAAAACTTGTAACGCTTGCAGCTACTATGCCTATCGTAGCTTCAATGGGCGGAAATGCTGGCACACAAGCCATGACCGTTACGGTTAGAGCCCTTGCTAATAAAGATATTCATTATAATACTGTCAATAAAGTTATATTAAAAGAAATAGCAGTATCGGCTTTTAACGGTTTTGTACTTGCAATTATCGGAGCAGGACTTAGCTTTGTGATGTTGCTTGACTTAAATCTTAGCGTTATTTTTGCTATTGCAGTTATTTTAAATTTTTTAGTAGCTGGATTATTCGGCTCTGCCATTCCTATAATACTACATTATTTTGATATAGACCCTGCTGCAGGCTCCGGCGTATTTCTAACAACCATAACCGATGCTCTAGGTTTCCTAACTTTCTTAAGCCTTGCTCATATTTTTTTAGTGTAATTGTTTATTAGGTGTCTTTCCAAACCAACTTATAGAGAGGAACTTAAAGGAGACATGGAAGTGCTTGCCCACCACAACGTACGTAGAAATACGTGAGAATGCGAGTAGGCATTGTTGCGTGGACCGATAAACCCACTGTGTCACCCCGTTTACTTGCTAACTAGGTCCATAAAAACAATAAAAATACTAATAATTTTAGTATTTTTAACTAGATCCCGTGGCTTGACCACAGGATGACAGAAGTGAAACCGATCCATGCAACAATACTATGTGAGTACCGGATTAACATATAAATTACCTTTACAGCAAACAGTAGCTACAACTCCAAGACATTTACATATACCGCAACTTGCATCCTGATTTTCAGACTCGGTAATATTATTCTCATAAGATATATTATTATCTCTTTGTATATTCTGATTATTATTATTGATATTCGAGTCTTTGAACAATAAATTTGTAACATTTAGTATTAACTCACCCTGTGATGCAATTAGATTAGTATTAATTTAAGGAGCTAGATTGTGCATACTCTTGTACTGCTAAACTATTACGGTTTGACATAGTTACATTTTGACTTTAGGATTAATATTTAAAATTGTATAACAATAATTTTTAATCTGCAGCTATTTATTATTAAAATTTTTTAATTAATAGCCCACAAATTATAATGAAATAAGAAATAACTGTTATGGAAGATATAAGCTCTTGGAAAAAAAAGTTTGAAATTTGTGTTTATAGTAAAAATTACTCGATAAACTCGAATATTTAAATACTAAAGTAGAAAATCCTATAGATATCCCCAAAATCAAAAAAGGTATCTACTATGCACGTAAATATCACGGTTCTCAAATGCATCAATCAGGCGCTCCTTATTATTCGCACCCTATTGAGGTAACAATTATGCTTGCTGAATTTGTAGCTGAAGAAGCACCTAAGCTTTATAACATTATTATGCTGCAAGCCGCTTTACTTCATGATACTATTGAAGATACCAAATTAACTGAAAAAGCAATTACCGCAATTTTTGGACCGGAAGTAGCAAAACACATAGAAGGTCTAACTAGAATTAAATCTTACGGGCAAATAAGTAATGGAGAAAGCCTAAACTTATTAATTAAAGAGAAAAGATACAATACGGCATAATAAAATTATTTGACCGAATTCATAATATGCAAACTTTGGGAGTTAAATCACCTGAGAAAGCTAGCAAAATTATTGAAGAGACTTTAATAAATTTTCTTTTGGTCGCTGCTAATATAAATTATAAACTAGAATGAGAATTTGCTGAATTATGCCTAAAAGTTTTTAATATCGAACTTGAAAGATACAAAACTTTTTCTAATAATAACTCGCTACTTCCTCCTCTAACTTTATAAAATGATTTACTCCTAATGTATAACCAATTAGAATTGGAATAATAAAAATAATAATCCCCAGTGATTAAAATAATCTATTAAGTAAATTGTGCCAAAAGAAGAAACTGCAAACATTAAAGCTCTTGATAAAGCAAAGATAAAACTGCCGCATGTAAAACGTTTTCATACCGAAAATCTTGTATAAAACACTGCACCTTCCGAAAAAGTAGTATGGGCAAATACTGCAATAAATAATTGGAATAAAAGTAATTTTATAGTATTTGAAATATTGTGTAGTAAGATAGGAGACATAATAGCTACAATAGAAAATATTATTAATCTTACCTTAAGGACTCTTAAAGGATGTATTTTATAAACCAAATAAGTAACAATTATTGTACTTATTAATTCTGTACCACAAACAATAAAATTTTGATGCATTACCTGAGCAGCACTGTAATTAAATGAGTTTTTTAGCATATTACCGCAATAAATATAAACAATATAAAACCATAACGGGGCTCCACAATGTATAAAAAAGAAAGCTATTGCTGTTGGTTTATTAATTTTTTCACTCCAAATAGGGCTTGATTTTAGCCTATTACTATCTATCCCCGCTTGTGCTACAGTTTTCTTTATTCGTCTTTTTGCATCAATGAAATCCAGAGTCTCTCTAAGATTTGTCCTTGCAATAGCACCAACTATAGCAATAGCTGCTCCAAACCAAAATGCAATACGCCAATCAAGTCCAAAAGAAGTAACAAGTGTTCCCACCGCCAATACTACGGTTGCACCTAAAGTTACAAAAACAACAAGCAAAGCCACTACCCAATAACGTTGAGGAATTTTGGTCGTTTCGGTTAGATAATCCCCCATAGAGAACATACCCTGAGCGATACGACATGCAGTTACTACAAAAGTTGCCGTAATACCAATTTCGGCATAAGTTTTTAATTAGCCATTATAAGACAACAAAGCGACATTAAAAAGTTGTAATAATGACCGTTGCCTTACGACTTATAGTATCTACTATCCAACCGAATATTAAAGCGCCTATAGGTCTAAATACATATGTTGAACAATATGCAATGGCAGAATATAGAGAAGCAGCTCGTACATCGGCTTCAGGAAAAAATAGCTCGTTAAGAAGTACCGCCATGTGTACATATAGCATGAGATCAAAATATTTAATAAACGTACCTATCGATAGTAGCGCTATTGCTTCTTTTTGATTACGGGCTAAACTCTTTTGCGTAACTTAATATACTTTTTGCAAATTAGTTAAAATTAATAAAGAATTATACTGTTTTATATAAAAATAAAAGCCAATTTAAAAAAATTAGATTTTATAGAATTGCTAACTAAAGACTAGTATTGTAATGAGCTGATTGCGTGGTACAATTTCACCTTTGTCATACCGTGGATTGACCACGGTATCCAGTAAAAATACTAAAATTATTAGTATTTTTATTGTTTTTATGGACCCCGTGGTCAAGCGAACTAAGTGACACAGTGGATTTTACCGATCCATGCAATAATGACTAATGAGCTGAACGACTGAAAGGAGCATATCAATCTAAAAAATAATAATAAAAAATTCTAGTTTACAGAATTTTTAACTAGATTGCTTAGTCAATATACTTTGTAATTTCTTTGCAATGGCGTTAATTTATTAAATAATCTATCTTTATTTAGCAATGCCAATAAATTTCTAATTTAATACTTGCAATTTATCTTATAATTACTTATATTCAAATTCGCTTAGATTAAAAAGTACTAAGGCGTTTTATATGTAATTAATTTTGATCCCCTTAAACTTTTTACATTAAAACGCCGTTATTAGATGGTATCGGTAAATAAATTTTAATTAGTAATTAAAGGGCTTTTTTAGCAAAAATTCATAAGATTTTTGAAGGGATATTATCAATATTTCAAAAAAATCTTATAATTTGCCGCAAAGAAGAATTAAATTATCGGTTTAAATTTATTGACTGATACCCTCATATTTAAGCGGGTGTAGCTCAGGGGTAGAGCGCTACCTTGCCAAGGTCGAAGTCGAGGGTTCGAATCCCTTCACCCGCTCCAGTGATTTTTTCTGTTTTATGTCATTTTTGCGTGGCATTGTTGCGTGGAAACCAAAGCGGTCATTGCAAGGAGCGAAGCGACACAGCAATCCAGAAAACGGTTAAAAAAATTCTGATTTACAGAATTTTTTACTGGATTGCTTCGTCGCATTACTCAGTAATTCTTCTCGCAATGACGGACAATCAGTCCAAGCAATAACGTTCTTTCGCAAATAACATCAGTAAGTTTATCATAAATTCAATCTTTCAAACCATCTTTTTTCTTAATATCTTCTAATGAAATTACTTCTTCTCCTTTTTCTATACGAGACAAAGCAATTAATAAATCCGCTTTTTCTTCTATATAATTTTTTATATCGGCGATTTTAGTTGTCATCAATATAATTAGTTTTTGATTATTTAATACTAGCACGAACTATAATTAACTTATACATTATTTATTTTACCCTTGCATTAAAGCTATTAGGTAGCTATTTTTATTTTATTGCAACAATTAGGAAATTACATATGTCAGCAAATACGCAAGATAATCAGGCAAATAATAATGACATTATAGAGATACAGGCAACTGAGGTAGTGCCTGTAGAAACAAATTTTCTACAATCGGGATTCACAAGCTTAATACCGATGGTTTTAATTTTTGCCGTATTTTACCTCTTATTATTACGTCCACAAGAAAAACGACGCAAAGAAATAGAGAAATTAGTAAGTGAAGTTAAAAAAGGCGAAGAAGTTCTAACAAATAGCGGCATTTACGGTATTGTGACTAAAGTAAGTGAAAATGACAATAAGGTTGAAATCGAAATAGCTAAAGACGTACGTATTAAAGCTTTAAAAAGTGCTATTATCGATATAACTAGTCGTACAAAAGAAGTAGCAGTAAAAAAAGAAAATAACAAAAAAGATAAGAAGGTAAACGGTGCAAAATCTTCCTAAGTGGAAAATTTTTTTTTCAATTATATGTACGGTTTTTGCGGTTATTTGTGTCTTACCTAATTTTATGCAGGTAAACTCTAAGTTTTTGCCTAATGATTCAGTAAATTTAGGGCTTGACCTTAGAGGAGGCGCCCATTTATTACTCGATGTTGATTTTGATACCTACTTAAATGATTCAATGGAAAATCTTGCTGATACTTTACGCAAAAATTTTCGCGAGGATAAAATCGGCTATAAAAATCTGTTAGTTAGACAAAATAACATTCAATTAGAAGTAAGATCGCCTGAGGAATTAAAACCTTTAAAGAAAATAATTAATAAAATCGATCCAGAAATTATCGCTGACGTAAATAAAAATAAAATAAAGCTTAGCTACAGCGAATCTAGATTAAATGACTTACTTAATAAGGTAGTAGACCAATCTATTGAGATCGTTCGAATGAGAGTTGATAGTACCGGCACTAAAGAGCCAACACTACAGAAGCAAGGCGATAAGCATATATTACTGCAAATTCCCGGCGAAGAAAATCCCTCTTACCTGAAGAATCTATTAGGGAAAACTGCAAAACTAACTTTTCATTTAGTTGATGAAAATGCCAATATCGAAGAAGCGGTAAAAGGGCATGTCCCGGTAGGTTCAATGCTAGTTAAGGGAGATAGCGAAAGTCATGGGGAGTATTATGTAGTTATAAAGAAAAAAGTTGTTTTGGGTGGGGATCAGCTTACAACCGCTTCAGCTTCTTTTGATCAAAATTCACAAGCGGTAGTTGCCTTTTCTTTCAATAATTTAGGTAGTAAAATATTCGGTGAAATAACCAAAAATAATACCGGTAAACGCCTTGCTATAGTTTTAGACAATAAATTACTAAGTGCTCCAACAATAAACGGAGCGATTATGGGCGGAAGCGGTATAATAACAGGAAATTTTACCGTTGAGTCAGCAAATGAACTTGCACTATTATTGCGGGCCGGTTCGCTCCCTGCCCCGCTTAAAATTATTGAAGAGAGAAGTATAGGTCCAAATTTAGGTGCTGACTCTATAGAGTCTGGCAAAAAGGCATGGCTTATAGGATTTATAGCAGTTTGTATATTTATGGTTTGGTCTTACGGCGTACTTGGTTTATTCGCCAATATAGCCTTAAGCCTTGCATTGTTATATATTCTAGCTTTACTTTCACTTTTCCAAGCTACTTTAACTCTGCCGGGAATTGCAGGAATAATACTAACTATGGGGATGGCTGTTGATGCTAATGTATTGATTTACGAAAGGATTAAGGAGGAACTGCATAAAGGTGTTTCTAATCTTTATGCCATTAGAACCGGTTTTGAATCTGCGTTTGCTACTATCCTTGATTCTAACTTCACTACTTTAATTGTTGCTTTTTTACTTTATATATTCGGAGTCGGGGCAATAAAAGGTTTTGCCGTTGCATTAACAATCGGGATTATATCTTCAATGTTTTCGGCAATTATCATTACTAAATTGTTAATAGATATTTGGGTAAAGTATTTTAAACCTAAAAAATTAGGTTTGGTGTAAAAGAGTAGACTTTGTGGTAGTCATAGTTTTAGCTTCATTGCGAGGAAAAACTGGCGTTGTTGCATGGATCATTTATGTCATTCCCGCGTAGGCGGGAATCCAATACTTTAAAGATTTTTAAAAAACTGTTTTAAATCTCGCTTGACGCTGGATTCCTGCCTACGCGGGAATGACATCGAACGTATTCCAACAAAACCTCTACAAGTGAGCTAGGATGACAACGAAAAAATGGGTAATATCTTATGAAAATGCAATCAAATGTTATCAAAATAATTATCGTAATTAGCTTATTAATAGGAGTAGGAGCACTATATTTGTTGTTATCTTTAAGCACGCCTGAAAAACCGCTTGCCGGTCAAGTTAATATCTATGAAGATAACGTAAAAATCGGCGGTAGTTTTAAACTAATAGACCAAAATGGAGAGATATTTAATAGTGACAAGTTGAAAGGTAACTTAAGCATTATTTACTTTGGATTTACTAACTGTCCTGATATATGCCCAACCTCTCTAAATAAAATGACGGAGATTGTAGAAATTTTAAATAAACATAAAATAGATATTCTACCTATTTTTATCACTATTGATCCAAAACGTGATACACCTGAAGTGCTTAAAGAATATTTAAAACATTTTCATCCAAAATTTATAGGTCTTACCGGTAACGAACAGCAAATAAAAGATGTAACTGATAAATTCAAGGTTTTCTATGCTCGTGTAAATGGTGACGATGACGACCCGAACTATATGCTTGATCATTCATCTTTTACCTATTTAATCGATGCAAACGGAAAATATCTAAAACATTTCTATTTAGATTCTTCACCTAAGGACATTATGGAGTTTTTAAGAAATGAATAACTATATATCGGTAGCGTATTTATTTACCCTCTTAACCTTAGCCATACTGTTAATCGTAAGTTTTTTAAATTACAAGTCATTGAAAAATAAACAGAACTTTAATGCAAAAGAGAGTAAGAAATAGATTAATAACAATCATTATTTGTTTCTGCTCAGCTACTCTCGGAATTAGTATAATACTTTACAATTTAGAGAAAAATATAGTATTTTTTTTGCCGCCGTCAAAAATTAATACAATAGAAGAAGGCAAAGAGTTAAGAGTAGGCGGGCTTGTTAAAATAGACTCAATAAATAAAATTGCTGCTGATAAGATAAGTTTTGTTATTACCGATAATATTAAGGATTTAGAGATATTATATCAAGGAGTCCTCCCTGCCCTATTTCGTGAAGGACAAGGAATTATTGCCATAGGGCAATTATTGGACAGGAAATTTATAGCAAGGCAATTACTTGCAAAGCATGATGAGAATTACAGACCTCCGAGTTAAAGCACTCGGTGTCATACCGTGGCTTGACCACGGTATCCATAAAAACAACTTAAAACACAAGTTGTTTTATATTTTTAACTAGATGCCGTGGTCAAGCCACGGCATGACAAAAACAAAACAAAAAACATGTTTATAGATAAAATCAAAGCAAAAGCAAATAATGACGAAATAAACGTAATTATCGAAATTCCGATGAATAACGGTCCAATCAAATACGAATTTGACAAAGAATCAGGAGCTGTTTTTGTTGATCGCTTTATACAAACTACCATGAGCTATCCGTGTAATTACGGCTTTATTCCTCATACTCTTTCAAATGACGGTGATCCGGTAGACGTACTTGTCGTAGCTCATCATCCGGTAGTGCCTGGGTCGGTTATAAAATGCCGAGCAGTCGGCGTATTAATGATGGAAGACGAATCAGGACTCGATGAGAAGATTATCGCAGTACCAACCTCTAAACTCGATATTACTTTCGATCATATTAAAGAACTAGATGATTTATGTGAAATGCTAAAGAAACGTATCGTGCATTTCTTTGAGCATTATAAAGATTTAGAAAAAGGTAAATGGGTTAAGGTTAACGGATGGGAAAATAAAGCAAAAGCAGAAGCTTTAATCAATGAAGGAATAGATAGGGTTAGTTAGAGGTACGGTAGTTCTGTCATACCGTGGCTTGATCACGGTATCCAGTAAAACATATAAAAATAAATTTTTATATGTTTATTCTATCAAGCTATGTACTGTCGGTAATAACGTTGAGATTATTTTTTCTGGATCCTGTAGACAAGCCACGGTATGACATAGGTAAAACTAATCCACGCAAACAATATATCCTTACAATAACGTATCTATAAAAAACAGTAATATTAAGAAAACAGTGACATTATTTCGTTCAGGAGTCATAGTAGCTTTTTTTACACTAATTTCTCGTATATTTGGGCTTGTACGTGAACAATTTATCGCATCATTATTTGGCTCTACGCCTATGGGTGATAGCATTAATGTTGCTTTTAAACTACCGAATCTATTTAGAAGAATTTTTGCAGAAGGGGCATTGTCAAGCGTATTCATTCCTATTTATAATGAAAAAATTCTTATTTCTAAGAAAGACGCTAATAATTTTTCAGGCGAGGTATTTACCATTCTACTTCTGACATTAATAGTAATAATAGCATCAATGCAAATCTTCATGCCACAATTAATGTTGTTTATTGCTCCTGGATTTCACGGTAAAAAAGAAAAATTTGAGCTTACGGTATTTTTATGCCGAATTACAATACCTTATTTAATATTTGTTTCATTAACAGCTCTACTTGGCGGAATATTAAACTCTGTAAAGAAATTTGCAGCCTTTGCTTTTTCACCGGTTATTTTAAGTGTATGCGTAATAATTTTTACTTTAACATTTGATAATTATATAGAGTCTACTACCTCAATTAGCTTATCTTTAATAATTGCCGGAATATTACAAGTTTCTTTTATGTTTGTCTGTGTAAAAAGATCGGATTTAAACTTTCCAATAATTTTTAACCCAAGCGATCCTGATGTAAAAAAGCTTTTGATTAATATGGGACCGGCAACTATTAGCTCCGGCGTACAGCAATTAAATCTTTTCATATCCCAATCTATTGCTAGCTTTATTGAAGGTGCTATTTCTATATTATCTTATGCCGACCGGATATATCAATTTCCTTTATCGATAATAGGTACTAGCTTTTCTACTATATTGCTACCTGAGCTGTCAAAAATCTATAAATCAAATGATATAGTAGCTGCAAAAAAAATACAGAATAACGCTATTAGAATAGGGCTATTATTATCACTGCCTGCAACATTCGGTATTATAATTCTATCTAATCCGATTATTAATATAATTTATGAAAGAGGAGTATTCACGCCTCAAGATACTACAAATACAGCCGAGGCTATTTCTGCATTTGCACTCGGACTTCCTGCTTTTATTTTGGCAAAAATTTTAACTCCTATTTTTTATGCTAACGGAGATACTAAAACACCACTCAAAATAACCTTATTTTCAATCATAATTAATACCGGTATGAATCTATTATTAATGGATTCTTTGAAACATATCGGTATTGCAGTAGGTACATCTATTGCGGCTTGGTATAATCTAGGTTTATTATATAGCTATACTACAAAACAAAATAAACTTCATATAGAAGACGGTATAAAACTTTTTTGCGGTAAAATTTTGTTATGCTGTACATTAATGTCTATTATAATTGCTTTAATAAAACATTATTATTTAGAATATTTTTATTCAGAATATTTACTGATTAAGATCTGTATGCTAGGTAGTACAATTGCAGTTGGAATGGGAGTATTTTTCGGCACAGCATATTTATTAAAAGTGGTCAATTATGATAATAACAAAAAATAAATCAAATTATCAGGATTTGCTAAAAACCTTAGCTATTATAGCCATGAGCATTGATCATGTGGGTTTATATCTATATCCTGAATTAACGGTTATGCGCATTATAGGTCGCACGGCTATGCCGATATTTTGCTTTTTTGCCGGTTATAATTTTCATGATAAGCCAAAAACTAGAATAATAATATGCGGAGTTTTGCTACAAATATATACTACTGTACTATTTAAACAGTTTCTTACTACACATATTCTAATCTCTATCTATCTAGGGCAATGGTATATTTATTATTTTCGTAATTCTTTAACTCGCTTTTTCTATAGCGGTTATTACCATGTAGTTATAATGGTAATATTGTGGTATATTAGCTGGGCTTTGATTGATTACGGGACTCTTGTGATTGCTATAATGATACTTGGATTTATTGCAAAACATGAGCAGGTAAATCTAAAACTTTGCGGTTTTGTAGCAATTTTTGCTTCCCTAGTGCATTCGACTCTTTTTACTCTTGCGATTCCATTTAGTGATTTTAATTTTTCAAATACTGACTTAATTTTAAACCTCACTTTTTTAACAATTACTTACATATTAATGATCTTAAGCGATTACTCACAAAAAATACCAATAAATCTCAAATGGATAAGTCGTAATGTTATATATATATATTGTATACAAATTATAATCTTACAATTCATATTCATCTATAAATACACATATGGTTTTAAAAATTGGTAGATAAACATTAATAATTAGTGACAGCGTAATTTAGTTAATATTAATATATTTAAATAAATTGATAATTAAATATATGAATATAATAGATCGCTTAATTTTGGATAATGAACAATATAAAGAGCAATTTAGAAAAAATAAACTATTTAAAATTAAGTTAGATAGTACCATACGAAAAAATAAATTTCTTATACATTTTTGGATTTGGTCAGACGCATTTCAAAAAATGGTATTAGCAAGAGTAGTGTTTTCTGAAACAAAAGAATTTAAACAACTTGCATGGGAACATCTTACCGATGAATTTGGACATAATATAGAATTATCCCAAAATCTAGAAAATGATGAAGAAGTTACAGATTCTATTTGTGAGGCCTTAGGTTCTTGGTTTATACTAAAAATGATGACTCTTGGAGATAGTGAACGAGCTGTTCTTGTCCATTTAGTAATAGAGTCTTGTGCTACTATATTTTATGAAAAACTAGGATCAATATTTTTAAATCATAAGTCAGCAAAACATTTCAAAACACATATGTATCTTGATCCTGAACATGAACAAATGGGAATAGATTTATTAAAACAAATAAATATTAATGATTCTTCTTTACTCACTATTCAAAAAAAAGGCTGGGATATGATTGACGCTCTGTTTACTAGGCTTGCGGAAATTACACAGGACTAATTGGATAATAGGGTATCAGTCAAATAAATTTTAACCTAATATTATAAATAGTAAAAATAAAAACTAATTAATTGACATTTAAGGCCATTATATGTATATCACTAATGCTTATTTATATATTAAAAATTTTTAATATATAAGCTATACGAATATTAAATAATATTAATGGATTAAGATGCCAATACTCCGCGTACTAACGTAACACCAAAAAGCATTTTTAGTAAACTTACTTATAAATGATTTAGCTACTACTATACGTGCTTATAATGCTGTAAATATACCTCTAGATGCAGCTTTCAAAACTTCATTACAAAATAATTATTACAAAACTGTAAAACTACTACTTTTACAGGATCAACTTAATCTTAATTATAAGGACACCGAAGGAAATGCAGTTTTAATGAATATACTTCAATCACCAAATACTCCTCTACTAAAAAATTATTTTAGTAAGGCAAAAGCAGAAACTGATTTTAAATTATTTCCTTTAATACCTAATAATAGCGGTCATACAATTTATGAGATTGCTGCAGTAGCAGACAGTAAAAAAATTTCAAAAATTCTTTATCATAAAATAGCAGAGCTTCATGATCTTAATAAAATAGGAGTTCAATCATTAAAGGACATGAATCCGTCTTATTATACACTTTATCCTAATAACCTAGATACTCCATATGAGATGAAATTAAATGGAGACATACTGTTACCAACAGCACCTACAAAATAAAAACATAATACAATACTAATAGCTTTAGTATTAGTATTTGGTACAGCCACTAGTGTACGAATGTTACCAAATCGTCATTGCAAAGCCACAAAGTGGCTGCGGCAACCCAGAAAAATAAGTAAAAAAATTCTGTAAATCAGAATTTTTTTACTGGATTGCTTTGTCAAAATCTTCAATTTTTCCTTGCAATGACGAAAATCATTAAACCTAAACCAACTCACTTACTTGCGATTTGGCGAAAAGCTTTATCTGAAAGTTAACAAAATTTAAATTACCTTTTGAACCTATTTCCGCAAATTTATGAGCTTTAAGTAATAGATCATAATCTTTTGCCAAATCAGCAAAGAAAAATTCCATTTCACCGCTTTGTTTTACTCCTAAAACCTCACCGCTACCTCGAAGTTTTAAATCCTGCTCAGCGATATAAAATCCATCATTAGTTTGTTTCATTATCTCAAACCTACCTCGTGCAACTTTTCCAAGCCTTTTAGGATTATATAGCAATATACAATATGATTGCAAAGAGCCTCGCCCTACTCTACCTCTAAGCTGATGAAGCTGAGCAAGACCAAATCTCTCAGCGTTTTCAATAATGATCAAGGTTGCTTCAGGCACGTCTATTCCGACTTCAATAACAGTTGTTGCAACTAATATCTTAATTTCACCTTCCTTAAACTGCTTCATTATTTGGTCTTTCTGCTCGTTCTTCATCTTACCGTGAATAATACCGGTATAACCTTGATA
>NZ_AKVZ01000024.1 GCF_000273745.1 Rickettsia australis str. Phillips
TTCTATCAATGGACAAATCCAATATACCCGCTCACCTGCCATAAGCTTCTTATTTATTGCTTCGATAATATGTTCTATCTTATTAACTGACATGGTATTTGTAGCGATAGGCAAACGATTTTTTGGCTTACCCATGAGCTTTGAGATACTCATATCACCAAACATAGTAAGGGCAAGACTCCGAGGAATCGGCGTTGCGGTCATAACTAAAACATCGGGATTTACTCCTTTATTTATCAGGTTCAAACGCTGCTGTACCCCAAATCTATGCTGCTCATCGATCACTATATAACCTAGCTTCTTAAAGATTACTTTCTCTTGAAATAAAGCATGAGTACCAACTAATATATCAATCTCGCCGTTTTTGAGCTGCTGCATGATATTTTTTCGAGCTGCCCCAAGGATTTTACCGGTAAGTAACGCAATTCTTATATTAGTATTTTTTAAAGCTTTAACACAAAACTCATAATGCTGATTGGCAAGCAAATCGGTTGGGGCCATAAGCGTTGCTTGAAATCCAGCTTTTACCACATTTACCATCGTCAGCAAAGCTACCAAAGTTTTACCGGAGCCAACATCACCTTGCAGTAATCTCATCATTTCTACTTTATTGCCTTGCTCAAACTCTATTTCTTCTATGACTTGCTTTTGGTACGGCGTTAACTCAAACCCTAACTCATTTAATATATTTGCTTGAATAGCTGCAGCTTTCAGGTAAATATTACCTTGTCTTCTACTTATTTGCGTACGTACATTAAAAAGAGATATTTGATTGGCGATTAGTTCTTTAGCTGCTAGTTGTTTTTTGACCAACTCAGTGTCATACCTACTAGATTTTTCCGGTGTCATCCCGCGACTTGATCGCGGGATCCAGTCTTTTTTTATGTTTTTCTGGATACCGTGGTCAAGCCACGGTATGACAACCTCGCTTACATGTAAAACCTTCAAACTCTGCAATACCTCATCCAAATATTCCTTCACTTCTTTATCTTCCACCACTTTACACTTCTCTTCAAATATCTCTATTGCTTTTATGATATATGAATATAGCTGCTTGTTACTAAGCAAGTATGTCAGGGAATAAATCGGCTCTATTGCTTTTGCGAGTTTAGGATTCGTAATAAATTCAGGATGCAAAATCTGCAAATAGTGATCAAAAAATTGTACTTTACCGCTAATAATATGCTTTGTTCCAACTTTCAGCTTATTAAAAATAAACGGTGGTGGTTTATGAAAAAACACTAATAACAAAGAATCGGTATCATGGCTAGCCGTAATTTTTAAAGGCTGATTACTTTTTTTCGGTAAATTAACACTCTCAATTACAATTTCCGTTTGGATTATTTCCCCGTCTCTGACTTCCGTTAAATTGGGCAATAATATTTTATTTTGGTATGAAACAGGTAGATAAAATAATAAATCACGAATATTATTAATACCGAGCCTTTTAAGAGCAGATACAGTATCTTCACGTATATTGATGAACGTTTTTATGGAAGAAAATAAAAATTTTTCTAGAATAGCTAGCATATATTCTAAATTATTTTGCTAAGAAAATTAATAAGAATTTTTAGTTTACCTGATTATATTTGTTTACTATTTTATAAAATTAAC
>NZ_AKVZ01000025.1 GCF_000273745.1 Rickettsia australis str. Phillips
CATTAAATAAAGATTAATATGTTTACTAATTCACAAGAAATTTATATACTGTAGAAGAATTAGGAAGTAAATTCCAAACAGCAATGAATGAAGATAATGTAGAAGATTTAAAAAAATTAATGTTTGAAATGACCAATGTTATCGATATACCAAGTATACATCCTATCCTAACTTCAATATAATATTAGATGAAAGATGAAAAAAGTCTTATAAAATCGCTAAACTTGATCCTATCATCGCCCTAGTTTTTCTTACTAAGATATGTTTACCCTCAGAACAACCGCACTCCTCTATTATATACAAAGCTTTAACGATTGTATCCAATCTTAAGAAATAACAGGGGTTTACACTTTATTATTACTCCGCTTAACGGGTAATAACATTAAAGATGATAATAAATACCTTTATGAAGGAATAAAAACAGGAAATATAAAAATAGTAGATAATCTTTTACGCTACATGAATTTAGATCAAGAAGCATTTAATATATGCTATGGATCAAGGTGGAGCAATTAAAGATTGTATATGTCAAAAAGATACAAAAACTCTACCATAGTGAATTTTCTAAGAATTATCTTACCGGCGAAACACAAGTAGATATTATAGGGGATTCAGAAAGTCATTCGGAATCAATATAGTTACATTGATACTAAAGTCATTATTGCGAGGAAATTACGCATTAATTGACGAAGCAATCCAGTCAAATGCATAGCATTTTTATTATTTTTACTGGATTGCCACGCTCCTTTGAGTCGCTCGCAATGACGGAGCGATATCCACGCTGGCACGGGCGCTTCACAATGATGTTTTTTGCAACGCTTATAAATCTAATTTTAACCCTGCCCTAAGAATAGCTGAAGATTTCAAAGGCATACCTTCTAGAAACCCCGCTGTTTTGTACCCGCCTGAGCCAACTATCTTAAATGTTTCATTTAAGCTAAACTCAAAATTAACTGCCCCAAATCCACCTTGTTTACAGCTCTCTTTTAAAGGAGTAGCGGTTAACATTTTAGGCTGATTCCAAAATGCCGCTTCTAAACCTAAACCGCCAAAATCGAACTCGATTAATTTATTTGCTTTAACTCCAACACTGTAAGACTTAAATTTCTGATTTTTGCCATAATTAATATTAACTTGAATATATTTATTATCAACAACAAAATGGTTAACTAAACCACGCTCTAAACCGTATGGAGCAAGTATCGCTCTAGTCGCAGGTAAATATTTCACTTCTCCTAACTCAAACATTGGAATATTATTAAGATCTTGATTCATTATAAATGAATATCCTGAATAGAATAAAAACGGATCAAATAAATCTAAATAAGCATATGAACGAATTTTATTTTTAGTAATATAATTTTTACCGTATATGGAGTTAATCGCTTTCACATATGCATTTATATCATTACCATCTTTATCTTTACCGTCAAACTTAGTACTAAAAATATAACTTGCCTGATCTAGTCTTGTCCATAAATAACCTATACCGTAAGTAGGGTTAATTTTGTTACTTGTCATATATCTATCTTTAATATTTTCAGATAACAAATAGCTTGTTTGAATCCCACCTGTATGCATAGCAATTTGCTTATGAACTTGCAAAGAATTAAGATCTTCAACTTTAAAATATGTTGTACCCTCAAAAGGATCTACTTCATATTTTGTTACTTTTAAATTAAATTCTCTTGCTCTTGCTCCATGACCTCCTATTTCATGATTACCTACCATAATCCAAGATGTAGCAGTAAATCTTGTAATATAACTTAAGATATTCATAGCTATATTATCTGAATCGGCAAATATAGCATCATCTAATTGACGGTAACCTTCAATCAATGACATAGCAGCATCGCTACTCGCTCTTGAGGACATATCTTTATCATAAGTAAATATATAGCTATAATTTTTTTTAGAATTTTCTTGAATTGCTATATCGTCATCAATATTTGATGTAGTTGCTAATACTGTTGATGAATACAAAAAACAAGCCGCAATAGTTAAATTTAATTTATTTAATTTCATAGTATTATTAATTTTTATTATTAATTCATAAGTAATTACGATATATAATATTTTAAATTTGTAAAGTATTTTTTTAACATACCAAACTTGTGTATGTCCTTGACTTCTTTTGAAAATCTTCCTAATTTCTTAAATAATAGATATTAAATAATTTAAAATTTATGAATAAAATCTATCCTTCGGCTGAAGCTGCTCTTGAAGGACTTCTTTATGACGGCATGACTATCATGTCAGGCGGATTCGGTCTATGTGGTATTCCTGAAAATCTAATAAATGCACTTCTTAAAAGCAAGATTCAAAATTTAACTATTATAAGCAATAATTGCGGTGTTGATAATTTCGGACTTGGGCTTCTTCTTCAAACTAAACAAATAAAAAAAATGATTTCTTCCTATGTCGGAGAAAATAAGATTTTTGAGCAACAATATCTTGATAAAGTACTTGAGCTTGAATTAAACCCCCAAGGAACTTTAGCTGAACGAATTAGAGCAGCGTGCATGGGAATTCCGGCTTTTTATACTAAAACAGGTATAGGTACAATAGTTGAAGAAGGTAAAGAAACAAAGGAGTTTAACGGCGAAAAATATATAATGGAAACAGCACTTCAAGCTGACCTTGCTATTATTAAAGGCTTTAAAGCCGATAAAAGCGGTAACGTAATTTACAATAAAACTGCAAGAAACTTTAATGCAGTCATGGCAGGAGCAGCCAAAATCACAATTTGCGAAGTAGAAGAAATAGTCGATGTAGGAGAGCTAGAACCTGATAATATTCATACACCTAGTATTTTCATACAGCGATTAATAGTAGGTGAGAAATATGAAAAACGTATTGAACAATTAACTGTTAGAGAACAATAAATATGCCTTGGACTAAAGAACAAATGTGCAAAATAACCGCAGAAGAGCTTAAAGACGGGTCATATGTCAACGTTGGTATAGGTATCCCTACTCTTGTTACAAACTATATACCTAAAGGAATGAATGTAATATTTCAAAGCGAGAACGGTATGCTTGGTATGGGACCATTTCCTTACGCAGGAGAAGAAGATCCTGATTTAATTAATGCCGGTAAGCAAACTATCACGGCTCTACCTGAAAGTAGCTATTTTGATAGTGCCTTTTCATTTGGGATGATTAGAGGTTCGCATGTCGATTTAACTATTTTAGGTGCTATGCAAGTCTCACAAAAAGGCGATCTTGCCAACTGGACTATTCCAGGTAAAGTGGTTAAAGGTATGGGAGGAGCTATGGATTTAGTCGCTAACACCAAAAGAGTAGTTATTATAATGGAACATAACGCAAAAGACGGCGGTGCTAAATTATTAAAAGAATGCAGTTTTCCATTAACAGGCAAAAAAGTAGTTAACAGAATCATTACCGATCTTGGAATTTTTGATATTGATAAAGATGAAATGGTATTAGTTAGAAAGGCTGACGATGTTACTATTGAGGAACTAAAGTCTAAAACTGAAGCCGAGTTTATTGTAGGCTTATAGGAGAGGTGTGGTTAGTATGAACCGGTTCATGTCATTCCCGCGTAGACAAGAATCCAGTACTTTAAAGCTTGTTAAAAGCTCGATTTAATCTCGCTTTATGATAGATTCCGCCTATGCGGGAATGACATAGGAATCCTGCGGGTAACACCATTAAAAGCAAAATGAATTGTAATATTTATATAGAGAATAAAATGGTTAAAGTAGCTATCGTATATTATAGTGGATATGTCATACTGCAAAAGTAGCTAAAGAACTAAATACAAGAGCGTAAAAGAAGCAGGAGCAAATGTTTCTATTATACAAATAAATAAGGACAAACCTGATAATATCGATTGGGATTTATTAGACAATGCAGATACTATTATTTTTGGAGTCCCAACCTATATGGGTAGTTTAACCGGATCATTTAAAATATTTATGGAAGCTACCTCAACTAGATGGACACAACAAAAATGGAAAGATAAAATAGCTGCAGCTTTTACTAATTCTACTTCTTATTCAGGCGATAAGTTATGCAGTATTCAACAGCTATTTCACTTCACTAGTCAGCATTGTATGATTTGGGTTGGATAAGCTGAAAGCTCACCAAATTTTACCGATCATGAGATGCCTGATCCTGATAAAATTAACCGCCTTGCCAGCTGGTCAGGACTTATGACTCAATCTAACCATAAATTTTCCCCTAATATTGCTCCTAGCCAAGGCAATCTAAAAACTGCTAATTTATTTGGTAAAATAATAGTTGAAGTAACTAAGAAGTTTAAAAGGTAGACCCCGAATCGTCATTATGCGGAAATTGTATAGCAATTGACGAAGCAATCCAGTAAAAAATTCTTATTTACAAAATTTTTCATTATTTTCTGGATTGCTACGGCTCCTCGCAATGACGGCTTAGGTATCCCCACACAACAAAGCATACTTAAAGATTAACTTTTAACAAATGATGGTTTTTGTGCACTCCTATTACTGAGAATCTTTTGAGCATACGTAGTCCTTGTAGCCTCTCGTTCTCCTCGAGTTTTTAGAGCCTTTGGTTTATTGCTATTAACACTAATATCACTCCAGTTACCACTATCGCTTTCACTTCCACTACTGCTACTACTATCACTCATCTCCATAGCAACTCTGCGTGCTAAAATTGATGCAACACCATTAGGTTTATTAACATTCTGAGCAGGCTTACTATGAGAATGTGCAACCGGTTTTCCTGTATTAGGATCAAATTCAACTTTTCTTAGTTTGTGTTCACCTCTTATAGACTGCAGCAATAAATCTCTAGAATCTTGTATCTTAACATCCATTTTTTCAACTTTTCTTAGATTTTTTGGTCCTGCTATTTCTTTTATTAAATCAGAAGTATCTATAGAAGGACGTGGTTGATTTTCCGGTTTTTTAACCGTAGTAACTCCTACAGGCTTAGATAATGCCTCAGTCTGAGCCGGAGCCATAGGCGGTGGTGGCGGAGGCGGAATGTTATTTTTCGATAAAGGTGGTGGTGGCGGCGGGGGTGATGGAATGTTATTTTTCGATAAAGGTGGTGGCGGCGGGGGTGATGGAATATTATTTTGTGATAAAGGAGGAGGCGGTGTTATATTATTTTCCAAAGGTTTAGCTATGGACAAGGTGGTTAAGATTGGCTCCTTTTTTGAAGTCATATGATTTGCAAGATTACTTACTATCTTTTTCAACTCTTCATTACCAGATAACTTTGCAATTATATCATGAATATTTCTTTCCTTATTTTCAATTAATTCCTCAAATTTATGCTTCGTTTTATATAATTGTTCATCAATCTTTCTAATTGTTCTAGTATTACTTTCTTTGTGTTTTGCTAAAACCTTCTCCTTATTATTTACAAAAACATTTTTAACATTTTGCCAAATATTATTTAATTTTTCAAAAAATGTATAAGGTATTTCTTCTCTAATTTCAGCAACCTGTTTTTGTATTGCTTTAAGTTCTTTGATATTAGAATTCTCGTATATTAAATTTTGGATGTTTTGTTTTGTAGCATTTAAAGAATTATATTGTTTCTCTAGTTCTTCAGCCTTAATGAATTGTAAAGGATTTGTTATATGTAGAGCTGAAAATCTTTCAGGTTTGCTCTTATAGCTAAAATATACTTCTGATAATCTTTCTCTTTGCTCTTTAGATAAATCTTTCTTTGTTAAAGCCTTAAAATTTTTTTCGATTTCTTCTTGTAACTCTTGCTTTAACGGTGCAGATTTTTCCGCTATATTATATATCTTATTATCAATACCTTTTAATATTTTGTTATTATATTTTATCGCTTCATTTGTTAACTGTTCTTCACTTTTTACAAAAATATACTTTACTTTAGAAACTATTTTTACAAGTCTTTTAAACCAAGGCAACGATCTATTGTGTTCTTTTTCTAGTTCTTTAGTTTTATTTTGTATTTCGATTAAACCTTGCAACTTCTTATTTTGTGTGCATAATTCATTTACTTGACTTAATATAGCATTTAAAGCATTATTTTCTTGTGCTAATAATTTATTTATATCTATTTCTTTAGCCACGCCATACACCTACTTAAATTGATGTCAACATTATAGTAAATTTCTTGTACAAAAGCAAAGAGAACGTTAATTTATATTATATTTAACGTAATTTTAATGATGATAAGCCTATAAGAGCAAATATAACTGAAATAATCCAAAATCTTATTACAACTTTTGATTCCGCCCAACCGTGTTTTTCAAAATGATGATGGAGCGGCGCCATTTTAAATATTCTTTTTCCTTTAGTAGCTTTAAAATAATATACTTGTAAAATAACAGATGCCGTTTCAATAACAAACAAGCCGCCAACAATAGCTAAAACTATTTCATGCTTAGTAATGACGCTAATAATTCCAAGTACACCACCAAGACTTAAACTACCGGTATCGCCCATAAAAACTTCTGCCGGTTGTGCATTAAACCACAAAAATCCAAGACAGCTACCGACTAATCCCGCACACAATACTGTTAACTCCCCAGTATTAGGTATATAAGTTAACTGCAAGTAATGCGAGTAAATTAGATTTCCTACTAAATAACTTATTAAAGCAAAAGAACCAGCAGTAAAAGCAATAGGAACGGTAGCAAGACCATCAAGCCCATCCGTTAGATTCACGGCATTAGAAGAGCCGACTATAACAAATATAGCAAAAACTATATAAAAATAACCAAGACCCAAATTTAAATTTTTAAAAAACGGTACGTTAAGTAAATGACTTGGATTTTTATCTAGATATTCTAGTAAAACACATATAATTAAGCTAATAATTCCTTGCAGTAAAAGCTTACTTTTGCCTCTGACCCCGTAATGGTTATTTTTAGTTACCTTAGCATAATCATCCATAAATCCTATAATACCGAAGCTAATAAAACCAAATAACGTAATCCAAATATATTTATTAGTTAAATCAGCAAGTAATAAAGTAGAAAGACCACTAGACACAATAATCATAATGCCCCCCATTGTTGGAGTACCTACTTTTGTTTGATGCGATTCAGGTCCGTCTGAACGTATAGGCTGACCGTTTTTTTGAAGCGATCGCAGAAATTTTATTAATATCGGACCCATTATAAAACTAAGGCTTAGAGTTATAATAATAGCAAGACCGCTACGAAAAGTAATATAGTGAAATAAATTAGCTATATGTGAATTATGAATGTGAGGAAGTAAAAGATTGTATAACATTTGTAGATTTAAATTAAAAAGTATATTTAAGGTATATTGTATAGCTAGAAAAACGCACTCGATGTCATCCCGTAGCGTGATCGTGGTATCCAGTTAAAAATACTAAAAAATATCCTAGTGTATTTATTGATAATAATCAACAATCTTATCAAGTTTTATACCTCTTGAACCTTTTATTAAGATAAGCTCATTACCTTTAAATAAATCTGTAATATGTGTAATTAATTCATCAACATTTTTAAAGTATTTTTTAGCTATCTTGGCAGGAAGTAAATCATAAATATATTTAGTATTTATTCCTACTAAATAGATCTTAGAACAACCGACATCTAATATATAAGGCACTAATTCCTCATGTAACCGTTTAGAATTTTCCCCTAGCTCTAGCATATCGCCTATTATAACGGTTTTATTCTCAGCCATTACTTGCTTTAAATATTCTAATGCAGCTTTCATTGATTTGGGACTTGCGTTATAGTAATCACAAATTACACGAGAATTTTGTATATTGATAATTTCCCCTCTTCCTTTAGTAGGATAAATATTTGCTAAGTGATTTGCAGCTATCTCTATATCTTTACCTAATATATCGATAATTAACAGTACACCGGTATAATTTTTGGCAAAATGCCTAGGAATGAACGGTATAGTTATCTCTAAGGATTTATTATTTATCGTATATTTTAAGTGGACTTGCTCTCCTAGGTTCTCATATAAAACTAACTGTGCAGGTGTATTATGCGATACGCCGAAGTTATATACCCTATCAATATAAAGGTTTTTTAATATCGATAATATTTTGCTATAACAATTAGTATCGGCATTAATAACAGCAATATCATTTTTGCTAAAATTTTCAAAAATCTCACATTTAGCTTCAGCTATCTCTTCAAGCGAGTTAAAAAACTCTAAATGAGCTTCCGAAATATTAGTAATCACGGCAATATTTGGTTTTAATATTTGAACTAGTTCCCTTATCTCGCCTTTATGGTTCATACCAAGCTCAAAAATAGCATATTCCATATCATCAGCCATTGATGCAAGATTAATAAGTAACCCCAAATGGTTATTAAAGTTGCCTCTACCTGCGAAAACTAACGAAGCATGTTGTAATAATCCTTTTAATGCTTCTTTAGTGGAAGTTTTACCGACACTACCAGTTATAGCTATAAATTTAGCTTTTGAATTCTCTCGTTTATATAGAGCCATTTTTTGTAGAGCTTCAAAACAATCATCAACTAAGATAATTTTATCTTTATCTATTATCTCTACTTGCTTACTAACAATTACGGCTGCCGCCCCTTTATCTATAGCATCTAGAGCATAATCATGACCGTCTCTATTACCTTTAAGTGCTATAAATAAGTCACCTTTTTTAACATCTTTGGAGTTGAATTGTACCTCATTACAATTGATAGAATTAGAGATTGTTATACCAAGAGCAACACTTAAAGTTTTAGAGTTCCAGATCATATGTTGTTGTTATTTATGTGTTGTTGTATGACTTGTTTATGTCATTCCCGCATGGCATTACCCACGTGGATGCCCAACCCGTCATTGCGAGCGACTGTAAGGAGCGTGGCAATTTCAGGATTTTGGCATGGGATTGCTGCGTCAATGCTTTGCCTTTCCTTGCAATAACGTTAGTTTCCTTACAATTTCAGCATCATCAAAAGGTAATTTCTTATCTCCTATAATTTGGTAATTTTCATGACCTTTGCCGGCAATTAATAAAATATCATCTTGTTTTAAATTATTTATACCATATTTAATAGCCTCTTCTCTATTTGCTATTTCCGTATAATCCACTTTCTCTATACATCTTATGATTTCGGCTCTGATCAGTTTTGGATCTTCATGACGTGGGTTGTCATCGGTAATTATTACGGTATCAGCAAGTTTTGCAGCTATTTGCCCCATAAGACCTCTCTTTGTTTTATCACGATTACCGCCGCAACCAAAAACTACGATTAGCTTACTATCACGTAATTTAATATTTTTCAGCTCTGTTAAAGCTTTTTCAAGAGCATCCGGAGTATGGGAATAATCAACGAAAATATTAGTGTTATCTATCCGTTCCATTCTGCCTTTTACCGATTTAACTTGCGTTAGAATTTCGATTATTTTACTAAAATCAAATCCGATATAATGAATGCTAAGAGCGGCAATTAACAAATTGCTAGCCTGAAAACTACCGATTATAGAGGTATTAAAACTACATTCTCTATTATTAAATGCAAAACTAATATTTTGTCCTTTTAAAGAACCATTCATTTTAGTTATTTGTACATCACCTTCTTTTCCAACAGTGATAAATTTAATATTATGGTTACACAGATAATCTTTAATAAACTCTATTTCTTCTATATCAGAATTTAATATTGCAAGACCGCTTTGTAATAAATGCTCAGTAAATAATTTCAGTTTGGCTAATAAATAATTTTCTTTTGTATAGTGATAGTCTAGATGATCCTGACTAAAGCTAGTAAAACATGCAATATTTACTTTTATTTCCCCAAGTCTTGCTTGATTAATACCATGACTAGAAGCTTCAAAAGCTAAATATTCTATATTGTTTTCAGCTAAATTATGAGCAATTTTTCTAAAGCTTAAATAATCAAGTGTGGTTAATTCCGGCATATCATTTATAAGATTATCGTAGCCAAAAATCTCTACACCTATCGTGCCGATAGATGCGGCTTTTTTTCCAAGTAATGAGTATGTTTGAGCTATATAGGACACTACCGAGCTTTTGCCGTTAGTACCGGTTACGGCTATCAAATGCTTTGGTTTCTTAGGATAAAAGATTTCTATAGCTTCATATAAAGCTGCTTGTACATCTTCTACGTAGATTATTTTATCTATAGTAGCACTTTTTTCATTGTCCGTAATGACTAATGCTGCCGCCTGATTTAAAGCATCATTTATAAAATCATTTCCATCGACATTTTGTCCCTTAATCGCAAAAAAGACATCATTCTCCTTAACGGTTTTAGAATTAATCGACAAACCTTTTACTTTATATTGTTGAAATAATTGTTTTAGGTTATAGGACATGTTTATTATGTTAAAAAAATGTTACCGTCATTGCGGAAAGAATTACGCAGTAATTCGACGCAGCAATCCAGTAAAAAATGCTATAAATTAGCATTTTTTACTGGATTGCCGCGTCGCTTCGCTCTTCGCAATGACGACCTCGGTATCTACGCAGGCAACGCAGAGCTAGGAATGACATCGAGTCTACGCCTCCGATAAATTCCAAAGTAACTGATTTGCCTCAGTAATTATATTTTTATCTACTAATTTCTTAATATATACTAATTTATTATCCGGTTTGATTTTTACCTGATTAGAGTAAGTACTAACGAATTTCAAAATTTTATCGGTCATATCAGCATTTTTATAAAATTTAATCACAAATCCGTTATCTCCTGAATCTAAATTCTCAATGTTTAACTTAAAGCATAATAGCTTTATTTTTACAATATCAAGTAAATTATTAAATTCAATCGGTAGTGAGCCGAATCTATCAATCATCTCATCTTTAAATTTCTCTACTTCTATCTCATTGCTTAAATTACCTATTCTTCTATATAGACCAAGTTTAAGGGCTGAATCGGATATATAATGATCGGGAATAAAGACGGATAATCCTAAATTAATAGTCGGGATAAATAGCTGTTCTGAGACAATAGGTTCATCTTTAAAAATAGCTATTTGTTCTTCCAGCATTTCTTGATAGAGTTCCGTACCTACTTCTTTAATTTGTCCTGATTGTTCTTCACCTATCAAATTACCGAAGCCCCGTAAATCCATATCATGACTTGCAATAGTAAAACCTGAGCCTAAAGCACAACTATTTTGTATTATCTCTAAACGTCTTAAGGAGTGCGATGTCATCTTTTTATGACTTGCTACCGTTAGATAGGCATAGCCCCGTACTTTACCTCTACCTATCCGACCACGCAATTGATATAGCTGGCTAAGCCCCAGCATATCGGCTTTATGTATAATCATGGTATTTGCTTCAGCTATATCAATGCCTGATTCTATAATATTAGTTGAGACTAGTATATCGAATTTACCGGCATAAAACTCGCTCATAACCTCATTAATTTTACTCGGGGTCATTTTTCCGTGAGCTATTTTATAGCTTAATTCCGGCACGATGTGTTTTAATTGTTTTTCGATATCCTCTATATCTTTAATTCTTGGAACTACATAAAAGCTTCTTCCACCTCTAAAATGTTCGCGTAATAATGCATCTCTTATAATAACGGAATCAAACAGCATAACCATCGTCCGAACTTCCAACCTGTTGAGAGGCGGCGTTGCAATAATACTAAGTTCTTTTAAACCGGTCATTGACATTTGCAGCGTTCGAGGAATCGGTGTTGCCGACATTGCAAGTACATGGGCAGAGGATTTTAGTGATTTAAGAAACTCTTTTTGACCAACACCGAAATGCTGTTCTTCATCGATTATTAACAACTTCAAATTAAAAAATTTGATATTTTTATGTAATAAAGAGTGAGTGCCTACTATTATATTTATTTTACCACTTTCAAGTTCCGCTCTTATAATCTTTGCTTCTTTAGAACTCACAACACTAGATAATTGTTTGATATTTAAACCAAAACCCTTGAACCTTTCTATGAACCTTGAAAAATGTTGACTACATAAAATAGTCGTCGGTACAACGACTGCTACTTGAGGTAAATGTTCATTTAGAGATTTTGCTACCATAAAGACGGCACGCATTGCTACCTCTGTTTTACCAAACCCGACATCACCGCATATTAACCTATCCATTAACATACCGTTTCTTAGATCTTCTTTAATATCGTTGATAGCGGTTAACTGATCTTCTGTTTCGCTGAAAGGAAAATTAGCACAAAATTTATCATATTCTTCAAGGTCAAATTCAACGGCAGCACTGCTATTAAGTTTCCTTTTAGCTGCTATTTGTATTAAATGCAGTGCTATCTCTTTTATACGATTTTTAAGTTTCGCCTTACTTCTTTGCCATGAGACGCTGCCAAGCTTATCAAGCTCTGCATTATCATTACCGTATTTCTTTATTACCTCTATATTTTCAACCGGTATATATAATTTATCATTGCCGGCATATAAAATCTTTAAAAAATCATGCAGCTTGCCCTTGATTTCTAAAGCTTCTAGCTTTAGAAACTGCCCTATCCCATGATCTTTGTGAACAACAAATTCGCCTTC
>NZ_AKVZ01000026.1 GCF_000273745.1 Rickettsia australis str. Phillips
CTATATTTTCAATTAAGCTAGCTTGCTCTGAGTTTTCAAAAGTAAGTAGTATATTATTTTTTTGTTCTAGTAATTCCGTTATTTCAGAAGCGGTAAAATATAAGCTAGTCGGTGAAAGAGTGGGATAGAAACTATTAAATTTAAGTTTATTTGTCTCTGATCTTGCGGAATAAAAATCATTATAACTATGTTCAAACTCTAAAATGGATTGTTTTGACAGATTATCGAATATGAAAATAGGATTGTTTAGGTAATCTACTAAACTAGAGCAAGAATCGTAAAATAACGGGAGTAATTGTTCATATCCTGCGAATTTTCTGCCAGATATTACCGCCTCATATAAAGGATTATCAGTATGATTAACTCCAAAATTTCGTAAGTAATTATTCTTAAAATTACCAATTGTTTCAGAATTTAAAACTATCTCATTTGCAGGACTAATAACGAGTTCCATACAAGATCTAGTTGAAATTTGCGTATCAATATCAAATTCTTTTATTGATTCAATATAATCCCAGCTAAAATTAATTCTATAAGCTTTAGGACCAGGCAATATTATATCAATGATTTCGCCTCTAACCGCAAATTCCCCAACATCGATGCTATTCGCATTTCTGGTAAAACTATTTTCTACTAGAAACATAGCAAGCTCATCCGTAGTAAATTTCATTTTAGGTGATAATTTCAAAAAATATTTAGACAAAAAATCTTTCGGCGGTAATTTGTTTAATAAGTTTGCTACATGAGTGATGAGTAATTTACCGTTATTATTATTTGTTGTTAGCTTGGTTAATGTTTCTGCACGTCTCGATAAGATATTTGTATTTGGTGACGTATGGTCGTAAGGGATAGTATCATAGCTTGGAAAGTAATAAATATTTTCATTAGAAGAAAAAAATAAAGCTTGCTTGTATAATTGCAATGCCTCCTCTTCATTACTCACACTCAAGATGAAATCTTGCTTAAGATTCTTAGTAAAATTATCAATTACAAAGAAAGATTTAGCAGCCGTCGGAAATTTTTGTTGTAACATTCTACAGGAGTTTATATTTTTGCTATTTTGCGTAATTTATCAATTATTTCAGCATCTAGATAAGAAGGAGCAGAAGATTTATTATTAATCCAATTATAAAGGTCATTATCGTTTTGATCAAGTATTAAAGTATAGCCTTCAAGTTTTTTTTCATCCATTAAGGATAGGTACTTTTCGGCAAAGCTACCGAGTATATAATCCATTTCTTTGCAACCGCGATTTTTACTACGGTAAAAAAGTTTCTTTTGTAAAGAGTTTTTATTTAATTTATTCATCTATAACATCTTGCAAAATTTTTTTATAATAATATTATTAAAGTTACTAAGGTTCTATGAACAAAATTTTAATTATTTATATTTTAAGGTATTTCTTAACGAAAATTAATAAGATTTTTACAGCAATAGCTGTTTCTATTTCAAAACAAATCCTATAATTTGCAGCAAAAAAGAACTAAAATAGATTATTTTAAATTTTGTTTATAGAGCTACCAAGATCATTTTAAAATGCTTTAATAATTAAACACTCTAATAAATCCATTTTACATGGGTAAAATTCTATTAACTTTTGTTATCAATAACAGCAAAAAAGCGTAAATATGTCGGTTCAAAATATCTGTTCTACAAAAGCTTATGATATACTAATTTCAAATGATAATGCTTGCCTTGTAGATGTTAGAACTAGAGAAGAGTGGCAACAAGTTGGGATACCTCATTTAGCTAATAAAAATAAGGTGATCTTTCTAAGCCTACAATTAAATAAAGATTTTGAAGATAATTTTTTATCTATTATTAACGATAAAATAGGTGCAGCAATATTTTTTCTGTGTCGTTCAGGATATAGGTCATTTATTGCGGCAAATTTTATAGCTAATATTGGTTATAAAAATTGTTATAATATTAGTGACGGCTTTGAAGGAAATAGTCAAGACAAAGGCTGGAAACAAAATAACTTACCGTGGCAGTTTTAAGTGAGTACTGATCAAATAATTTTAACGGATCAAGGTGATAATTATGTAAATGTCTGGAGTCACGTGGCTCAAGATCTTTACAATCATTACGGTGAAACTCTATATAATAGCTGGTTTAGTAAAGTCAATTTTATAGAGTCTTCATTAAATACCGTTATTCTTTGTGCTCCTACTAACTTTATTAGAGATTGGATAAAATCCAAGTACTCTATGGTCATATTGCAACTATTTCAACATTATAATAATACCATTAAGTCGATTGATATAATTACTAAAGAGCTACCTGGAACAACCCAAACAGTTATAGAATTACCTACTAAGACTTTTGCCGATATCGGCAGTAGTGAACTTAATTCAGAAAATATCTTTTCAACCCTTGACGTACGTTTTACTTTCGATAATTTTGTGGTTGGAGCCCCAAATGAGCTAGCTTATGCAGCAGCAAGAGCTGTTGCGGAATCATCAGGTGCAGTTTCTGAATCTAATCCGCTTTTTCTATATGGCGGGGTTGGACTCGGTAAGACGCATTTAATGCATGCAATCGGTTGGTACATCAAGCAGAATAACCCAAGCCGCAAAGTAATATACATGTCGGCAGAAAAATTTATGTATCAGTTTGTTAAAGCTCTGCGTAACAAAGAAGTAATCTTGTTTAAAGAGAAATTCCGCTCGGTTGACGTGTTGATGATTGATGATATTCAATTTATTTGTGGTAAAGATAGTACACAGGAAGAATTTTTCCACACTTTTAATACATTGATTGATAATAACCGTCAAATGGTTATTTCTTGTGATAGGTCGCCTTCAGATTTAGATAATATTGAAGATCGAATAAAATCTCGCCTTGGATGGGGCTTAGTTGCCGATGTTCATAGTACTACTTATGAACTGCGACTCGGTATTCTAGAATCTAAGATCGAGCAAATGAACGTTAAAATACCGAAAGACGTAATTGATTTTTTAGCATCTAAAATCGTTTCAAACGTTAGAGAACTTGAAGGAGCTTTAAATAAAGTGATAGCTCATTCTAATTTTACTTTAAAAGAGATTACGCTCGAAAATACACAAAATATTTTAAGAGATTTATTACGTTCTAATGAAAGAATAATTACCGTTGAAGATATTCAGAAAAAAGTAGCTAACCGTTATAATATTAAATTATCTGATATGTCTTCGTCACGGAGATTACGAGAAGTTGCAAGACCGCGTCAAATAGCTATGTATCTTAGTAAAGCATTAACGCCGAAAAGTCTTGCAGATATCGGTAAAAAATTCGGTAAAAAAGACCACACGACGGTTATGCATGCTATTAAGAAAGTAGAAGAATTACTGGAAAACGATATAGAATTACGCGAAGAGATTAATTTGCTGATGAAAATATTGCAGAACTGAATGTCATATCATGCCACCTCTGTCATCCTAGCTAACTTGATTGCAGGATCCAATTAAAAAATACTAAAATTATTAGTATTTTAAGGTATTCTGCTGGAGACCGTAGTCAAGCAACAGTATGACATTGATATATATATACCAAATGCCATCAAAAAATGATTTAGTAAAAGAAGTTTTTTCAAGATTATTCAGAAAGTACCAAATTAACAGAATTATAGATAATTATGGTTACGGTGAGGGGATGGCGTATTTTCTACCCGAAAATTTAAATAAATTAATTTATAAAGAGGAATTGCAAATTCACTATAACGACTACGATTATCAAATCCACGCTAATAAAAAATATAGATATATTGTTAAGAATAGTAATATTACAAAATATTTTACTGCTCCTGAAAATAGCTTATCTCATCGTTTAGATTTTATAGATAACTCAAGAGCTATAGGTAGCCATTTATGCGGCAGCGATGAATATAGTGCTACCTATATATTTTTAAATCCTGACTCATTTTACCTAAATTATAAAATCTTTGGACCTCAAAAAAACTATAATATTAATACTGTTTTTAATTGTGTATAGTATTAGTATGTTCTCCCCTTAGTTTAAAATATTCTTTCATATTATCGTCTATAGCAGTGGTTTCCACAGTTTGATTACTATAATCATCATTTGTACATATATATCTTTTCTTGTAGAAAAAGAAAGTTTTAATCTCTTTATTAGAAGAGGTAGGAGAAATAGTTTGATTAAATTTCAAGGTAATATCTTTTAATACTTCGTTATCTATAGATTTTGCTTCAGTAATATGTTCAGGAGCATCAATATCATACTATTCTTTATACTTTAGTACATAAAATTTGCAGAATTTTAGGTAATATTTTTTTGATTACTTTCTTGAGAGATGATTGTTTTTGAGCTAAAAACCCTTCAATATTTTTTAAGCTTTCAGTAAATTCCAAGTAGATTATCTCAATTAAATCCTTTAAATCTCTTGAAAAATCCTTTTTTTCAAGAGATTTAGTTTTTGTAAGCTTTAAATGACGTTCTCCTATATTGTGTACTTTAATTAAAGCAGTTAAATTTTGGTCTAATGAATTCAATAAATCCGTAGGACAATTTTATTGTGTAAGTTAAATTTTGTTAAGTTTATACAGATAAATTTATTGACAATGAGTAACTGTTGTTATATATTACCGCATAATATAAATCTTTACGGTATTGTTATGGCAGAAAAAATTGATAATACAAACACTAATAGAGTACTTGCACTTTCCGGCGGTGGAATTAAAGGTATATCTGAATTAATGGTACTTATAGAAATCGAAGAGAGAACAGGAAAATCTATTTCTGAACTGTTTTCTATTATTGCCGGTACTAGTGTCGGGGCTCTTATTGCTGCATTATTAACAATTCCGAAAGAACCAGGTTCAAACGAACCAAAATATAGTGCTAGAGAAGCCCTTGAGATATTTAAGTCAAGTGCAAATGATATATTTCCTAGTAATTTCCTAGGTTCGGTTAAGCAGTTGTTTACTCATAAATATAGTCAGAAGCCTTTAAAAGGATTATTAGAAAAATATTTAGGCGATAATAGAATGGATGATACTACTTCCCGCCTTGTTATTCCAGTAAATGATTTGACTACTAACGGTGGAAAATTGGAAATTTTTGACAGCTTTCACGGTTATAGCTCTCATGTTAGGGTAAGAGACGTATTACTTGCAACAACAGCTGCACCTACATATTTTAAACCTATTATGGATAAAGCGGCTGTGCAAGGATATAATTATGCTGCAGGTACTCCTTATGCATATGCAGATGGGGGACTCGATGCTAACAGACCAGCACACAAAGTTTTAACGTTGCTTAAAAAAGGTTATCTACATAAAGAGCAAAATCATATACGCGAAGAGAAAACCCTCACACGTGAAGAGCAAAAAGAGATATTAGACAATACTATGGTTTGTGCATTCAATTTCAGTAATGACATCAAACCTACGAGTTCCATACCTAAAACCTGCTTTGACGGGGTAATAGGTTGGCTTGTACAAGGAAAATTAATCAGCAGGCTTATGAATAATATGGAAAATTCTTCCACTATTGAGGTTCAAAATGATTTATCCGGAGAAGATGAATTTTTTGAAATAAGATTACCTATTACTCAAGAGACTGAAAGTTTAGATAATGTAAGTCCTAAAAATATCGCAAAATTAGAAAAAATAGGACGTAAATATGTAGCAGAGAATAGCAAACAAATACAAAGATTATGTGATACTTTAATGGATAATTTAAATAAAGAACAAGCAGCTAATCAATCTGTAGATTTAATAGATGAAGGTTTTGAAGAAGAAGAAGAGAATATAGCAAACGACACGAATGCAGTTAATACACCAATAGCTCAAGCTCTAGATTCTAAAGATATAAAAGACATAGAACCTGGAAAAGCAGAATTATTAGCAGGTATCAAGGAGTTTTTTAATCCATTTATCGAAAAAAATCCAGAAGCAAAACCAGATATAGAGAATTTTTTACACGAAATAAAAAATTGGACATTAGAAGAAATTGAAAATGGTATTGTTAGTTTTAAAGAAGCTAGCTTAAAATGCCACGCCAAGCAGAATAGCCTTTATGTATCTAGTAGCTGTAGTATGGAAGCCTTAAAGGAAGAGATAGACCTTGAAGGGATAGATGATGAGGTCTCAAACCATGAAATTTTAGCGTAATGATTTTTGGTATCTCTAACTTTCTTAATGTCATTCCCACGTAAGCAGGAATCCAGAGAATAACTTCAATATTAATATAGAGTTACATATTTGGTAAAATAAACCTAAAAAACAAGTTTTTTATAGTTTTTACTGGATTCCCCCGGGGGGGGCCTACACAGGAATGACATAAAACGAACCACACGGGCAACACGGGCCCACAGCTGCGCTCATAATAACTATTCCTATCTTTAATCAGGAACACCTGGCTTTTGCTTATATAAAATCCAAATACAGTAAAATGCAGCAGTAGAGCTAATACTTAAAACAAAGCATAATAAAGCAAAATTGCTTATCGTTTCGCTGTGTATTTTAGAAACCAAATAAGTTACGGCAGCAATAACTACGTAGTATATCGCACCAAATATAGATCCTGCCGTACCTGTTACTTTAGCATAATCCTCCAGTGCATAACGAAGCGTCATAGGGATAAGTAGATTATGACCAACCATGTGAATCATCATCGGTGCAAATACCATAGCGATTGCAAGACTATGACTTGCTGCAACAACTTCCAATATAAAAGCATTTACCGCAAATAATATACAGCCACATAGACTAAATATAAATCCTAAACCCATAACTTTTTTATCGTGTACATGGCGTTTTTTTATTAAATATCCTCCTAAAAACCCCCCAAAGATAGCGGCAAAAGATAACAAAAACGCTAATTTACCGTAAAAAGATGGCGAAACTTTCATTTTATCAATAAAAATAAAAGGAGCTTCTATGAAAAAACCATAATATATGCCGTTAAATGCACCGATGATAAAAGCATATAACCAAAGGATTTTATCTTTAATAATTACCTGTAAAACCTCAAAATATTTACTGCTTTGTGAAAAATCTATATACGAATTTGTTTCAGGTAAAACTTTATAATATAAAGCTAGTAATATAGTACCGGTAAGGCTAAAAAATACAAAAACATAATGCCAGCTTGAATATTCTATAATATAGCCACCTATAGATGAACCGAGAGAAGGGATAAATAACAGCCACGAAGATAAGCTAGCATAGACATATGATAACTCTGAGCCTTGATAGGAATCTCTAGCCATAGCCTGCCCAATAACAGAACCTACACTTACACCGAAAGCTTGTACAAAACGAGCTATCATCAGCATTTCTATATTAACTGCAAAAATGCTAATAATTGAAGATACAACATAAATAAAAAGCCCGAGTAAAGCTATAGGTCTTCTGCCGTAAATATCCGATAATCTGCCAAGCGTTAATATACCGAGAGCAAATCCTAAAAAATATAATGTAGAGGTAGTTTGAGTGATACCGCCGTCAATGCCGAAATATTTCGTTAAACTCGGTAATCCTGAAGTATAAATTGTTTCCGTAGTCGGTGATAAAATAAATAAGCATAGAAGCATCCATGCCGGGATTTTAGCGATTATTTTCATAAATGATTTTTTTATTTCGGTTCATCGAGTCTTATCGATTAATCCGCTCCAAACAAATTCGTTCCGTAATGTTTTTTAATTTTGCTACTCTCAATCAAATACAATAACTGCTCTTTATTAATTTTATAATTTTTATCATATCTTGCATCAACATATGCTTTTTTTAGTAATTCAAAACACTATTTTTGTTCGGGAGTTGCAATAGGAAACACTTGCAATAACTCACTATTATAATTTGCTGCTCTACTACCTAACTTTTTTATATCATGGAGTTTTGGTTTATAATGAGAAAAAACTAATAAAATGCTACTGTAAAAACTTTCAGTAGCTTGATGAAGATAAAAAGCACTTTTATTTAACTCGCCTCCTTTCAATGGATATTTGCAATCAATTAAAAATCCGCATCCGCTTCTAAACCATTCTGCATAATAATCTTTAGCAATTTCTTTTATCTCACTCCAAGGTAAATCTTTAGCTTCGCTTAAGGTAAATTCCTTACTATCGTATAAAAGTATGCCTTCTTTTTTCAGTGAAGAAATAATGCCCTATCTCTAACTGACTATTTACCTAGTCTATTGATTCAAGAATTATTTATATCTCTGAATAATATGGAATAATCTGCTTTCTTATTTTACTCCCGTCTTCTCTAATCTGTTATATATATTATCTTCTAACCTTAAAGTAGCATGTCCTTTATATTTACCTTTCTTCAGAATTATCAAGATATCAGTATCGCTATGGTAACCGTTAGGTAAATCACGGACCCAATCGCCTCTTGCAAAAGAGCCATACAGAATAATCATGGCGATTTTATCCTGTACAATATCTAGAATCTGCTGCACTATAAAATTAAGCCTAGCTTAGATTTTTAGGGAGCGACCGGGTAAAATTGTTTTTATAATATTACTTTTTATTTCTAGGTCATTTAAATCTTCTTTATGTCATTCCCGCGTCGTGGATACTGAAGGTCGTCATTGCGAGAAGTGAAGCGACGCGGCAATGCCTACGCGGGAATGATATTGCAACACTGTTCTGTAGCCCACAATAAGACCTAATACTTTAAGTATTTAAACGTTAAATCTAAAATGTACTATATCCCCATCCTGCACTTTATATTCTTTACCCTCTAAACGCATTTTACCTACTTCCTTGGCTTTGGCTTCACTACCAAGGTTTATATAATCTTCATAGCCGATAACTTCTGCTCTAATAAAGCCTTTTTCAAAATCAGTATGAATAATACCGGCAGCAGCCGGTGCAAGCGTGCCGTCTTTAAAAGTCCAACTATGAGCTTCTTTAGGACCTATAGTAAAAAAGCTTTTAAGGTTTAAAAGAGTATACCCTTCTTTAATTACTTTACTAAGCCCTGTTTCATTTAAGCCTATAAATTTTAAAAACTCTTCTTTTTCTTCCATGCTTTCAAGTAAAGCAATCTCAGCTTCTATTTTTGAAGAAATTACGACACTTCTAGCATTTTCTTTCTTTGCTCTTGCCGCTACTAATTTTGTAAATTCATTACCTATAACTGCATCTTTTTCAAGTACGTTACATATATATAAAACAGGCTTAGAAGTAATTAACTGCAATTGTTTTAAATTATCAGCTCCTAAAGCTTCATTTAGCACTCTTGCAGGTTTACCGTTAGCTAGCACTTTATAAACCTCTTTTAACAGTTCTATTTGCTCTGCCATTGTTTTATCACCTGACTTTAAGCGTTTTTCACTTGTTGCTAAACGCTTTTCGACCGATTCTATATCAGCAAGTATTAACTCTGTTTCAATAACCTCAAGGTCATGAATTGGGTCGACTTTGTTATATACGTGTGTTATATCCTCATCTTCAAAGCAACGCAGTACGTGCAGTATTGCATAGACTTCCCTGATATGAGATAAAAACTTATTACCTAGCCCCTCCCCTTTGCTTGCTCCTTTAACAAGTCCTGCAATATCGACAAACTCAATATAAGACGGAATAATTTTTTCGCTTCCTGCTAATCTTGCGAGTCGTTGTAAACGCTCATCAGGCACTAAAACTTTGCTGCTATTAGGCTCAATAGTACAAAACGGATAATTAGCGGCATCCGCAGCCTGACTTGCCGTTAAGGCATTAAATAACGTCGACTTACCAACATTCGGCAACCCAATAATTCCTAGTTTTAGTATCATAAATCTTTCCGTAAATAATAATTATAGAATCTTTTGCGTAACCGTATCTTGTAAATTCTAGCTTATATCCTAATTTTTTGTAAAAAGGTTTAGACTGAAAATCCGTAGTCGCTAAAGCAATAAAATTATAGCAACGCTCACGTACTAATTCTTCAGATTTTTCCATTCATATGCTTCCATACTTTTTGTTTCTATGATTTGCATCTACAAACAGTGAAGTAATATACCAACTACCCCAAAGGCTTATTTCTTGCATACCGGTAATAAAATTTTTATCTTGATCTAAGCAAGAGAAAGAAAAAGATCTCAAATCTCCTGTTAAACCTTTCTTTTCTCTTGCATCTTTGATTAAAAACATCCCAAATTATAGCTGAATAGGCTTTATCCATTTCTTCAGCATAAACAATTTCAAAATCTTGGGGCATCAGTTTTTCTTTTAATTAAAATTTTGTTGCATTGATCAGTTTTTTTGTCATTGCTAGGGGGCATTGTTGCGTGGATACCACCCCGTCGTTGCGAGGAGCGAAGCGACGTGGCAATCTCGTCAAATATCCTGAGATTGCCGCGTCGAGACTTCACATCTCCTCGCAATGACGATTTTTATACTATCTTATTCTTAAATTCTTCTAACTTATTCTCTAATATTAAATCAAAATTATTAACTATTCTATCTATAGCTTGCATTGCTGTTTCATACTCGAATTTCAAGAAATGATTAAGTACGTAATCTGCTACATCCTGATTATTTTGTGGTCTACCTACCCCAACCCTAATGCGATTATAATTATTGCCTATCACACCGTCAATTGATTTTAAACCGTTATGCCCGCCGTTACCGCCACCGGTTTTAAATTTTATTCTACCTGTTTCTAAATCAATATCATCATGAATAACAAAGATTTTTGCGTGGTGGATATTATAATATGTTTTCACTGATATCACTGACTTACCGGACAAGTTCATATAGGTAGTGGGCTTTATAAAAATTATCTTTTGTCCATCACTAATAGCTTCAGCAATCTCGCAATTGAATTTTTTCTTTGTACTAAATGATGAATTATATTTGTTTGCTATTTTCTCTATAGCAATAAAGCCGATATTATGCCTCGTATATTGATACTCTTTTCCTGGATTACCAAGACCAATAACAAGAATCATAATAATTTACCTAATAAATAGTAATGGACAATTTTTGAAGAAATATTAATTCGGAAGAAGTATATGAATATTCAGAATGTCATTCTCGTTTCTAACGGCATTGCGCGTGGATTGAAAAACATACTCGATGTCATTCCTGGCCTATGCGGGAATGACATAAAACGAGTCAATCAACAACACCTACGAATCATCGCAATGACGATTTAAGTATCTAAGCAAGTCCTTATCGTGAAAATTATCTTACTTCCCTGCTTCAGGGGCTTGTTGTTCACCTTCAACTTCAGTTTTTGCTCCTCTACGCCCTATTATAGTTGCAAGGACAAATTCTTTTTTTGTAACAAAACTACATCCTTTCGGTAATTCTATTTTTGACGATTTTAGCGAAGTAGCAATAGGCATATTAGTAACATCTATAGTTACGTTCCTTGGGATATTATTAACATCACATAATAAAGTAACTCTTCTTTTTACTATATTAAAGTACCCACCTCTTTTAACGCCTAAAGCTCTTTCTTTCCCTTCATATACTACAGGCACTTCCATTTTTTGGGTTTTTGCTTCTAAAAAGACAAAATCAACATGGCGTACTATATCCGTAACTGGATGTAACTCTACGGCTTTTGGTAATACCTTATATTGCTTCTTATCGATCGTTACATTAATTAACTGAGAGATAAAAGCCGGCTTTCTATAATATTTAGTTATTTCTTTTTCTTTCAAAGAAATACTAACAGGTGTTTTACCCGCGCCGTAAATAATAGCCGGAACACGCCCTTCTCTTCTTAATGCTCTTGCTGCTCCCGTACCGAATTCCGTGCGAGGTTTCGCTTCAAGTTCTAATATTTTACTCATTATTTCAACACTTTAAACTTAAAAAAAGATTATAATAGCTTCAATTAATATAAAATTCAAGTATTTTGTAAAAGACTCATAAGGCATTGCTTAGAAATAGGTTGATAATTTAAAAGTTTACGTCATTGCTAGGAAATGACGTAAACTTTTAAAATTATCAACCTATTTCTAAGCAATGCCACCAATAACACTTTACTCAATTCCTAAAATTTTATGAGTCTGCAGCGATAACCTAGCACCACTTTCTAGTGCTAATTTGACTACTAACTCATTATTTTCGTCATTAAGTCTTTGGTTGTTTTGATCCATAGGTTGAATAAAAACCGGTATATTATAAGAGGTTTGCCCTACTTCCGGTATGAAATTATATTCTAAAATATTTTTAGCAACGATGAATTTCAGCGCACTAATTTGAGACAATAAATCCTCTCTTATTTTACTATAACCGGTTTTACCGGCTTTCGGCGAACAAATTATATACACTTCATTTGGCAAAGAGCGATATAACGTACCGTTAGTCTCTATTTGGACTTTAAAATCTTGGTCTAATAACTTCTGACATAATAATTCTATAGGTTGACGCATCGGCTCGCCACCGGTTATTACTACCAAATTAATCGATCTTTCATTTGTAGAATTTAATGCCAAGCTTTCTACTTTATTTAAAATCTCAACTATATCTACTAGCTTAAAATCCTCAAACTCCGTATCACAAAAATTACAAGCAAGATTACACCCTCCAAGCCTAATAAAGATTGCAGGGCAACCTACAAAAATGCCCTCCCCTTGTATAGTCTTAAAAATGGACTGTACCTCTAACTTAGTACCGTCACCGTTTAATATGCTTCTTTTAGGATTTTGTCCGAACATTTTCAGTATTAATATGTATTCAGAGCCCCTATTGTAGCAAATAGTTTAAAAAAATCATAGAGTTTAATAGAGGTGTTTACTCAATAAAAATTTAATCAAGTGCTGCAATAGATAGATTGCCTAAAAAGTCATCTCTAGTATAATAAAAGGCTTATAACTCTTTCCTGATTCTAATATTACTGATCCTAGATTTTTATCACATGTAAATCTAATATAAGGGCTATCCTCAAGCAAACTAAGCATTTCAGCATTTACTGTAACGGTGCTATTTTTAGGGATATGCAATTTAATCGGTTTCCACTTTCTACACAAGACTTAAAGTTAGTATCAGTAGGAGCTTCAAAAGAATTAGTATTTTTCATAGTACTTTAATTTTTAGATTGAATTTATAGTATATAGGGTATGCATTTTTTCTTAAAAAATCAATAATTAATTTGGCTTTAATTTTATTCAACCTAAATAAGGCAAGTTTATAAAATTTAAAAAAATCTTGCAATAACTAATAAAAAAAACTATTATCTATTTTTCTATACTGTTACGTGGCTTTGGTATGCCTAATTACAGTGAAATCTTAGTAAATACCAATTTATAAGGAATAATCATGCCTAAATTAAAAACAAAATCTGCTGTAAAAAAGCGTTTTAAACTTACTGCTACCGGCAAGGTTATCGCATCGCAAGCAGGTAAAAAACATTTTATGCGTCATCGCACTAAAGCTCAAATCCGTAACCTTAGAGGCACTACAATACTTTGTCCTCAAGACGGATATAACATTAAAAAATATTTTTTACCGTACGGCATAAATTAATTTAATTCGGAGCTAAAGCAATGACACGTGCAAAATCAGGAACAATTTCCAAAAATCGACATAAAAAAATCCTCAAATTAGCCAAAGGTTATAGAGGTAGAGCTAATAGCTGCTTTAGAGTAGCTATTGAAAAGGTAGAAAAAGCTCTCCAATATGCTTATAGAGATCGTAGAAATCGCAAGCGTGATTTTAGAGGCTTATGGATTCAAAGAATAAATGCAGCAGTAAGAGAACATGGGCTTGTTTACTCTCAGTTTATGGGAGCTCTTAAAAAAGCAGAAATCGATATAGATCGTAAAGTACTGGCAAAACTTGCCGTCAATAACAGTGACGGATTCGCAAGTATCGTAGAAAAAGCAAAAGCACATATTTAACAATGTCATTCCGTGGCTTGACCACGGGATCTCAAGATACAGACTGGAATACAAGCTTCCGTGGTCAAGCCACGGAATGACATAATTTATAACAATTAATTTTTATTTTCGTTCGGTATAAATATTATGAAACGTACATTTCAACCTAGCAATTTAGTTAGAAAAAGAAGGCATGGATTTAGAGCTAGAATGGCTACCCCAACCGGAAGAGCAATCTTAAGAAAACGTCGTGCTAAAGGTAGACATAAATTATCTGCTTAAAATAAGCTGACTTATCAAAGTGTCTATTACCTCTTTAAAAAATCAAAAAGAATTTGAGCTTATAAATAAGCTTGGAAAGAAGTTTCATGAGAGATATTTTATTTTAGTAATAGCTACAAAACTTCCAAAAATCTTCCTTGAATCAAAATATAACACCTTTTTAGGAATCAAAGTAAGCAGAAAGCTAAATAAAAAAGCCGTGGTTCGCAATAAAATTAAAAGGCGTATACGACATCTAGTTAGAATTATTGTTAGTGATTCTAAGCTTAATGCTATAAAATTCGCAATGATTATTATTCCAAGAAAAGGATTTGAAGAGATAAACTTCTCACACTTGAATTATGAATTAAGTAAAATAGTTCTAAGAAATATTTAGATTTTATTGAATGGCTTAACGTTGTCCGTCATTGCGAGCAGTCGTAGTACTTGCGTGGCAATCCAAAAAAATAATAAAAAAGTTCTGTAAATCAGAATTTTTTACTAGATTGCTTCGTCAATTACTCTGTCATTTCCTTGCAATGATGTTAAAACCGGTCCACGCAACAATAACTTCGCAGTAATGACGACTTGGATATTCATGCAACAATGTCGAGTTTGTAGAGCTTTGTGATATTGTGTATTAAATCTCTGGGTCAGTATTTCCTAATATTGTTATATCTGAATTACTATCCGTATTTTCTTACGTAAAATTTAAATTGAGTGCAATAAAGAATTGCAGGAGTTATTCCTTTATAATTTATATTTTCTATTATATTTTTTGACACAATATTTGATCCTAGAATTAGTGTACCCTCACCTGATATATTTAAAGTACTTCCTAACCTTATAGTTAGTAGACCAGCGATATTCAAAGATTTTCCTGTTTCTATAATTACGGTAGTATCAGAATTGAATGAGATATTAGTAAGAGTCGTATTTGATTCTAGAACAAGTCTAAGAGTATTTATCATAGAATCTAAATGAATATCTAAACAATCTTCAATTTTTATTTCTTTTAAATAATTTTCTTGTGCCTCTTTTGACATTTCAAGTAACTCATTGTTAGAAATAGTCATTTTTTCTGCTAGTTTATATAGATTTTTATCTTTTAAGAGATCTAATAAAAAATCTCTACTAGGTAACAACTGCAATAGTTCCTTATAAGTTATAGAATTAAAAAACCATTTTATTAACTTCCAATTTTCAAAAAAGAATTTTTTATCATTTTCCTCTGTTAGTGTTCTATAGAATTTTATTCGCTCATCATTTACCATGAAATCATCGGATAATTTTTTGAGAGTTTCTTCTAACCTAGCTAATATTGCTAAATCAAAAAAATCATTACCTTTATGGACCTGATCATTATTAAGAGTAAGAATCCTACTATTTCCTGCTATTAACTCACATAATTTATCTAACTCATTACCAACTACGTAATCAATATCTTTAAAACTAAGTTGCTTTTGTATAGTTTATTGCTCCAAGTTCATTTATGCCTTTTTGCTTATCATCTTCATAATAATTATGAGCAATTTCAAATAATTTTGTTACTGCATTTGCATTAGCCATATCATTATAACTAGCTAATGTATTTAATAATTCATGATTTGAAATAATAGTTTTCATTTCTTCTGGACTTAATATTTTCTCTTTAACTAAAAAATAATCTTCCATCTTTTCTATTAATGATTTAGCTCTTAACGCTTGTACCTTTGCATCTAATTGTTTAAAACTGTCTATACTTTCCGTATCTTGTTTTTTCTTATAAGCATTTTCTATTTCTTTTTGCCTTAATTCATTACTCTTACAGTTATAAGCCTCTTTTTCTTCTTCATTTTCAGGTTGACTTTAATACGCTCTATTTTGTTCTCTATTTCTACAATTTTTTCTTTTATTCTTTAATATATTTTCTAAATTCTGATTTTAATCTGAAAAACTCTTTCATAACCTCAACATTCTCAATAGGCATTGATTGGTTATAGTCAAATAAAAATTCTGCTTTTATATACTCTTCAATAGCATCAATAACACTTACTATAAAACTTGTCTTTTCTACTTTAAAACCTAATTCGCTCATATTCAAATCCTAATTAGTATTAAATTGAAATTTAAGAAATTTTAACTTTTGGTAATGTAATAATTAATTAAGATAGTGTCAATGTCATATAGTCTTCAATTGGATTTTCATATAACGAGCGAAGCCTATAACTAATAGGAAAGTGACGAGTAATGATGGAGGTGAGTCCAAATCAATTGACTATAAAATACGGTAATTGATTTTTATGTAAGATTCTCTCAAACTATTATCAATAAAAACTTACAACCACTGCCGTTTCTTAAAATATTTATAGGTAATAATTGTAGATAATAGCATTAAGAATAAGGCTATAGGATAACCATACGGTAATTTAAGCTCAGGCATTACAGTAAAATTCATGCCGTAAATACTGGCTATTAAAGTGGGTGGGAGAAAAAATATAGTAACCAACGAGAAAATTTTAATAATATTATTTTGTTCAATAGCGATCATACCTAGTGCTGCATCTAGAGTTCTTGCAATCTCACTAGATATAAATTGTGAAAAATTAATTATTGAGTCTACGTCTCGAAGCAATGTATCTAATAGATCCTTAGATGCTTTATTTTGAGTTATTTGTGGAGATTTTAAAATATATTGAATAGCCATAGTTAAAGAAAATAAACACTCACGACTTTTAGAAAGTAAATCACCTTTTCGACCTATTTTCTTTAATACATTAGTATGATCTATACGCAAATCATTAATGTTATTATCAAGTATTAAACGTCCATAAGCATCAATATCCATACTAATCGACTGTACAATATTCGATAATCTTGTGACCATATTACGAAGTAACATAAATAAAATATTTGCTGCATTATGTTTGTTATTAAGCTGCTTAGCAAATTTATTTATACAGTCATTAAAGGGTATTAATTCTACGTAACGAACTGTTATAAGACAACCTTTATACAAAATAAATACTATAGAATGTGTTTCAGGAAATTCTTGCTCTTTATTCACGAGCTCCGTAATAGTTAGATATAACGCCTCATTTTCAACATATAACCTCTCGGAAATCTCAATTTGCGATATGTCCTTTAAAGTCGGTATTTCTATATTTAATGTATTTTTTACTATTACTTTTTCTTTATCTGTTATATTGAATAAATCAATCCATAATGTGGATTCATTAATAATATATTCTTCATTTTTTACTATAGAATTATTTTCCTTTAAATATGTAGTTATCATATAATCTCAAATATGTTTTTGTAGAGATTAACAAACTTTACTCTTTAAAGCAACTTAAAGCTTTTATTCTCGTAGATGATTCCTATTATTATTATTAGACTTCTTACATAACATATATTAGAAAGAGCGATTTGAAAAAAACACGAAAGCACTTGCCACCGAGCGTATATAAATATGTGAGGATGCACGGAGGTATTGTTGCATAGACCGGTAAAACTCACTGTGTTACCTAGTTCACTTGCTAACTAGGTCTATAAAAACAATAAAAAATACTAATAATTTTAGTATTTTTAACTGGATCCCGTGGTCAAGCCACGGGGATGACAGAGATGAAATTGATCCACGCAGGCAATGCCTTGTGAGTACTGGATTAACGTACAAATCACCTTTAGAAAGAGATCATGCAAGAAGTCTATTTTCTAAATAACAAATAATATACAATATAAAACCATCCAAAAAATCCATGAATGATAGCTCATAATATTGATTTATTCACATTAAATGATATTGCTATTGCAAGTATTGTTCCAAGAGAAATACCACCATATCCTAAATAATTCATATATTTTATCCTTAATATTTTTTAATACCATTGTAGGACATTTATTATATTTTATTAAGATATTTTATGAATTAAAAATAATTAATTTATATATTATTGCTTAAAAAGTACTTTCTTATAATTTGCAGCTAAAGAAAGCAAAGAGTCCACAAGACGAAGAATGACAAAAGTTATTAAATGTTCGGCATCCAAGAGCTGACAAAGATATTGCTGCTAGTTTTTTTTAAGTTCTATCTGAATATATACGTTCCTTATAAAAGCAGAACTTGATATATTAATTATTTTTTGCAGTAAGATTCCAAATTTTCTCTGCTTTGCTTCCAAGTCACCAAAAGCTTATTCCTAGAATTGTAAAAAATACTGATTTATGAGTTGTATTCCAAAAATATTCAAAAAATCTTGTATATAAATTAATAAATAAAAAAGTAACTCCAAATCCTTTAGTGCTCGAATTATCTTGTTTTAAACCGTGATACTGCTCCGGACATTAAGGCAAATAATAAAGACCAATGAAATAATTCTATCGGCTTTATCGACTTTAAGTAATAATCTTCAGGGTCATAATTTCCAAATATTGATAATAACCACATTGCAATAAATGAATATAATAAACCAACTACAAGAGTTACTTGAGTAAAATGATTGAATTTTTTATTTTCCTCTAGTGCAAGAGCAGAAAATGTTAAGATTCCTCCAAATAATATAAAACGTAATGGATAAATTCATACCTAAGTAATATGCTCCCCATCCTGACATATACCCGGTTTCTGCTCCCATCCAACTACCTAGTGTAATTAAAGCAAAACACCAAATTAAATTTGATTTAGAGAAATATCTTAATATGGCATAAAGATAAAAGCAATAAAATGGAAAAATGTCCACTCCCTGAATCAAATGCTTTTCTAGTTGATAAATAGCACAAGCAGTGGTTAGACCCCTAAAAATAATATTGCCCCATTGCTAAAAATTTGCGCTGGTTTTTATTGCTGTCTTTTAAAACCAATAAAATAAAATTACTCCCGATAAAGTTGATAAGGTAATAAATTTCAGCAGATACGGAGCATTAAAAATATATTCTAATAATTCTCGTAGATAACGATCAGACAAAATAGCATTAATAGCAATAACTATACATATTCAAGAAACCCAAAAAGAATATCTAGCTAATTTCTTCCAATCAAAATTTAATATTTCTATATCGTTTTTAAGTAATATAGTCGTATGATCATCAAGTAAACCAGTGTTATTCCATTCATCTAATGCTGAAAAAAGTATCTTTGCCTGGGATTTAGAAATTCTCATAAGTTAATCCAAATATCTCCAAAATTTTAAATTTTAATAGAAAGATATTATTAATATAAAAAATATGTCAAAAATTACTGAGCTTTGTGGACAAAGACCTTCAGAAAAAGTATATACAATAATTCTAATGAGTACAGAAGCAAATAAGTTTTGTTACTCACTAATTTAATTGTTTTTAGAAAAGATAGTATTGTTTTTGAAAAGAGATACAGGAAATTGAAAAAAGAAAATTATAGCCTTAAAAGCAAACAATTAGTTAAAGATAGTGACAGTAAATATTTGGACTGAGTAATTACTTATAATTACTTATGTAAATATAAGCAATATACTAATTTAGTCTTTAAGGAGGTAATCCAGCCGCAGGTTCCCCTACGGCTACCTTGTTACGACTTCACCCCAGTCGCTAATTTTACCGTGGTTGGCTGCCTCTTGCGTTAGCTCACCACCTTCAGGTAAAACCAACTCCCATGGCGTGACGGGCAGTGTGTACAAGGCCCGAGAACGTATTCACCGCGGCATGCTGATCCGCGATTACTAGCGATTCCAACTTCATGCTCTCGAGTTGCAGAGAACAATCCGAACTGAGATGTCTTTTAGGGATTTGCTCCACGTCGCCGTCTTGCTTCCCTCTGTAAACACCATTGTAGCACGCGTGTAGCCCAACCCGTAAGGGCCATGATGACTTGACGTCGTCCCCACCTTCCTCCGGCTTATCACCGGCAGTTTTCTTATAGTTCCCGGCATTACCCGCTGGCAAATAAGAATGAGGGTTGCGCTCGTTGCGGGACTTAACCCAACATCTCACGACACGAGCTGACGACAGCCATGCAACACCTGTGTGTGGTCCAGCCGAGCTGAAGGAAAGCATCTCTGCGATCCGCAACCACCATGTCAAGGGTTGGTAAGGTTCTTCGCGTAACATCGAATTAAACCGCATGCTCCACCGCTTGTGCGAGCCCCCGTCAATTCCTTTGAGTTTTAATCTTGCGACCGTACTCCCCAGGCGGAGTGCTTAATGCGTTAGCTGCGAAACCGAAAGAAAATCTTCCGATATCTAGCACTCATCGTTTACGGCGTGGACTACCAGGGTATCTAATCCTGTTTGCTCCCCACGCTTTCGTGCATCAGCGTCAGTTGTAGCCCAGATGACCGCCTTCGCCACCGGTGTTCCTCCTAATATCTAAGAATTTCACCTCTACACTAGGAATTCCATCATCCCCTACTACACTCTAGATTAGTAGTTTTGAAAGCAATTCCGAGGTTAAGCCCCGGGCTTTCACTTCCAACTTACTAAACCGCCTACGCACTCTTTACGCCCAGTAATTCCGAACAACGCTAGCCCCCTCCGTCTTACCGCGGCTGCTGGCACGGAGTTAGCCGGGGCTTTTTCTGCAAGTAACGTCATTATCTTCCTTGCTAAAAGAGCTTTACAACCCTAGGGCCTTCATCACTCACTCGGTATTGCTGGATCAGGCTTTCGCCCATTGTCCAATATTCCCCACTGCTGCCTCCCGTAGGAGTCTGGGCCGTGTCTCAGTCCCAGTGTGGCTGATCATCCTCTCAGACCAGCTACAGATCGTCGGCTTGGTGAGCCGTTACCTCACCAACTACCTAATCTGACGCGGGCTCATCCATCAGCGATAAATCTTTCCTCCGTAGAGAATATACGGTATTAGCTTTTATTTCTAAAAGTTATTCCGTACTGATGGGCAGATTCCCACGTGTTACTCACCCGTCTGCCACTAACTAATTAGAGTAAACCCCCAATTAGTCCGTCCGACTTGCATGTGTTAAGCATACCGATAGCGTTCGTTCTGAGCCAGGATCAAACTCTCAAGTTTGATTCTGTCAGTTTTACTTTAAAAAATTGACAGATTTAATTATCACTTTTGTGATATGTACATGTTTACTGTCACTATCTATATCTAATTATTTACTTTTAAAAACAGCTACGATTTTTTTGCATTTATCGCTTTGGATAGGTGTAATTATATGCAATATAATCAGCCATGTCAACTACAATTTTGAAATTATTTTATTTTTGTTATTTTTGTTCTATATATCTATATCTAGATCCTTTTTTTGCAGCTTATAACCATTACAAAACTTTAGTTAAAATCTAATCACCACTAATGCTAATATTCTTTATTATATACTGTGCAGATATCTATTACTCATTGATATAGTATTTAATAAATACCTATCTCAATCATAACTTTTCATGCTCATATAAAATATCATGAATAATTTGTAAATTCTTAACAGCATAAAGACCATCTAGTGAAGCAATTAAAGCTTTCCACAAAGCTCAGCCTCTTCTCTAATCCCAAGTATCATCATCTAAGGCTCATTTTTCTTTAAAAACTTTTCTTGCTTCATTTTGAAAAAAAGTCCAAATTATTACTAAATCACAAGCAGGATCGCCAACAATCATACCTCCAAAATCTATTATTGCATCAAGTTTGCCATTTTTTATAATAATATTACCGCTTGCAAAATCACCATGAATCCATACAGGTTTTTTATTCCACTGAGAATTTAATGCTTTTTCCTATACAGATAGAGCTTTATCTGCATCAACCAAATTTTTTAAGTTTTTAATTGCTGATTTTGTCTCAAGGTTATAAACTGCAAGATTACCCCACGCCAAAAATTATGAGTACCTGGGATAGGTCCATCAGTTACATCAATCTTATGTAATTCATTTAGCAATTTTACTAGATCAGAAGCAATGAGAGATAAATTTAAACTGCTAGGCATCAAAGCTATTTACACTTTTTCCTTTAATCCATTTATATATTGACCAATTCCAAGGATAATTTTTTGAAGGTTTACCTAAAGCTAAAGGCTTAGGGATATGAAATAGCAAATTAGGAGCTAATACTGGTAACCATTTTTGCTCTTTTGAAACCGCATCTACATATTTTTCTGCACCTGGTAATCTAATTAACATTTCATCGCCTAAATGAAAGGTTCTATTATCATGACCACTAAATTCAACAGGTTTAATTGATAAATTAGCCCAATTAGGGAATTGTGCTGCAATAAGTTCTTTTGCTAAAAGCTCTGTAATTTCTATATTCATAACTTTTTGCCTATTAGGTAAGTGATCAAGTCGGCGTTATTGCGTGGATCGATTTTTCCGTCATTGCAAGGAAATGACGTAAGTAATTGACGAAGCAAAGAAGAAAAAAATTCTGATCTACAGAATTTTTTTAATTATTTTCTAGATTGCCACGCAGCCTACTGCTGCTCGCAAGGTCTTGTTGCGTGGATACCTATATCATTCCAGCTTTCGCGGGAATGATATAGGTATCCACGCAACAATTGTATAATTCTAGCACCCCAAACGCCAGACCTTCAAATTCAGCTCTTTTAAATCGAATTTTATATCGATTATTGCTCCCTCTTCTTCTCTGTTTGCTATATCTAGAATGCCGCAATGTTCTTCGACTATTCTTTTAACTATAGCAAGCCCTACCCCCATACCTTTACTGCTGGTCGTAACATAGCTTTCGGTAGCTTTGCCTATTAGCTCAGGCGGGAATCCTTTACCGTTATCTATTACAATAACACTAATAAAATCGTCTTTAGCATCTATAGTAACTTCTATTTTTCCGGATTCTCGCCCTTCTATTGACTCTTCTGCATTTTTCAACAAATTGATCATAACTTGATTTATTTGTGTAGCATCACACATAAAATCAAATTGATCTACGTTAGACTCAAATTGATACAAAATATTATCATTAAGTAATTGACGTGCTTCAACAATATGTTTAACTAAATAAACTAATTCACTCTCTGTAAATTTAGGAGCAGGAAGACGTGCAAAAAGCACAAATTCAGACACTATATTTTTAATATCGTTAGTATGACGAATAATCATTTTTAAATAATTTTCAAATTCTACCCTCTCCTTAATTTCAGGACTAAATTTCTTAACCAATCTTTCAGAAGCAAGTAAAATAGGAGTTAATGGGTTCTTGATTTCATGGGCTACTTTTTTTGCAACATCCGACCAAGCCATTGCTCTCTGTGCTATAACTAAATCACGCTGCTGACGCGAAAGCTGCTTAATCATTCTATTAAATGCCGCATAAAGCGTGCCTATTTCGTCTTTATCTACTTCATGTTCAGGCACTTGTACAGTTAAATCACCGTCTTTAACTTTGTCAGTTGCAGTAACTAATTTTTTAATAGGCTTTACTATTTTAGCAGTAAATATAACCCCAAAACTTATAGCTACAAAAAGAAGTAATAAAGCAATAAAGATAAACATTATAGAGAACTTGATCTGTATATTATCTATTTCATTTTTAAGGCTATTATACTCGGCAGCTGCTCCGTTAGTTGCATCTACATGGTCGATAATTTTATTATCTACTAATCTACCGACTAATAAATACACATCATTATATTCTTTTAATTTAATCAGCATCCTTATTTTGGTCGGATCGGATTTTACTTCCACCGGTTCCCCTAAATCCGCTTTTTTAATTAAATGTGCGGGAATAGTTGCAAATGATAATGAAAAACTTAAATAACTATTCGCTACTATAGTATTAGTAGATTTGTTTAAAACTATAGCTTCATCAAGCGAGCGCATCTCTGCTTCGGTATTAAGTGTTTTAGTAAATAAAGCGGGATTATGAATTAAATCATAATACATATCGCTTAAATCTTCAGCAACGGCTAGAGCCGTTTCTTTTAGCTGTAATTTATGCTCGGCAATATAAGATTCTGCAACTATTACGGATTGATCAAGAACCGTAGAAATCTTCTTATCAAACCAAGCTTGAACACTAAGATTAAAAAAATAAACAGAAAATACTGAGACAATTATAGTTGGAATAGCTGCAACTAAACTAAAGGCAATTACAATACGATTTTGTAATTTAGAACTATCATTATTACTATTTTGAGTAAAAAATTTTTGAGTTAGTAAAACACCTAAAATTAAAAAAATTGCTAAATCAACTAATAAAAATCCAATAATCGTACTAAAATTCTTTGATTCTAAAGATATCACATAAAAAGTAGCACAGGCAAAAATAATAGCTGCTATTGCTAAAGTAAAAATTAGTACTCTACTAGAAAAATAAGAACGTAAATTTTGTTTAAGATAACTAAGCATAGATACGGTTTATATGGATATAACAGTTCTTTATAACAAAAAAAAGCTAATTGGGAATATTTGTACTTTTAATGTCATTACTGCGGGAACGTTGCTGCGTGGACACCTAATCGTCATTGCGAGCAACCATAAGCTGCGTGGCAATCTCATCAAATATCCTGAGATTTCGGACGTATAATTGCTATGCAATTTCCTTGCAATGACGAAAAATCACGAAGCAATCTACATAACAAAAAAGCTAGAAATATTAATATTTCTAGCTTTTTATTTAGTATTAAAATTATTTGAAATTTTATTCATCAAACATTTTTTTACGAGCAAATTTTCTCTGTCTTCTTGCTGCTTCTTGTGCTTTACGAACACGCTTCGCTGAAGGTGTTTCATAATAACGCTGTTCTTTCATCTTACGAAAATAAAGCTCTCTTTGTAGCTTTTTCTTAAAATTCTTAAGCGTATTGTCACAATTACCTGCGTGAACATTTACTAGTATCACTTAAATTACTCTCCTTAAAAGATATTGTGGTTTATTGAACTATACCCTATAATTAAGTTATATGTCAAGGTGAAAAAATATGAGCATTAAAGAAGAACACCATATCAAAAAAATAAGCTTCGTGCAGTCTTTATTAGAATTATTACCGTTTAATGAATGGAATAATAAGCTACTTGAAGAAGCAGAAGAAAAATACGGTTTTGCAAAAGGTTATGCTTTAATAGTTTTTCCAGAAGGTTTATCTGAAATAATAGAATTCTTTGAAAGCTATTTAGATAATATTATGCTAGAAAGCTTAAAGACAATAGAAGAGCCGGCAAAAATAAGAGATAAAATATCTTTAGCGGTAAAGATTAGGATCAAAACCGTGCTTCCTATTATTCATAGTAAGAATGCCGCTTATTTTGCATTAAACCCAATGCAAGGAACTGAAGTTGCATTCCGTAGTTGTGATGCTATTTGGCGCTATACCGGCGATAAATCTCTTGATTTTAACTATTATACTAAAAGAGGTTTATTGCTATCTGTTTATATCCCCTCTATTCTTTTTTACATACAAGACGAATCGGAGAATTATATTGAAACCGATCAATTCATTGATACTGCCGTAGAGAATATAGTAAACACTTTCTCTCAGATGAAAAAATTACTCGACCCCTCAAATATACCAATAGTTAGAATGTTCACGTAGATATACCCAGTTTTTATTGACTACATTGAGTAATTTTGGGTCCAAAGTACAACGGTATATTTAAATATTTTGCTTTAGTGAGTAGTATACAAATCAACTGTATGAATATTATATTTTGTATAATATTCTAAAGCATTTAATAATATTCTTTTTCACAATGTACACCTTTGTAAGCAAGTAGGTCCGATAAAGTAGAAGAGATTTCATTGCGAGAAATTTTATAAACAGAAGATAGAACGAATATTACTTCCGTAAGTATAGTTTGCTCTATTATTAAAATAATATGTCCTGTTTTAACTTGTGCAAACATATTTTTATCATCGGCAAATAAACATCTAACAATAACATTTGTATCACATATATATTTCATTGTATTTCCTTAACATTTTTATAATGTGAAAATACACTCTCTCTCCAAGCTTTTTCTCTTACCTCTTCAAAAGAAGTTTTTGTATTTTTTTATATTTTGCAAATACACCCACCTACATCTGAAACAGGAGATAATATAACTTTATGATTATCATCAATTTCTATAGCAATAATATTGCTATTTAAAATCTCTCTAACTTTTTGTGGTAGAACGATCTGTCATGTAAAAGTAATGGCTAAAGTATTGATATACATGTTAATAATTATTAAATTAGACTTCCTAATACTATTATTATACCCAATTTAGTAAGTAAGAAAAACTAAAAAAGTAATATATTAAAATTCTTGTATTATTACCTCTCTTGCATATAATTAATATATTTTAAAAAATAATTTCTAAAATAATGACAAATACTAAATATTATCCTGAAGTTAGTGCAAATGCTGATTTTGCTGCTATAGAGCGAGAGATACTAAAATTTTGGCAAGACAATAATATATTCCAAAAATCTATTGATGATAGGAATGGAGAAGCAGAATTTATTTTTTATGACGGGCCACCCTTTGCAAACGGTTTGCCGCATTACGGTCATTTACTTACCGGCTTTATTAAAGACGTATATGCTAGATACCAAACCATAAAAGGTAAGAAAGTTGAGCGTCGTTTCGGCTGGGATTGTCACGGTCTTCCTGCTGAAATGCAATCAGAGAAAGAGCTTGGTATTTCAGGGCGTCTTGCAATAACTAATTTCGGTATAGAGAAGTTTAATGCACATTGCAGAGCTTCGGTAATGAAATATGCAAGCGACTGGGAAGAATATGTAACTCGTCAAGCAAGATGGGTAGATTTTAAAAATTCTTATAAAACGATGAATAAGAATTTTATGGAATCCGTCCTTTGGGCGTTTAAAGAGCTATATAATAAGGGGTTATTGTATGAATCTATGCGGGTCATACCGTATTCTTGGGCATGCGAAACACCGCTTTCTAATTTTGAAACAAGACTTGATAATTCTTATCGTGAGCGAGCAGATAAAGCTGTAACGGTGAGTTTTGTACTAAGGGATAAATTGCATGAGATTACTGCTTTCGCGGGAATGACATCGAGGAAGTCAGGAATGACAGTAGGCGGTGATTATAAAGAATATAGAATCCTTACTTGGACGACGACGCCTTGGACTCTTCCATCAAATCTAGCCCTAGCAGTCGGTAGTGATATAGATTATGCATTAGTCCCTCAAGAAAATATTTGTTATATAATAGCTGCCTCGTCAGTTTCTAAATATGCTAAAGAATTAGGGCTTAGCGGTGAAGAAAATTTTGAGATAATTAAAGGCTCAAAGCTTCAGGGACTCCGCTATAAACCTTTATTCGACTATTTTGAGAATCATCCAAACAGCTTCAAGATATTTGCCGGCGACTTTGTTGTTGAAGGTGACGGTACAGGGGTTGTACATATGGCTCCCGGCTTTGGTGAAGATGACCAAATACTTTGCGAATCACAAGGGATCTCACTTGTTTGTCCTGTTGATAATAGCGGTAAATTCACTAAAGAAATTCCTGACTTAGAGGGAGTGCAAGTATTTGATGCAAATGACAAAATAATAATCAAACTGAAAGAGCAAGGAAATTGGCTAAAAACCGAGCAGTATATTCATAATTATCCTCATTGCTGGCGAACGGATACGCCTCTTATATATAAGGCTGTTCCGTCATGGTATGTAAAGGTAACGCAGTTTAAAGATAGAATGGTAGAGCTTAATCAGCAAATAAACTGGATTCCACATCATGTTAAAGATAATTTATTCGGTAAGTGGCTTGAAAATGCCCGTGATTGGTCGATAAGCCGTAATAGATTTTGGGGAACGCCGCTGCCTGTATGGAAATCAGATGATCCCAAATATCCACGCATAGATGTTTACGGCTCTATAGAGGAATTAGAGAAAGATTTCGGTGTTAAAGTTACTGATTTACATCGTCCGTTTATCGATGAACTGACAAGACCAAACCCCAACGATCCAACAGGTAAATCAACAATGCGTAGAATCGAAGACGTGTTTGATTGCTGGTTTGAAAGCGGTTCAATGCCATATGGGCAAGCTCACTACCCTTTTGAAAATAAAGAGTGGTTCGAGGATCATTTTCCGGCTGACTTTATAGTTGAGTATTCAGCTCAAACACGTGGTTGGTTTTATACGTTAATGGTGCTATCTACCGCTTTATTTGATCGTCCGCCGTTTTTAAATTGTATATGCCACGGTGTAATTTTAGACGCTACCGGCCAAAAACTCTCAAAGCGTCTTAATAACTACGCCGATCCGCTGGAGCTATTTGATCAATACGGCTCTGACGCATTAAGAGTTACGATGCTATCTTCAAACATTGTTAAAGGTCAGGAACTGCTAATCGATAAAGATGGTAAGATGGTATTTGATACGCTTCGTCTATTCATCAAGCCTATATGGAATGCTTATCATTTCTTTACGATGTATGCTAATGCCGATTCGCTTAAAGGTGAGGTTAGTTTTGCTTCTGAAAACGTACTTGATGTTTATATATTATCTAAGCTAAAAATAGCAGTCAGTAAGATTGAAGAGAGTTTAGATAATTTCGATACGCAAACAGCTTATCATGCAGTTTTAGAATTTTTTGAAGTATTGAATAACTGGTATATAAGACGCAGTAGAGCCAGATTTTGGAAAAGCGAAAAAGATGCAGATAAACAAAATGCTTATAATACTCTATATTCATGTTTAGAGACTATGGCGATTGCAATGTCGGCACTAGTACCTATGATTTCGGAGGCGATATATAAGGGGCTATGTCATTGCGAAGAGACGTCTACATTATCATCCCGTTACTTGATCCCAGGATCCAGTAAATCAATGAACAATTTGGATCCCGTGGTCAAGCCACAGGATGACACCCCATCAGTGCCTCACAATGACGAGATTAGCGTCCATCTATGCAACTACCCTACTCTCTCAGACTTTGAAATAAATCACGAGCTAGTTGCTACTATGGATAAAGTGCTTGATATTTGTAGTAATAGCCTGTTTATTAGAAGTACTGAAAATATCAGGGTAAGGCAGCCGCTTGCTAGCATAACTATTATCAGTAAACATAATAACGCTCTCAAAGATTTTGAAGATTTGATCAAGGATGAGATTAATGTTAAATCAGTAATTTATCGCGACAATCTAGAGAATTACGCAAGCAAAAAACTATCGATTAATTTCCCAAGGCTTGGTAAACGTCTTCCCGCTAAAATGAAAGAAATTATAGCTGCTTCTAAAAAAGGTGAGTGGAAAGCTATCGCAGGCGGTTTAACTATATGCGGCGAAACCTTAAATAATGAAGAATATAAGCTAATTTTAGAGCCATATTCACATATAAAAGGAGCAGCAAGTTTTGAGAATAATAGTAGCTTGTTAATACTTGATTTAGAGCTAACAGCTGAGCTAATAGAAGAAGGATACGCAAGAGACATTGTACGCTTCATACAACAGGCTCGAAAAGATGCCGATTTCTCTATAACTGACAGGATTTTAATTGAGATAATAAGCGAGTTTGATTTATCTAAGATAATTGATAATTATGGCGACTTTATTACAGAACAAACTTTAAGCGAGTTTTCTAAAAATTTTACGCCTGATTATGTAAGTAAAGTAGAATTAGAGAATCATCAAATACAACTTAAAGTTAAAAAGTTGTAAATTATTTTACTATCGATTAAGGTATTAATAATTTACTTATATTAATCTATAGTACGCACGCTATAAATTAATTTAGGTACATTATGTCACAATACTACTCCTTGAGCCCAAGAGAAAAAGGTTCTTGGATTAAAAATCGTTTAGGAACTAGTACCATAAAAACCATAAACACAGAAATTGTAATAACTCTAGAATATTTAAAACAATATTTTAATGAGTTTCATCATCTAGAAGGAACAGCATTAAATATTATAGCTAGCTTAGATGATCCGAATTTAAATAAACTAAATGTCATAGAATTGCAAAGTGAAAATAAATTCAAATCATTAGAATTTGCACTTAAAAACAACAATGAACAAGCTGAATATCTACTTAATCATCTTACGTTTGAACCTAATTCTAGCCTAATACAAGCAATACAAAATCAAAATTTAACGTTAGTAAAGTATTGTGTAGAAAAACAAAAAGCGGATGTCAATTTTAGTAATTTTGGTTTTCACCCATTAAGACTTGCTGCTTGCTTAGCAGCACCTTATAAAACAGATACTACATGTTATCTTTTAATAAAAGTAGTAACTTATTTAAATACAACCTTAGAAGGAGCAACACAAGGCGGTCAAACTGTACACGATCTTCATAAGCAAATCTTTTTTAAAGCAATAAACGAAAATAAACTTGAAGTAATTAAAAAATTTGTTGGAATATACGTTTTTGATGTTAATACTGAATATTGTTTTAAATACACCGTTAAGTACCACAAATTTAAAAAATAGAAAAGAAATTGCAAAATATCTTTTAGCTAAAAATGCTAATTTGGATATAGCGCTAGAAATCGCAATAATAGACTGTAAGTTAGAAGGGGTAAAAACATTATTAAAGGCAGGAGTAAAAATTAACGGCAATAAAGATGCATCACCTTTAATGCTTGCATCAGAGCATGGGCAGACCATAATAGTAAAATATTTACTTAAACACGGTACTAACTATAATGTTAAAGGATGGGAAAAAGATAACTTACATAGCAATATATCGTTTCCACTAACTCAAATCACTGAAATTTCTACATTATGTAAAAAAGCTAATAATCCTAACCACAAATATATATTAGATAGGATATTAAAAACAAGTATCTCATCACATTATGATGCATACAAGAATTTATCATTAGAACAAATAAAGCAAAACTTTTCTAAATTCAAAAAACAACTAAAACAAGATTTACAAAATTTCACAGCAATTAAAGCACTGCTAGAAGATTATTCTAGCAGAAAGAAAATTCCAATAAATACACATACTATAGTAGAAGACGAGGGCTATGTTTCTGATTTTAAGTTTGAAAAACTGAAAAATCTAAAACAGATTCTAGATTAGGAGACATTCCTTATTCTAACTCTGTATTCTTTTCTATTCAAGACCTTAATCAGCTTGGTGAAAATCAAACTTCTTTAAGCAGTGATACGACAGAGCTATTCAATAGTAATTCGACTAAGCAATACAGTTAAAAATACTAATAAAATTAGTATTTTTAGTTGTTTTTTAGATCACTGATTTTAGTTAGAAATAACATCAAATAAAAAATCTCTTGCATATTTATTAGATACATATATATTACCATGAAATATGGGAATCATATTTCATGGTAATATATACTTTTTTATAAAAAAATCTAATTAAAATACGGAGGAATCATGGCTAATCCAAATCTTACGAAAGGAAATCATTATTTTAGAAATGAGCAATATAAAGAAGCTATAGAAGCTTATAGCAAAATAGATAAAAATAGCACCTCTTATCCTTATGCTCTGTTTAATATAGGAGAGTGTTACTTTCAACAAGGAAATTTTATAGAAGCCATAAAATATTATAGTCAGATCTCTGATAACCATTTCTCACTCTATCAAAGTGCTTTATTTAATTGTGGTAGTTCTTTTTACAATCTAAATAAATATGCTGAAGCTATAGAAATGTATAGTAAAATACACAAAAGCTCTAGTTATTATCAAAAAGCACAACATTATTTAAGAGAGTGTCAATTTGCAGCTATAGACATGGCTGATAAGGTAGATAAATCAAAGATTTCAGGTATTGAAGAAAGTTTTAACTTAATAGCATATATTCTCGAAGAAGACACTAACTTTAATATTTTATGTCTTGAGGAAGATACTAACTTTAATATTTTATGTCTTGAGGAAGATACTAACTTTAATATTTTATGTCTTGAGGAAGATACTAACTGTAGTATTTTATGTCTTGAGGAAGATACTAACTTTAATATTTTATGTCTTGAGGAAGATACTAACTGTAGTATTTTAGGAGAAAATTTTGACTTAATGGATGTACGTGAATAAATGAATATAGTAGACTGCTTTCTATTATTGCATGGATAGGCTTTTCCGTCATTGCGAAGAGCAAAGCGACGCGGCAATCCAGAAAAAATAATAAAAAAATGCTGTAAATCAGAATTTTTTACTGGATTGCTTCGTCGAATTACTGTGTAATTCTTCTCACAATGACGGAAAAGCAGGTCCACGCAATAATGCCCATTTGCAATGGCGATATCAGAGTATATCAAGCAAATTCTAATAATACCTGCCCTCTTACAACATTATCCTTTTCATTAACAAAAACTTTAGCTATTTTTCCGTCTCTTTCAGCTAAAATAAGATTTTCCATTTTCATAGCAGTTAAAATCATAATTTCTTGCCCTGCCGTCACTGCCTGCCCTTCTTTTACCTTTATTGCAACAATTTGACCGCTTAGAGGAGCCACAAGTTCGGAGCTTTCTTCTATTACTACTTTTGAGACCATCAACGCTTCAAGTTCTGATATACGAGGAGAGCGAACAAAGGCTTTTACACTAATACCGGCATGCGATAATAAATAACCGGTTCTGATATTCTCAATTTTTACATTTGTCTTTTTACCATTAATTATAGCCGTAAAAAGTTCATTACCTAAATTCCAGTTACTACGAATATATATTCTATCGCTTTCGTGACGTATATTATAGCCGTTTTCAACAGGTGTAATTAATACGGGAAATAATTTATCATCTATAGTTACTACCCACCTTGTACCTATTTTGTTAGCCTGATTGTTAATATTGCCGGAAATTAAAGAAGCACGTCTTTGTTCCGATATATAAATAAAAATAGCCGTTGATAAAAATACGGTAGTGACTTCTGAAGTTAGACTAGCTCCGGAAAAACCGTCAGGATATTCTTCTTGAATAAAGGCAGTAGAAATATCGCCGCTAACAAAGCGTGGATGTAGCATTACCGCTTCTAAGAAACTAATATTATGAGCAATACCGTTAATTATATAAGAACTCAAAGCAGAACGCATTACCTCAATTGCCTGCTCTCTTGTTTCACCGTAAGTACATAATTTCGCAATCATTGAATCATAAAACATACTTACTTCACCACCAAGCCCAATCCCTGTATCTATACGGATATTAGGACTCTTGGCAGGTTCAGAATAAGCGATAATTCTACCGCTAGAAGGTAAGAAACCTCGGCTTGGGTTTTCGGCACAAATTCGTGATTCAAATGCCCAACCTTTTAATTTTATGTCATCTTGCGTAAATGATAATTTCTCACCGGCTGCAATTTTTATCATCTCTTCCACGATATCTATACCGGTAATTAGCTCAGTAACAGGATGCTCGACTTGTAACCTAGTATTCATTTCTAAAAAATAGAAATTTCTATTGCTATCTACTATAAACTCAACGGTACCGGCCGAATAATATCCAACTTTTTGAGATAAGGATATTACCTGCCGATACATTTCTTGCCTGATATCTTCAGTAATAAAAGCACTTGGTGCTTCTTCAATTACTTTTTGATGGTGACGCTGTATTGAACATTCACGCTCTCCGAGACATACACTATTGCCGTATTGGTCGGCAATTAACTGAATTTCAATATGACGGGGAGTTTGAATTAACTTCTCAATAAATAATCTATCGTCACTAAAACTATTTGCTGCTTCAAGCTTTGCCGACTCAAAAGCATTTGCCATTTCAGCGGGATTATTCACTACTCTCATACCACGTCCACCGCCACCGGCAGCCGCTTTTACTATTACCGGAAAACCAATTTCTTTAGCAATATCCACCGCTTGCTTAACATCGTTTATAGTTCCCATATAACCAGGAACGGTGCTAACTCCGGCTTCTATTGCTATCTTTTTTGCTTCGATTTTATCACCCATTTTTTTAATAGTTCCAGCACTCGGTCCTATTAAAACAACACCGTCTCTTTTAAGAATATTAGCAAAATTCGGATTTTCCGATAAAAAACCGTAACCTGGATGTACTGCACTTGCGCCACTTTCACGAATTGCTGAGATAATATTTTTAATAGATAAATAACTTTCCGTTGCAGGGGAATCACCTATATAATAAGCCTCATCTGCATACTGCACATACATTGAGTTTGTATCTGCTTCAGAATATACTGCAACCGACTTTATTCCCATCTTTTTTAAGGTACGTATTATCCTAACGGCGATCTCGCTACGATTAGCAATTAGAATTTTATCAAATAATGGTTTATTCATAGTTTTTATTATAAAGTAATCTGTATTATTATACTGCTGTCGATGTCATTCCTGCGAAAGCGGAAATCCAGCATAAAGCGAGATAAATCGAGCTTTTAATTTCAAAAATTTGCTGTATATATGTTTTTTTCTGGATTCCGCTTTCGCGGGAACGACAATTAAACATTACAACGGCAAATTATCATGCTTTCTCCAAGGCAATTCTACTTTTTTAGTACGCAGGAAATTTAACGCCTTACATATTCGCCATCTAGTATTTTGCGGTCTTATAATGTCATCCAAATATCCCCTAGATGCCGCAACAAAAGGCGAAGTTACTACTTTTCTATATTCATCGATTTTTTGTTTTTTAGCTTCAGGGTCTTTACATTCTTCCTTAAATATTATCTCGGCTGCTCCCTCTGCCCCCATAACAGCGATTTCCGAATTAAACCAAGCATAGTTTATATCGCCTCTAAGATGCTTGGAGTTCATAACTATATAAGCACCACCGTAAGCCTTACGGGTAATTACGGTAATCTTCGGCACTGTAGCTTCTGCATACGCGTATAACAGCTTAGCCCCGTGTTTAATAATACCGTCATGCTCTTGGGATGTACCAGGCAGAAATCCAGGTACATCAACAAGGCTTACTATAGGAATATTGAAAGCATCACAAAATCTAATAAATCTTGCTGCTTTTCTTGAGGCGTTTATATCTAAACATCCTGCTAAATGCAAAGGCTGATTAGCCACAAATCCTACTGGATAACCTTCCATATAACCAAAGCCGATAATGATATTCTTTGCAAAATCAGATTGTAGTTCAAAAAATTCTCCCTCATCAACAATACGCTCAACAAGCTCTTTCATATCATAAGGCTTATTAGGAGTGTTAGGTATTAACGTGCTAAGAGACATATCGACTCTATCGGCAGGATCAACAGTCGAACGAACAGGAAGAGGACTACGATTGGATGACGGAAGGAAATTAAAGAACTTACGGATTTCGAGCAATGCTTCTATATCATTATTGAATGCAAGATCGGCAACACCGCTTTTAGTGGTATGCATTCTAGCACCGCCGAGCTTTTCTTGGCTTACTGCTTCACCCGTAACGGTTTTTACTACATCAGGACCGGTTACGAACATATAAGAACTATGCTTAACCATGAATATAAAATCGGTTAAGGCAGGGGAATATACTGCACCACCGGCACAAGGTCCCATAATTAAGGTAATTTGAGGGATAACACCCGACGCTAAAACATTACGCTGAAATAATTCACCGTATCCGGCAAGAGCATCAACCCCTTCTTGAATTCTTGCTCCCCCTGAGTCGTTAATACCTATTACGGGAGCACCGGTTGCTATAGCTTGATCGATAATATCGCAGATTTTCTTAGCATGATATTCGCCGAGAGAACCTCCTAGTACGGTAAAATCTTGGCTGTAAATAAATACCAATCTACCGTTTATCGTACCATGCCCAGTTACAACGCCGTCACCTAAAAACTTTTTATCCTGCATCCCAAAATTATCGCATCTATGTGCTACAAACATCCCAGTTTCGGTAAAACTATTTGGATCTAATAATACTTCTATGCGTTCTCGTGCAGTTAACTTACCTTTTTGATGTTGTGCGTTGATCCTAGCTTCACCGCCCCCTTGCCTTGCAATATTTTTTTTCTCATCCAATAACTCAGGGGAGATTATATTACTTTGATTCATAGATTATTTATAGTTTTATTTCCAAAATATCCATAATATAATATAATAATGCTAATGTGAAAAGATAATTATTTATGTCATCTACCGACGATACTAAAGAAAAACCGAAAAAAGACAAACCGACAGCTAAATTTAATAACTTATCAACTGCTTTAAAAAAGAATTTACAAAGAAGAAAGAAAGTACAAAAAGAAAAGAATAACAAAGAAAAATATTGATACTAGGTCTTATATCTATAAAGAGTGATAGAATAGAAAATAATTTTTAGGATAATCAATATGAGTGTACATGAAGTAATAATTAAAATCAGTAAAATTTTTTCTCTTTTTATTCCCAAACACAATATAGAAGAATCTAATAATAATATTCCTGCTAATAGAGAAGCAATGCGTGATTATTATGAAGATTTAAATAACCCTCATTAAAAAGTATTGATCTATATGCAATTTGACATATTAATATAAATTGCTAATATTTGGAGAGTTTAGGTTTTGTTTTGAGTCCTATGTCATTCTTGCGAAAGCAGGAATCCAGTAAAACCTACAAAAAACTTGTTTTTTTAGGTTTATTTTATCAATATTAAGACTATTTTTTGGCTTCCTGCTTTCGCAGGAATGACATAAATAAGCCATGAGGGCAAAGCCAACAACCTTGCAACAATGACATCAAAATCTAACAAAATCGGTATTTTAAATATTTAACATAATATGGACACAAACAAATTATATCTTTTCAAAGATAGACGATTTTTACCGAATTTTATAGTGCAGTTATGCGGTTGTCTTAATGATAATATATTAAAAAATGCTCTAGTAATCCTTATTACTTACGGTATTTCAGGAGCTTTAAGTAAATATAATAATCTACTTGTTTTAATTGCTAATGCTACTTTTGTACTACCTTTCATAATATTCGCAAGCATAGCAGGACAAATTGCTGATAAATACGAACGTACGAGTCTTATTAAGATTATTAAGATTTGTGAAATCGGCATAATTGCCTTTGCAATTTACGGATTTCATCATCATAATCTGCTAATCCTGTTCTGTTCTATTTCCTTAATGGGTATACACTCTACTTTTTTCGGTCCAATCAAATATAGCGTATTACCTGATCACCTAAATAAAGACGAACTACTTGGAGCTAACGGCTTTGTTGAAGCCGGAACTTTTATTGGTATTTTTATCGGTATAATAATCGGCAGTTATTATACAGTCAGTAATAATTTGATAATTTATTCCTTAATTACCATCGCTTTTCTCGGCTTCATTACAAGCCTTTTTTCTCCAAAATCTAAAAATGCAAATCGTGATATTAAAATAAATTTTAATATTATAGATGCAAGCATAAATATGATTAAATATGCCAAAGCAAAAAAACAGATATATTTAGCTATACTTGGTATTTCATGGTTTTGGTTTATCGGAGCTGCTATAATTTCTCAAATACCTTTACTTGCTAAGATAACTTTTAAAGCTGATGAGAATGTTGCTAACTTATTTTTAGCAGTTTTCTCGCTTGGTGTTGGGATCGGTTCATTTTTATGTAGCAAAATATTTGAAGATGAGATTACCGTTAAATATCTATTTATTTCAGCCCTAGGCATTAGTATTTTCGGTATTGATTTATTCTTTGCAAGTAGAATTAGCTCAGTTAACTACGAACCTACTCAGCTAAAAAGTATTTTAGTATTTTTATCGAAAAGACATAATTGGCGAATAGTTATCGATTTATTTTTCTTAGCAGCAATAGGCGGTTTATATATCGTTCCCCTTTTTGCGATATTACAGCATTACGCAAATCCTGCTCATCGTAGCCGAATTATTGCCGTTAACAACCTCATTAATTCCATTTTCATGGTGGGATCAACAATTATTCTATCGTTATTATTTTATCTAAATTTCACTATCCCTTGGATTATATTATTTATTAGCCTAGCTAATATAATCGTCACTATATATATTTACCGCTTAATACCTGATGTTAAAATTATTCCATTTAAACTATTGCGAAGAATATTTCAAATCTGTTTTGATCTTATGTATAAGGTTGAAGTTAAGGGATTTGAAAATTTTCAAAAAGCAGGTAAAAAAGTAGTAGTAGTAGCCAATCATATTTCATATCTTGACCCTCCCCTAATTGCTACTTATCTAAAGGAAGAAATGACTTTTGCAATTAGTCCCGATATACAAAAAATATGGTGGATTAAACCGTTTTTACGTATGGCAAGAACTTTGCCGGTTGATCCAAGTAACCCAATGGCAATAAAGACTTTAGTAAAAGAAGTACAAAAGAATCAGAAAGTAGCAATTTTCCCTGAAGGCAGAATAAGCGTTACCGGCTCTTTAATGAAAATATACGAAGGACCGGGAATGATTGCCGATAAAGCAGGTGCTACCGTTTTACCAGTTAGAATAGATGGAACTCAATTTACTCATTTATCAAAATTAAAAAACATATTAAAAAGAAAAATATTCCCTAAAATTACTATAACAGTTTTACCGCCGGTAAAATTCGCTAATATGGATGCTGCAAGTAATCAAGAACGACGCAGTTATATATCTAGGGCTCTTTATGATATCATGGCTGATATGATGTTTGAGAGTTCAGACTACAAAAATACTTTATTCTCATCTCTTATAGAAGCTGCTAAAATTCATGGATTTAAGAAAAAAATAGTTGATGATTTTGAAAAAAATACGGTCACTTATCGAGATTTAATATTAAAATCTTTTATCCTAGGTGATTTAATCAAAAAGAATAATATCTTTGGCAGAAATTTAGGCTTAATGTTGCCTAATACCACGAATACGTTAATTACTTTTTACGCCATGCAATCTAGCAGTTATGTTCCTGCTATAATTAACTGGAGCAGCGGCATAAGTACTATTATTAACTCCTGTAAACTTGCACAAATTAAAGTAGTTTACACTTCAAAACAATTTATTAAGAAAGCAAATTTACATGAATTAATAACTAACTTATTAGATTTCGGTATTAAAATAATATATTTAGAAGATTTTAAAAAAAAATTAGTACAGCTCTAAAACTAAAAGCAAAAATAGGAAGTTATTTTTCTCAAACTTATTACAATTATTTTTGTCGTAATCGTGATGACGAAAAACCGGCAGTGATAATTTTTACTTCGGGTACTGAAGGTGAGCCTAAAGCCGTATTACTATCTCACAGAAATTTACAAACTAATAGATATCAAATAACTGCTAAAGTACCTTTTAGCCCCGAAGATATAGTATTTAACTCATTACCTTTATTTCATTGTTTTGGTCTTGGAGGTGCAATTATTACAACTTTAAACGGTATTAAGCTGTTTCTATATCCTTCACCACTAAATTATCGCAGTATTCCTGAAGTTATATACGATATCGGAGCAACTATATTAATTTCTACCGATACTTTTTTAAACGGTTATGCTCATTACGCTCACCCATATGATTTTTACTCATTACGCTATATATTTGCCGGTAGCGAGAAATTAAAAAAATCTACAAGACAATTTTGGCTTAACAAATACGGTATACGTATTTTTGAAGGGTATGGAATTACCGAAGCCGCACCTATTATAGCTTGCAATACCCCTATGCATAATAAAGCAGGCACGGTAGGAAGATTATTACCGAAAATTGATTATAAGCTTGAGAAAGTAGAGGGACTAAATGAAGGATGGCGTTTATTCATCAGAGGTCCTAACATCATGCTTGGTTACCTAAACTTAGAAGGTCATCGTACTTATAAAGAATGGTACGACACAGGCGATATAGTCAAAATCGATTCTGAAGGATATATAACAATTTTAGGACGTTTAAAACGCTTTGCTAAAATAGCAGGGGAAATGATATCTCTTACAAAAATTGAAGAACTTGCGAGTGAAATTGATCCTAATTCCTTGCACGCTGCTATTTCTATGCCCGATAAAACGCACGGAGAAAAAATTATTTTACTTACTACCGGTTCTGATATAAATAGAGAAAATGTTGCAGATACTGTATCTAAAGCTCAAATTTCTTTACTACATTTACCGAAAGTAATTATTACCGATTCAGAAATACCTCTGCTTGCAAGCGGTAAAATAGACTATCTTGAGATTATGAAGAATGTGGATAGATTCTAACATCCTTGCGAACGATTGGAAGCCTTGTTGCATGGCTTGTTTTATGTCATTCTCGCGTAGGCGGGAAGGCGTTGTTGCGTGGACCGGTTTTCCGTCATTCCGAGGAAAAAGTGAAAATTTTGACGAAACAATCCAGTTAAAAATTCTGTAAATCAGAATTTTTTTAATCTTTTTCTGGATTGATATGTCGCGTCGCTCTCCTCGCAATGACGGTTTTGGTATCTACACAACAATGCTACGCAGGAATGACATAAACGAGCTATGCAACAACGCTGGTAAAGCCACGGGATGACATTTATTTTTCTTATTAATAGCAGCATTCAAAGCTAATTTAAACCACTTACCTAATAACTCTTGATCCTCCATAATTTCAGGTAACACCTTCCAATATGAAAGAGTTACAAGTTTACCTTTACTTTGATATACAAATGGCTCAGAACCGCAAGATTGAAAAGATTCATAAGTGCTTAGGTCTGACTTAAAATATAATGCATTGCTCTTAATAATTCCTACCTTAACCCCACCCTTATATATACCATATCCACCAAACATTGCACGAACGGCTACTGCACCATATGGTTCTAACAGTTCTTAAACATATTTAGTCAATTCATTTTTGTTCATAATAATCGCTTTAAATACAACAAACCATAAATAAATGTACCTAATATAATAAACAATGGAGTTAAAGGTAAATCAAAGTAGAAAGAGCTAAATGCGGCACAAAAATTAATAAATAAAGAGATAAGAATTGATATTATAATCATCTGAGAGGGGCTATATGCTACAAACCGTGCGATCATTGCAGGAATAAGTAAAATAGCAGTAACCATAATTACGCCAACAATCTTTATAGCAAAAAATACCGATAATGAAAGAAGAAGTAAAAATATTAGCTCAATAATATTAACCTTTAAGCCTTTTATGACTGCAATATCTCTATTAATAATGATAAGAAGAATTTGATTATAAAAATATACTATAAAGCTTATAATAGTTATTAGCACTATCCCTAGTATAATCAAATCATTAAAAGACACGGATAAAATATCCCCAAACAACAAATTCACTATATTATTCTGCAAAGAAGTAAAATAATTAATAACTAAAGCAACAGCTAGCATAAAGCTAGAAATCAAATTAATAACTGCATTTTTTTCAGAATTATTTTTAAAAATAAACACAAAAAACGAAAAAAGAATTGCCACTATTATTCCTGAATATATTAATGGGAAATGTACTATAATGCTTATGCTAACCGCTAAAAAACTACTATGAGCAAGCCCATCGCCAAAATAAATATATCTCTTCCATAGGGCAATGCAGCCAAGAGGAGCAAATATGCAGCTAATTAAAATTAAGGCTAGTATTATTAAAGTCATCTGAGTATATTATATATGTTTGTTGTATGGCCTCTTGTCATCCCGTGGGTGGGCCACGGGATGGCATTGGAAAGAATCATAGACTATGTCTTCAATCGATAAAAAAGAATTAGCAAAATTTGAAAAAATTTCTCATAATTGGTGGAATAAGGACGGGGAATTCGGTGTATTACACCGAATAAACCCTATTCGCCTTGAATATATAATAGAGAAAATAACTACGCATTACAATAGACACATTTCCAAACTAGAAATATTAGATGTTGGTTGCGGTGGAGGATTAATTGCAACACCTTTAGCAGCTCAAGGTTTTAACGTTACAGCCATTGATGCACTACAAAGTAATATTGAAACGGCAAGCACTTATGCTAAGGAAAACAGTGTAAAGATAAATTATTTACAATCTACTATAGAAGAATTAGAAAGTGACAAGCTATATGATGTGGTAATTTGTCTTGAGGTTATTGAGCATGTAGAAAACGTACAGCAATTTATACTAAATTTGGTGAAGCATATTAAGCCAAACGGTATGGCAATAATTTCTACGATTAACCGCACTAAAAAAGCTTATGCACTTGGAATAATAGTGGCTGAATATATTTTAGGCTGGGTGCCTAAAAATACTCATGATTATAGCAAATTCTTAAAACCATCAGAAATTTACGAAATGCTTACGGATACCGACATTGAAATTAAAGAGCTGAAAGGCTTGGTATATGATCCTGCTAAAAATGAATGGAAATTAAGTGATGATATAGACGTAAATTATTTTATGTGTTTGTGGAGCAAAGAAGACAAACTCAATTAATGTCATTCCTGCTTTTGCAGGAATGACATCTTGAACGTTCATACACTAGGACATCAAGCCACGGTATGACAAAGTTCTTAGTATATATTTAAAAACGATAATACATGACCAACGTAATTACTAGATTTGCTCCGTCACCGACGGGGTTTTTACATATAGGTTCGGCAAGAACTGCCCTTTTTAACTACTTGTTCGCAAGGCATAATAACGGTAAGTTTCTGCTCCGCATTGAAGACACCGATAAAGAAAGATCAACTGAAGCAGCGGTAGACGCTATATTCTCAGGTCTAAAATGGCTAGGGCTTGATTGGGATGAGGAAGTTATATTCCAGTCTAAACGTAATGATCTTTACAAAGAAGTGGCACTAAGACTCCTGAAAGAAGGTAAGGCATATTATTGTTTTACTAGCCAAAAAGAAATAGAAAAGCAGCGACAAAAAGCTTTAGCAAATAAACAGCATTTCATTTTTAATAGCGAGTGGCGTGATAAAGAACCTGACGCCTATCCTACTGATGTTAAGCCGGTAATACGTCTAAAAACTCCAAGAGAGGGCAGCATCACAATTCATGATACCTTACAAGGCAAGGTAGTAATTGAAAACTCTCATATAGACGATATGGTACTACTAAGGGCAGACGGCACTGCTACTTACATGCTAGCCGTAGTGGCAGACGATCAC
>NZ_AKVZ01000027.1 GCF_000273745.1 Rickettsia australis str. Phillips
GATATGGGTATAACTCATATTATTAGAGGTGACGATCATTTAACCAATGCAGCAAGGCAAATTGCTATTTATCAGGCTCTCGGTTATGAAGTACCGAGCATGACTCATATTCCGCTAATTCATGGAGAAGACAGAGCAAAATTATCAAAAAGACATGGAGCCTTAGGCGTTGAAGCTTATAAAGATATGGGATATTTACCGGAAAGTTTGTGTAATTATTTATTGCGTCTCGGATGGAGTCACGGTAATGATGAAATTATATCAATGACTCAGGCTATAGAATGGTTTAATCTTGATTCGCTCGGTAAATCACCTTCTAGGCTTGATTTTGCTAAAATGAATAGCCTTAATGCTTATTACTTAAGAATGCTTGACAATGATAGCTTAACTTCAAAGACTGTAGAGATATTGAAACAAAATTATAAGATTAGTGAGAAAGAGGTAAGTTATATAAAACAAGCCATGTCAAGCTTGTTAGTTAGAAGCGAAACATTATTAGATTTAGCACGGCTTGCTCAAATTTATCTCGTAGATTCGCCCATCGTCTACAACCAAGATGCAAAGGGAATTATAGAAAATTGTGATAAAGATTTGATCAAGCAAGTTACAGAAGGTTTAAACAAGATTGAGCAGTTTGATAAGGAATCCGTACAGAATAAATTTAAAGAAATAGCAGCAGCAAACGGCTTAAAGCTGAGTGACATTATGAAGCCTGTAAGAGCTTTAATAACCGGCATGAACGCATCACCTAGCATATTTGCAATTGCAGAAATTTTAGGAAAAGAAAATATTTTAAAAAGGCTAGAAACTATATGAAAGATTGTATAAAAAAAGTTGCTTTTGTTCTTAGTGGATTATTTATAATAACCGGTACTTTTATTGTATACAAAGTAGAAAAGGTCGATGCTTCATCAGCACCAAAAAAGTACGGAGCTTGGACTTTAAATTGTACTCTTAATGATGAGAAAAAACAACTTTGCTTCTTATCACAACAAATTAATAATCTAGAGAACGAAAAGGAAATATTAGCCATTTATCACATAGGTTATTTCAATGGGGAGCAAGAAGAACAGGAATTAAAAATAATAGAAATAGTCCCGTCAAATGTTCAAATTCCGGCAGGTACAGTTATTAATAGCGGTGACAAACGAATAGCAGCCGGAAAATACGTAAATTGTACGATAAACGGCTGTCAGGCTTTGGCTGTTATTAAAAAAGACGATCTAGACATGATTTTATCTAATGATAATTATATAGAACTAATTACCGCAGACGGCAAACAAGCTAAAATTTCCTTTATAAAAGACGGCTTAAAGGAGGGTCTAAAAGCTTTGAGTAGATAGTAACGGAATTTAAGCATTGTTGCGTGGACTGTTTTTCGTCGTCATTGCTAGGCGACAATCTAGAAAAAGTAATAAAAAATTCTGTAAATCAGAATTTTTAACTGGATTACTTCGTCAATTACTTACGTCATTTCTTTGCAATGACGATTTAGGTATCCATGCAAACAATGCCATAAGCCGCTTAAAGCTCATGACAATTTGCTAATAAGTTACCTAATTGCATTAACAATGATCTCCATGTCCTTCACCGCCTAAGCTTGCTTCATATTCAAGAACCCATGATTGATGAAATGCCATGCCGGTATCAGCTACTATCCATCTTTCTAAAAGAACATGAAATCCTGCTTCCCTTTCCGACAGAATTATTAAATGATTTGTAGAAGCAGGTAATAGATAACTCCAAAATGGTTTTGCTTGGCTTATATTTTGATAAAATGTCTTAAGCTCATTAAAAGTTAGTCTTTGAGAAAAATCAGTAAGATGATCAGTAATCTCATATGAATAACCACGTGTTTTATATGCCATGCTATAATCCCAATGTATATCAAACTTGTCACCAGCTTTTACTTTATGAACATGATGGCACTTGCTTCCATCTCTCCAATCAAATATTTTGTCAGATGAAAATTGTCGCATTTATACATTAGTATCATTAACAGAATCTCTCTTATCTTCTTTTCCACCGCTAAGAAGGATGCCACTCTTTAATGCTGGTGCACTTACAGCATCATCAGGAAAGTCAACATCACTAAGAAAGTTTTTTCCTCCTGCCATCTCATTTTTCTGTGAGCTATCCTTTAACAACTTTAACTCTTCACAAACTAAAGCCATTGTCTTAGGTCAGGTTACTGCCCAATGATATGGGGTAACACCTAAAACATGCGAAAATTTCTTATCGTACTCTGCTTTATTAGGAGCTATTTTGTTATCAACTAGTTTTTTTAGTCATAATTTACCTATTAATTTAAATTATATTTATGATATATATCAATAGATTGAATAATCATCTACCTTTACAATTAACAATGCTTACTAAATTTTTAATATATTGCAAGAAATTATAAAACACTAAAGGGAAAAAATATTTGAGAATAAATAAAAAATGCTTTTCTTTTTATTAAACTTTATTAACTATTGTTATATTTTGACTGAAGCTACTAACTATTATTATACTGATATATTCAATTTATTATGTTAATGAAAATTAATATTAATTTAATATGACTGTAAAATCACAAAAATATAATCCTATTTACAAATCAAGATATAGTGTAACTTGCGCTTAAGCATTGATTATCGATAAATTTACAAAATAAATATCATATCTTGCTAAAATCTTATTAATTTTCTTATAAAAATATTTTATACTAATTGTATGCATATACTCCTTTTAAAAGAAGTTTAAATAATTAGTAGGTTTATGGAAGATATTGATGTTTGGCAGAAAAAATTTGAGGTTTGTGATTATAGTAAAAAACTAATTGATCGAATTAAATATTTGAATACTATAGTAGACTCACCTATAGATATAGCAGAAATTAAAAAAGGTCTTTATTATACCCGTAAATATCATGCTTCTCAAATGCGTCAATCAGGGGAACCTTATTATTCTCACCCTATAGAAGTTGCAATTATGATTGCAGATTTTACTGCTCTTGAAGCTCCTAAACTGTATAAATCATATATGATAAATGTTGCCCTTCTTCATGATACTATAGAGGATACAATACTTACACATGCTGATATTAGCAAAATTTTTGATAAGAATATTGCCAATAGCGTAGAACGTTTAACAAGAATTAAGCCGTACGGTAAAATTAGCTCCAGCGAAATGTTAAATTTACTAATACAAGAACAAAGATATGATATTGCACTTATTAAAGTGTTTGATCGCCTACATAATTTACAAACTATAAATGCTAAATCTACGGAAAAGGCTTTAGAAACAGTACAAGAAACTATAGAAAGCTTCTTACTCATAGCAGTTTATTTAGAAATACGAACCGTAGAACAACAACTATCAAATGTTTGCACTAATTTTATCAAGCAACATTTCCCTTCAGAACAAAAAGAAATATTTCAAAATATCGGTTTACGAAATTTCTTTTTTAAACTTCAAAATAATACAAAATAAATTAAAGAGGATGCAATACTACTTTAGAAAGAAAGTGTATATTAGCTAAACACTATTGTTATATTTCCAGTGCGCAGCTTCACCGCTCTCTGCATGATAATGCATCTTATGATCACGTATTTGTATCTCTATTTTATAATTATCCTCAGTTGTAATAATAGTATGTAAAGATTTATAGCCGTTTGGCTTAGGATTAAGAATATAATTTTTAAATTTATCCTTTTCATGCACATAAAGAGCATGAACTACTTTTAAAGCTTTATAACATTTCTCTTCATCTATTACCACTATTCTTATCGCAAAAATATCTGTTAATTCTTCTAACTTTATACCCTTACGATATAATTTATATAAAATTGATATTGGATGTTTGATCCTACCTGTGATTTGAGCAGTAATATCATGTTCAGATAAATTATGATTTAAATGTTTAATAACCCCTTGGAGCAAAACTACCTCCTTAATTTATACTAATTTAGTTAATAGTTATACTTATGAATAATTAAACACCCATTAAAAGCAATAAACTTGATTAAGTTCTATTAATATTTCTAATTAATGTGCTATTTTTAGCAAATATTAATAAACCTCAGCGTTAGTTGGATATTAATAGGAAAAATTAAGCTTCTGGCGAGCTTCGCACTACCCTACCCCATTATTTTTATCTTTTAGAAGCTAATCTTTTTAAGTTTTACATATAAAATTTAAATTATCTTATTTTAGCCTTTCTTAACTGTATAGATTATAAGGTTTTTTTAAAATAATAATAGTAATTTTTCTAAAACCTTACTAATTTTAGTTAGCATAGTTAACCGACCAAAAGCTAAAAACTTTTATTACTAATTTTTTAAATTAAACGAACATATATAAGCGTGCCTATAGCTTCAACAAGAAATCTATTCTTAATAATTAAGGCAAAACTGCTTTAAACCTTTTGATCTCCTATATAGGACTGTAACAAAATAACTTTAATTGATAATTAATAAGATTTTTGAGAGGATAACTATCCCTATTTCAAAAAACTTATAATTTGCAATTAAAAAGCATTTAATGAGCTTTAAAATTATTTTGTTAACAGTTTCATAGGATAAATGCCAAAGGTTGAGCCATTATAATTAATTAAAAAATATTTGTAATCATTTATTGAAATCATTATAAGAAACTCTGTATTTTATTTTTTAAGGAAGAGTTTTATTAAAGAATTTATTTTCAAATTAAACAAAGAATTGCTTTAAAACCCATTTATTGCATACATCAGTTTTTCAGTATCTTACTGCGACTTGATAATATGTTGTACGGTACGTTGTTAAAATCATTATTATAAACAGGCATTGCCTGCGTAGACCACAAAACGTACTCGGTGTCATACCGTGGCCTGTCCACGGTATCCAATAAAACAACTAAAAGTACTAATAATATTAGTACTTTTAACTAGACTACGTGGTCAAGCCACGGGGTGACGACGGTAAAACCGATCCATGCAGCAATATCTCCTCGCAATGACGGGAACAAGCAATGCAATAAGACGTTAGACCTATTGCATAACCTATCTTATGGAGATATAGACTTAGAAATCCATACCGCCCATGCCACCACGCATTGGCGGCATTGAATCTTCTTTATCAGAAGGTTCATCAACAATTAAAGTTTCCGTGGTAATAATTAACGAAGCAACGGAAGCAGCATCTTGAAGTGCAGTACGCACTACTTTAGCCGGATCAATAATTCCTGCTTTAATCATATCGACATATTGCATATCTTGAGCATTAAAGCCATAATTTTTATCCTTATGTTCTAATAATTTACCGACTACTACGCCACCGTTGTCACCGGCATTTTCAACAATCTGTTTTAGCGGATCCTTTAAAGCTTCTATTACTATCTCAATACCTGCTTGTTGATCCTTATTCTCGACTTTAAGCTTTGTTAAAGTTTGTGATGCATGAAGTAATGTTACACCGCCACCGGCAACAACACCTTCCTCAACTGCAGCACGTGTTGCAGCAAGTGCATCTTCAACACGATCTTTACGCTCTTTCACTTCAACTTCCGTAGCACCGCCAACCTTTAATACGGCCACACCACCGGAAAGTTTAGCTAAACGCTCTTGTAGTTTTTCTTTATCATAATCAGAAGTAGTTTCAGCTATTTGAGATTTAATTTGTAATACCCTATCCTCAATATTTTTCTTATCACCATTACCGTCAACAATTACAGTACTTTCTTTAGAAATTGTTACTCTTTTTGCCGTCCCTAGATTTTTAATACTCACATTTTCAAGCTTCATACCTAAATCTTCAGTAATAAGCTCACCTTTAGTTAGGATAGCAATATCTTCCATCATTGCTTTTCTTCTATCACCAAAACCTGGAGCTTTTACTGCTGCAACTTTTAAACCACCACGTAATCTATTGACTACGAGCGTTGCAAGAGCTTCGCCCTCAACATCCTCAGCAATAATTAATAACGGGCGTTGTGATTGTACTACAGCCTCAAGTATAGGTAACATCGGTTGTAAATTTGATAACTTTTTCTCAAATAGTAAGATGAAAGGATTTTCAAGTTCAGCAACCATTTTCTCGGAATTCGTTACAAAATATGGTGATAGATAACCCCTATCAAACATCATACCTTTAACTACTTCAACATCGAAGCTAAAATTCTTTGCTTCTTCAACGGTTATCACGCCTTCTTTACCGACTTCCTCCATTGCCTTAGCAATTTTCTCACCAATTTCCTTATCACCGTTTGAAGAGATAGTACCAACCTGTGCGATTTCCTCTTGGCTATTGATTTTTTTACTGGATTTTTTAATTTCTTCTACTACTGCGTTTACCGCTAAATCCATACCACGCTTTAAATCCATAGGATTATAGCCCGCTGCGACTAACTTATTACCCTCACGAGCTAATGCTCTAGCAAGTACCGTAGCTGTAGTAGTACCGTCACCGGCTACTTCTGCAGCTTTTGTGGCAGCTGATTTTAATAGCTGAGCTCCTGCATTTCTAATTTTATCTTTTAACTCGATCGATTTTGCAACCGTCACACCGTCTTTGGTAATTTTCGGTGAACCGAATGATTGCTCAATAAGTACATTTCTGCCTTTTGGACCTAAAGTAACTTTTACTGCATCTGCAAGTATGTCAATGCCTTCTAGCATTTGCTCACGAGCTTTTGAACCGTGTTTAATAAGTTTTGTTGCCATATTTAATTTCTCCTTAAAACAAATAATTAATTAATAATACCAAATACGTCGCTTTCTTTCATAACGATCAATTTTTCACCTTTAATTTCAATTTCGGTACCTGCCCATTTACCGTATAAAACTTTATCACCTACTTTTAGCTCTAAAGGATGAATTTCACCTTTTTTATTACGAATACCGTTACCTACGGCTACTATTTCACCTTGCATCGGCTTTTCTTTTGCGGTATCAGGAATAATAATTCCACCTTTAGTTTTTTCTTCGTGTTCGATAGGCTTTATTGCAATTCTATCATGTAATGGTTTAAAAGACATTTTAACCTCCAATTATTAAATCGTTAAATGTACATACTATATATATTTTATTTTTGCTAGTTCAAGGGGCAAGAATAATTTTTTTTACTGACCTCTTTCAAATTCTTCTTTGTTTATACAAGAGGCCTACTCTTGCTCAAAATCCTCTAAGCTAGTGCCGTGGTTAGTTTTGTGCCATTGGAAAGGACAGAAAATTATTTCAAATACTGCTTTATATGAAGCTACGGTATGTAATATGAAATAACTAGTCTATAAGATCAAAGCTACTATATCCTGAAATTTTACTTTTCTGCTTTTTAAAGAATTCTTTAATATATACAGAGCAGTACTATAAAGATATAAAAGCGAAAAAATACTATTAACAAGCCATAAATAATTAATTATAGAATTTTTATTTATAACAATAGAAAATATTATAAAAGTAAACTCCAAACATTATAGGTAGATAAGCCGATAAAAATATAAATTGTTATTATTTGAGGTAAAGTAAATTTTCAGTATTTATCTTTTTGTACTTTAAATACAAAAAATGTTTGCAGAAAACCTTTAATCCAGCGGGATCTTTGGTTTAGCCAATTACCTAAACTATTCGGAGCTTCTTCTAGAGTATAGGAATCAAGGATAGCTACTTTATAGTTCTGTGAGTAAATTCTTATACCAAGCTCGGCATCTTCCGTTACATTATCAGCATCCTATCCGCCAAGCTTATTTAATATATCCGTTTTAAAATGATTACTAGTACCACCAAGAGGGGTAGGAAGTTTTAATAAACTTAATCATTGCAAGATATATTTAAACCATAACTATATTCCATATTAAACATTTCGGTTCAAATATTCTCATTTTTATTATAAAAATTGAGCTTATCCTGAAGACAAACATATTCATCAGATAAACTTCTAAACGTTGTTAGAGCTTTAAGTAGATGTTCAGGTTTGTCGCAGCATCATGTACTACTAGATACTCACCACGTGAATATTCTAAAGCATAATTTAAGAGCCTTCGGTTTAGTTCTTGGTAGACTTCTTGGAACAAGTATAACATGAAAATAAGACGGTACATTATATAAGGCTATTTCTTTAATCATTAGATAATCATCATCTTCGATAATAATTTTAACGTCTAGCTTATCTTTTGTATAATTTAATTAATGAAATATTTTTTATTATTGACCTTAACTTACTTAATTCTTTATATAACGATACTAAAACTGTATAGATCAGTAAAGCTTTCGCCTCATTCTGAGAAATTTGTGATTCCACCTGATTATTTTGGATGCTACTTGATCTGTTGTCTAGGCAAGGCATTGTTGTGCGCAGCGATGCCATCGCTGTCATCCCGCGACTTGATCGCGGGATCCAATTAAAAATACCAATATTAGTATTTTTAACTATTTTCTGGATACCGTGGTCAAGCCACGGTATGACACCGAATATGCTTTTTAATCCTTGCAATCCTACCTAAGGCAATTCCCTTACTGCCCTTATAAACAACAGGGATTTTAAAATATTTTGCAAACAATAACTTATATTATTAGCAACATGAAATAAAACCGGCAGATAAATCAATATGGCTATAAACACGACAAAAAATATTATTACTTTATTGGTATAATTAATATTCTTAGCAACAATTGGTCCCACTGTCAATCCAAGAGCATATTTTGCTTTGATACTAGTTAAATGAGCAAAACTTTTTTCTAATAATTTATAAACATAATATTTCTTGATTAGCATTATGATCTAAAAATATTATTATTACCAAACAATATTTTGAGATCATTTATAGCAGTTATTTATTTTATTACCGTGAACATCTTCATATATAAAATAACCATTCACTACATAAGTTTGTATATAAGAATAATTATAAATTTTAATATAAGAAATATTGCTTATTAGCGGCAATATTTTATTTTCATTATCAATCATTATCTCATTATCAATAATTGCTTCTTCGATAATAGTTTTTAAACTATTAATTTGTTTTTACCCAATAAGTTTTATCTTTGATTATTCTTAAGATTACATCTGCGTCTATACATCTAACCATGCTGAAAAACTTATACCTGATATTTTATATTTCTTATTTGAAAGACTGTGATCCCAAAAATAACCGATTTGAGTCATTAATGAATTTCTATTCTCTTTACCGAAATTAATTATCTTTGCAATTCCTAGCTGCTCATAAACTAAATTATCATATACATAGCCGTAATTTTGCCGAGTATGGTATTTTGTAAAACTTGTAAGCATTATACCGTTTTTCAATTTAATCCCTTCACAAGTAGAAAAATTATAATACATCTTCTTAGAGCCAAGATTATTAATTGAATGTCTGAAGCTAAATATATTTTGGTTAAAGATAGTAACAGAGAGGATATTTTTAGACATTCCCATTAGTAAAGATATCTCTCCTAAAAAATCTTCTTTAAGTTTTTTACTCTTACTCATTAAAATTTTAGGCTGAGCAGAAATAACAAAATCTTTATCTTCAAATAGCTTCAATTGATAATAAATAGAAGCATCCGTGCTTATGTTTTTTTCATTCAAAAATTTATCTTCTTTGTACAAAAAATGTACTCCTATATTCTGATTATCAGTAATACCATATTCTATTGAACTACTTGCAAATTGTTCATCTTGGTAAGATGATAATTCTATTATCTTCTGCTCTAATCTTTTTATTTGCCGCAAGATTTTTGCATGAAGACTCGGCTGATCACTTACTTTTTTTGAGGGACGCCCATGGATAAGTTACTCTTTCTCTCAGGTATAAAACTGCTTCTTCTCTTTGCTTTTTCTCGTTTTTTGATATCTTATTAACTTTATTACCCTCCACAATATCTCTGTATCTTTCCTGCTCTAACAACCATGCCGAGGCATGTACCTTATTAATATCAAAAATATCCCCCCGATAAAATAACAATTGGATCTAATCAGCGGGTCACGTTTAAAAGCTTAGGTAATATTGGGGCATTAATCTTAGGATCACATAGTAGTGTTAAAGTAACAGGTCTTAATCATAAGGTATTTATAAATAATACCAATCGAGATAAGATAATTATATTATCAGGTGAAGATACTAATTTTTATGATAATCCCTACGCTTAAATTTAAGTGTGAATAGGTAACATCATTGCGAAGAAATTACGTAGTACTTGACTAAGCAATCTCAGGAGTTTATTATTATTTCATGAGATTGCCACGCAGCCTACGGCTGCTCGCAATGACGGAGTAGTATCCGCTCGGGCAATGCCTCGCAGAATGACATCAAGAGCATTTTACCGCCCCACAAAATAACACCTCTAAGCCCCAAGCAGCACTTGATTTTGTAGTTTAAATAATTCTGCCGTACCGCCTTTAGCAAGTTTTAACATTGCTATAAACTGCTCTTCGGAAAAAGGTTCTTGCTCTGCCGTGCCTTGTACTTCAATTAAATTACCATTACCTGCAAATACAAAATTACTATCCACTGCAGCATCACTATCTTCTAAATAATCCAAATCTAGTATCACCTCACCTTTATATATCCCGCAAGAAACAGCTGCAATTTGACTAATTAACGGATTTACCTTTAAAATTCTCTTTTTCATCAATGATCTAATAGCTAGGTGTAATGCTACATAGCTTCCTGTTATCGCTGCCGTTCTAGTACCACCATCAGCATTAATAACATCACAATCTATAATAATCTGCCTCTCACCTAGTTTCTTCAAGTCAATTACACATCGCATGCTTCTTCCTATCAAACGCTGTATTTCTTGGGTTCTTCCGCCTTGCTTCCCTTGTGCTGCTTCTCTTTTAATACGCTGGGATGTAGAGCCTGGGAGCATGCCGTACTCAGCGGTAACCCAACCTTGATTCTGCCCTCGTAAAAACGGTGGTACGGTAGTTTCGCAAGTAGCACTACACATGACATGCGTATTACCGATTTTAATAAGACATGAACCTTCCGTATTAATAAGCGGTGATAATTCTAATGAAATAGGACGTAATTGGTTGCTTTTTCTTCCTGACTGTCTCATAATATAATTTGTACTCCATAAGTAAAAATAAGTAGTATACTCGTTTAATTTTTCAAATTAAACGAGTATACCATTGAAAAAATTTTTATTATATATATTATAGCTCAAAAAAGAATATAAATATAAAGTCAATAATATGATAGATGATAATATAGAAAATAATGAACAAACCATAAATGATATTGCTGAAGAGATAGTTGAAACAGCAAATCCGGAAATAACAGAGTTAAAAGCAGAAATTGAAGAGCTAAAAGATAGACTAATTAGGGCTACTGCTGAAATAGACAATACAAGAAAACGTTTAGAAAAAGCACGTGACGAAGCAAAAGATTATGCAATTGCTACATTTGCTAAAGAGCTATTAAATGTTAGTGATAATCTTTCAAGAGCATTAGCACATAAGCCGGCAAATTCTGATATAGAAGTCACAAATATTATTGCAGGCGTTCAGATGACTAAAGATGAACTGGATAAAATCTTTCATAAACATCATATTGAAGAAATAAAGCCGGAAATAGGATCAATGTTCGACTATAATTTACATAATGCAATTTCGCAGATAGAACATCCTGATCATGCACCGAATAGCATTATTACTTTAATGCAATCAGGATATAAAATTAGAGATAGGCTGCTTCGCCCTGCTACCGTACAAGTAGCTAAAAAATCTTAATACTAAGATAGAATTTCAAAAATTGGCATTGTCGTTCTACAAGAGCTTCGGTTCGAACTATATTAAGTATATGCTGCGATCCGCACCTTATGCACTCCTAGCTCTTTTTGAAGTTGATCTTCGTATAGAAAATGGAAAAAATAATATGAATAGAGCCGCTATATTTTGGCTAGTTTTTTTAGGGCTTTTTATAAGCGGTTTTATGCTAATTTCAGACGCAATAAAACCATTTTTTATCGCATTTATAATATCTTACTTACTACAACCTGCTGTAGGTTTTATCGCATCAAAATTTAAAATATCAAATAAATTTGCATCAAGCATAATTTATCTGATATTTTTGAGCATATTTTTCTTAAGCTTAACTATTTTAGTGCCGATAATTTATGGACAACTTTCTACTTTTATAAATAATATTCCAAAATATAAAAATTATTTACAAGCAGAAATATTACCGCCTATAATGGCAAAAATTTATTTGATAGAACCTGATATTGCCGATAAAATTAAGAATTCTTTAAGCAATTTTATAAATAGCATATTTACTATACTTGGCAGTATTGCTAATAATTTTTGGCGTTATACCATTATTACCATTAACATATTTGTTTTATTTTTACTTATACCTATAATATTATTCTATTTTCTACATGATTGGGCTAAAATTATTGCAAACATGCAATCATTATTACCTATAAAAACCCGACCGAAAATTCTAGAAATATTATCGGCAATTAATAATCTGTTATCTGCTTACATAAGAGGACAGCTAAATATTTGCTTATTATTATCTACTTATTATAGTATTGCATTTACCGTAATAGGTATTGATCTTGCTCTTTTACTTGGCATTTTAACAGGATTTTTAGTTATTATTCCTTTCCTTGGTACTTTTATATCGTTTCTTTTAACTCTAATTATTGGCTATTTAACTTTTGGTGTAACTACCAAATTACTATATATAATGATAATTTATCTAGTTGGAAATATTTGTGAGTCTTATATCTTAACCCCTAAAATTATCGGCGATAAAATAGGGTTACATCCTCTTTGGATTATATTCTCGATTTTTGCCTGCGGCAGTTTATTTGGAATTATTGGAATATTTTTTGCTATACCGATTGCAGGGATTACAAAAATTTTACTCTTGAATCTAATTAAATTTTATAAATTTAGTAAGTTCTATCGAACAGACGGCTAAGTTATAATATTATTGTATGATTTTTAACAAGTGTCTAATGTCATTCCCGCAACAGCCGGAATGAAATAGAGAAGTATAAAAATGACCCCCTCGACCTACAACAATGCTGCTAAGGATTAATAAATGCAGCAATATATATTTCGTTTTACTACTTCTAATAAATATCATCCTGATGAGTTTATTGTTTCTAGTTCTAATGAGCAAGCTTATAATATTGTAAAAAATTGGCAGTGCAGCTTTGGCGTTAATCCTTATAAATTTACTGTATTAATTAAAGGGCCTTCTTTATCAGGAAAAACTTATTTAACCAAAATATGGCAAAACTTAAGCAATGCCTATATTATTAAAGATAGTTTTTTTAATGAAGAAATTTTAGAAAAATACAATGCTTGTATCATTGAAGATATTGAAAACTGGCAAGAGCCGGCATTACTTCATATATTTAATATTATTAACGAAAAACAAAAATATCTTTTACTTACCTCATCTGATAAAACCAGCAACTTTACTTTACCCGATTTATCTTCACGTATTAAATCAGTACTTAGTATAGCATTAAACTCACCTGACGATGAATTAATCAAAATTCTAATATTTAAGCATTTTTCTATTTCTTCGGTCACAATATCCGGACAGATAATAGATTTTCTTTTAGTAAATTTGCCTAGGGAATATTCTAAAATTATAGAAATATTAGAAAATATTAACCATTTTGCTTTAATTTCTAAAAGAAAAATAACAACTTCATTAGTCAAAGAAGTTTTAAATAACTATAATCATAAAATATTGTAACTTTTTCCTTGACTTTAAATCTTCTCAAGATAACCTTTCTATCAATTAACTTTTTAGAAAAAATTGCGTTGGGATACAAACAAAAACAAAAAAATTTAAATAGAGAACCAAAACAGACTATAGGCTTATTATCCATAGTACTTTTTTAGAGTATTTTAATCTTATGCTATATGTTCATATGGCAGTACTTACTTAATGATCTTTTCTTTCCGCAATATGATACTCACGTTCATCGCCTTCTTGCAGCTTTTTCTTTTTGTTCTACTTTTATTTTAGATTCTTGGAAGCTTTATTATTTGACTGGATAGGCGATAATATAGGTTGGAAATAACAGTCATTATTACCACTATTTTAATGTCGTTTTCTTGCGTCGTTATGGCTAATCTTCCTACTTATGGACCAAGTAGGTGCTAGTACCGCTTGGATAGTAACAATATGCCTTATAGTGCAAGGTATGTCGTCCATGGGAAAAAGAGTAGGAGCAGCATTATATTTAACGTAATCCGTAAGAATTCCTAAACGCTTTCCTGCCATAGCATTTGTAGGGATATGTACCAGCTTAGGATTAACTGTCGCCCTTGGCGTAGCAACCTTAGTTACATCCTATGGCTTTAATTGGCGTATCGCATTTTGGGGTAGGTGCAGGAATTGCTTTAGGTAGTGCTGCTAGGACTACTTTACGTGAAACACCGGATTTTGTTGATGCTAAGCGTAGAACAAGAAACGATAAAAGACAGTAATATAATTGATGTAGCAGAGATAAAAAATAACCATGTATAGCAGGAAAAAGTTAATAAGAAGACTGCAATCTATTATTTTTTAATACAACTAGCACAACCGATATGATTCTATTTTGCTTATATTCATTGTAGTAATATACTTCAAGATTCATTACACTATACCGCTGAAGCAGTAATACATCAAAATTTCATTATTTCTATGTAAAATTTTTTATAGCACTAGCACTTACGTGTTTATGTTATAAGTTTCACCCATTAAAAATTTTAAAAACGCAATTGGTAATATTTTTAACTTTTCTGCTATTTAGTCCATTAATATTGGATAATATAACATAAGGCTAGCAAATTCTCTTAATTCAACTAATTGTAGTTACTTCTTCTCCAAGTGAATTTCCGGCAATTCCAATATTTTATAAAAGTTTTCCGGTTTTTAAACGATTTACCTATGCCAGCTTTATATATGCTTCTTCACGAGCCGCTATGTACGTAATTAGTTCTTTTGGGCTTGTTTATTTAACAAAACGTTTAATAATTTAGAATTGTTAATGATAGTAATTCCTATTATTATAGGCTATAGTCGCGGTATATCACATTTTAAAAAGCTAGAAGTTGAAGCAGGAAATTATTATTGAATATAAAAGGCGAAATGCGGCTTTCACCTTTTATATAAATTAAATTAGTTATATACTTTATCTTCTTTAGCTAATTCGGTTTTAATTATTTCAAGCAGAAAAAAAAACTTACAATATTCTTCAAGCTTTTCGTTTATTTTTTGCAGCTCATCTAAAGCACTACTAAAATCTTCTTGTATTAAATAGGTTTCTACAATTTTATTCTGCTCTAATGTTTTAAGCATGATATCTTGTAACAATTTATTATAGTGATTTTCTAACTTAGGTGTATTTGACATAATGATTAATAAATAACTTTGTATTTTAATTAATATATGAATTTTTTAATAATACAATAACTTTTAGTTAGTTTATGTTATTATTTATCTCTCTTTGCTCTATTATCACTAATTCATGATAAAGATTTACCTTAAATTTGCATTTTAAGTAATTTAATTATAGATCATTATTAACAAATTTTAATCATTATCTATAATGCACCTTAAAACAGATTAAAGGCATACAAATAGAGCGAATAGAATGGCAAGACTTATAGAAAAGAAAATAAATATGCACAATCACTAGCAAAAGATTTAGATATTGTAAAGGAGCAGAAAAAAGGCATCATATAATAATATAGACACAGCACCTAAAAAGCGGCCTCCAATATTTATAAGTATGGATGATATAGAAGTTATACACAGGCGTAACTTGGAGCGTATCATTTCTCAAGAAACAGTAAAAAGTAAAGATGATTTATATATACATAATGATCCTAATCAAACGAAAGGTAAAAATACTCAAAATACCAAATCATTATTTATAGCATCGGTTATAACAAATGGAATAAGTAATATAGTAAACGTAGCAGGGGTATCTGCAGCTATAATCGGTGGTGGTGTAGCACAAATAATTTCATCAATAAATATAGTCTTACAATCATTAAAATGTTCTAAAGATTCGGTAAATCAGATTCAGGATAGAATAAAGTTAATTAAGGAGTTAAACCATAATATTAATCAAGAAAAACAAAAAACAGATATAGGTAATTATAAAGATATCCAAGAATTAGCAGAGATAGGATATAAACAAGCTGTTCAAACTGAAGCATTAACCGCTTTATTACAAGATAAGAATTACGTTAAATTTACCGATCAAGAAAAACAACAAAGATTTAATCAGCTTAGTAAAGCAATAACACTAAGGACAGCATTAGAATATGCTGCAAAAAAATAACATCACAAAATATAATAGACGTACTAAAAGATATCAATAGAACACATAATCCTTTTTATAAACAACCAGAACAAATAACTACCCATAAAAGCGTGTTAACAACAGCAGTTAAAAATACAAATACTAATGATCATAAGGAATATAAAACGATACAATTAAAAAAGAAATTAGAACTAAGTGGCACAGAAAATATAGTAAATAGCATTGGGAAACAATTAATTAATAATAATACTATTGCTAATAAAAATACAGATACACCAAATAATTATATAAAAAGAATTGCAAAAAAAAAGACTTAGGGTTAATAAGGTAAAATAGGAAATCATCAATAAACCTCTTGCATAACCTAATCTTATAAAGAGTTAGTACTGGATTGACGTACAAATATTTTTTCTTTCAATTAGTTTATTATCATATTATTAAATCATTAATGAATAAGTAAAAATAAGCTAATGGTAAGTTGTATTTCGCTTTCTTATTTATCGTATAAAACGAAATTTCCTATTGATTTTTATATAAAACAGTATAATTTTTTTACAATTTAACTTTTGTAAAGACATTATGCTCGGCTATGAGAAAGAACAAAGAAGCTTAACACGTAAGCAACAAGAAGCAATAGGACTAATATGTTTTGGAACATTTTTTATATATACATATGGCAGTAGTTATCAATGAATTATTTTTTCCTAAAACTGATACTCAAGTTGCTTACCTTTTATCTGCTACCGCATTTTGTTCTACTTATTTATTAAGACCATTTGAGGCTTTGGCACTTAGATGGATAGGTGATAATATAAGTCGTAAAGCAACTGTTATTATTACCACATTTATAATGGCTATATCATGTTTTATTATGGCTACTTTACCTACTTATGCAGAAAAAGGCATCGTAGTTTCATGGATTATGATAATTTGTCGTATGTCTCAAGGTGTCTCTTCTATGGGAGAAAGAGTAGGAGCTGAGTTATATGTTACTGAGACTACTAAACCACCCGTTCAATATACCTATGTGGGTATAATAAATATAGCTGCTCAGTGGGGTGGCATTATGGCATTAGCATTTGGTATTATGAGTATTACCTACTTTTATTGGCGTTATACCTTTTGGGAAGGAACTATAATAGCTTTAGTAGGTTTTATAGCAAGAACTAATTTACGTGAATCAACGGAGTTTATAGATGCAAAATGTCGAATAAAAAACACTTTAGAAAATTTTGGAATAAATGATAAAGAATTATCATTTAAAGAATATGTAGAAGAGAAAATGAACATAAAAACTATTTTAGCTTATTTCTTTCTTGTAAATTCTGGGTCTGCTTGTTTTTATCTTACGTATATTTATTGTGCATCATTATTAAAAACAAATTTTAATTATACTGCACTTGAAATTATAAAAAATAATTTTTGTCTTGCTATTGCTCAATTAATCTTAATGATTACATTAGTGTTGTTAACAAAAAATTCATCCTCTTAAATTATTAAAAGTTAGAGCAATTATATTTTTAATTTGTATGTCCTTTAGCATTTTTTACTAAATAATATAACTACTTCTTTAAGTTTATCTAAAATTCAATTACTATTAGTTATGATGAGTATAACCACCAGTACTGCTGCATCAATACTTTATAAAAATTTTCCAATATTTAAAAGATTTACGTTTCCTACTCTTATGCGTTTTCATCAATTTTTATATACGTAGTTACTTCGTGTGGCATAGCTTACTTAGTAAATATGTTAGGAACTTACGGAATTCTTCTTATTATACTACCGGTGGGTGTAGCGTTCTACTGGGGAGTGACACATTTTGAATCACTTGAAAAAGTTTGGTATAATTATTAGAGTTAAAAATCTATGCTTTCAAGTTTAATGCGCTTAAATGAGTTTGTTGTTTAAATATATTCCAACAAAGTTGAAAATATATTCCAACAAAGTTGAACCAATATATATTCTATTGTATATATCTCAAGATATGCACAAACTTATAAAAAGCTCATTAAGGTTTCTTTTATTATTTTTTTTAGCTTTCTCAGGTGATTTAGTGCCTAAAGTCTGTATATTATGGACTCTATCAAAAAGTTTTATAAGTGCTGTATTATATCTTTTCTGTTTAATTAATAGATTTAAGCTTTCTTCAGCAGTGATTTTTCCTTAAGGTTTAATTCTAGTTAGACCTTCTACATGTTTCGCTACCTCTGCTCCAAAAATGCCGTTAATCATTTCCCTCAGTTAATTCTGTATCCTCAATAGTATCATGAAGTAAAGCAGCTTGTAGCATTATGGTTGTAAAAAGCTGAGGCACACTTCTTCAGTTACAAACTCCGCAAGCATAATCATCACCTCAATCGGATGAGAATAATAAGGATCACCTGATTGACGCCTTTGAGAACCGTGATATTTACGAGCGTAGTAGATACCTTTTTTAACCTCCTCTATATCAACAGGATTTTGTCTTTAGGGTTTAAATATTCGAATTTATTAAGTAATTTTTTAGCGTAAACGCATACTTCAAACTTTTTTTCCAAGAACTTAATCTGCCATAAAAGTTATTTTTTATTTTTGTTAATAATAGTTGATTACAATTAAAGCAAAAATTAAAAAATTGTAATAACAAATAATTTTTTCATTTTAAATATATTAACAACTTTTGGTTATTTTGTATTTTAGCAACTATCATTTTAATTTATTAGCTGCTTTAACTTCTACGTCCTCTCACAATTTATATTTTGCTATTTTTTTGAAAAACTAGTAAAATAACAACAAAAGTAATAAATAATGCGGCAAAGAATTAGAGTAGAATGCGAAAAGGTCCCAACAAGATAAATTTAAAGGCGAGCTAACTAGGCGTATATTAACATATGAGCAAAAGCTATAGTACAAAATTCGCTTGTATCAAGCTTTATGAATTATGCTGTATATGAAAGATTCTAAAAACTCCTTTTTATGAAATTAGAAAATTTATTTAGTGTCATATCATAGCTTGTTGACCACGATATAGCATTATTACGTGGATCAATTCCACTCATATCATCCTAACTCGCTTGACCGCAGGTTTCAAAAAGGATAGCAAACTAATGTAATATTATAATGAAATACGTAACTACGACTAAAGTGAGATAAAAAAATATAAACTGTTATACCGGGACTTGTTCCCGGTATCCAGAAACCTTAAAAAGTTTTAGATTCCATGGTCAAGCCAGGGGATGACAAATTAATAGCATACCATTTTTATTTAACCCTAGCTATATCAATCTCTAAATGGACAATCTCTTCTCGTTTTCTTCTTGTCAACGAATTACGTAAACTTTATTAGACTTCTTCGGAAATGAGGATTTAGAGAGGAATTTGTAAAAAGATACTTCACTTCAAACCGGAGTTGAACGTACATACTAATATGTAAGAATGAGTGGTAAGGATCGACGTACAAATTACCTCTAGAAGTAGAGTTTCCGAAGAGGTCTATTGTATGATACTAAGCGTACCTCCTGATCTATGCAACAAAACACTATAACTGAAAAAAGAACGTAGAAATTTAGAAAAAATAATTAAAAATACTAATAATTTTAGTATTTTTAACTGGATTATCTTGCCAATTACTCCGTAATTTTTTTGCAATGGCATTAAATTATTAACTATATATACTTAGTTAAAAATGCCATTTCACAAAGACACCGTTTTTCTTGATAGGTTTAACTATTGTAACATTTAAGGCTGAAAAGCTTCAGTTTAAGCTTCATGTATTATTTGATATTTTCGTTGAAATACTAAAAACTTTCGATTGGTGGGCGATGACGGACTCGAACCGCCGACACTCTCGGTGTAAACGAGATACTCTACCAGCTGAGCTAATCGCCCATATTTCTTATTAATAGTAAAATAACATTATTTATAATTAATAAGAAGCATATATAAGTAATTTAGCAAAATTTTATTAGTTCTTGCTTTTAAATTACCTATAAGGTGTTATTTACTTTCGTTCAAACTTTTTATTTGTTTTGATAACCTACTGATTTTTCTTGAAGCGGTATTTAATTTAATTATATTTTTTTTCACACCTTGCATTATCTTAGACTGAGCAATAGATAAAGCTAAGTTAGCATTTTCTTTATTACCAAGACTGATTTCATGTACAACTTTCTTGATAAAAGTTTTTATTGCACTAGATCTTTTTTTATTGATTAGAGTTCTTTTTACTGTTTGTCTATCAGCTTTTTTTGCTGAAGAATGATTAGCCATGACCAAGTCCCTTATATTTTAATTTTTAATTTCTTCATTAGCAACTTGCTGTATATTTCCTTTAGCATTAATATCTCGATCTACAAACTCAATATATGCTATCGGTGCTAAATCACCATAACGGAATCCGGCTTTTATTATTCTAGTATAACCGCCATGTCTATCTTTATATCTAGTACCTAAAATATTTATAAGCTTTTCTACTGCTTTTTTATCTTTTATTTTTGATAAAACACTTCTTCTTACCGTTAAATCAGCTTTTTTAGCTTTAGTAATTAGAGTTTCAATGTAAGGTCTTAATTCCTTAGCTTTTGGTAAAGTAGTTTTAATTTGTTCATGGGTTACAAGTGCCACAGCCATATTAGCAAGCATTGCTCGCCTATGACTACTTGTTACGTTTAACTTTCTACCTTTAATTTTATGTCGCATTTTTATTAGTCCTTAATTATAAGAATCTTCATAACGTTTAGATAATTCTTGAATATTTTCCGGTGGCCAATCCGGTACATCCATACCGAATCTTAAATTAAATTTTGCCAATATTTCTTTAATCTCATTTAAAGACTTCCTACCGAAATTTGGAGTTCTCAGCATATCAGATTCCGTTCTTTTTACTAGATCCCCTATATATATTATATTATCATTTTTCAAACAATTTGCCGATCTAACCGATAATTCCAATTCATCAACTCTCTTAAGTAAATAAGGTGAGAACGATAAAACATCAGTTTTAACTTGCTTATCTTCTTCCTGTTCTTCAAAAGAAATAAATAATTGTAATTGCTCTTGTAAGATACGTGCAGCTAAACCTACAGCCATTTCAGGTAATAAATCACCGTTAGTTTCTACAAACATAATTAATTTATCATAGTCGGTAACCTGACCTACCCTAGTATTTTCTACCTTATAAGTAACACTCTTTACCGGGTTAAATAAAGCATCTATAGCTATTTCACCAATAGGTAAATTATCCTCATAGCTATTTGTGCTAAGTACATATCCTTTACCAACCTTACAAGTTAATTCCATTTCAAGCTGCTTGTTCTTAGCTAGATTACAAATTATATGATCCGGATTCAGTATTTCTACATCATGCCCTGTTTCAATCATACCGGCCGTTATAACACAAGGTCCCGTTGTTTTTAATTTCATGATACGTTTTTCCGCAACATGCATTTTTACTTCAATACCTTTAATGTTTAAAATTACTTCCGATACATCTTCTTTTACACCGGGTATAGAAGAAAATTCATGTTCTATAGCAGGAATTCTTATAGAAGTGATAGCCGCTCCTTGTAAAGAAGAGAGTAATACTCTTCTCATAGCATTACCGAGTGTTAAACCAAAACCTCTTTCTAAAGGTTCAACTACAATTTTAGCTTTATTATTGGTTTCCGGCAAATTTTCATAAGCGACTTTATTCGGCTTTATTAAAGTATTCCAATTTTTACTTAACGATAACATTTAATACCTATGATTCTCTTATACTCTTCTTCTTTTTGGCGGTCTTACTCCATTGTGAGCAATTGACGATACATCTAAAATTGACGTAACCACAAAATTTTGTCCGAATAAAGCTCTCATTGCTGATTCACGCTGAGCTCCCGGTCCTCCAATCCTAATAGAAATAGTTTTTAGACCATTTTCTTTTGCTTTTTCCGATGCTCTATCAATTGTTACTTGAGCTGCGTAAGGTGTTGCTTTTCTTGCTCCTTTAAACCCATTACCTCCTGCCGATGCAGAAGAAATAGTATTACCTTGGATATCAGTAAATGTTACTATAGTATTATTAAATGATGCTCGGATATGCACAACACCAAGAGTGATAGTTTTTTTCTTTTTCTTAACTTTAACCGTCTGATTCATTATTTATACTCTATACTTAAACTATTATTTTACAGCTTTTTTCTTTCCGGCTATCGCAATAGCTTTACCTTTTCTAGTTCGAGCATTAGAATGCGTGTTCTGTCCTCTCACCGGCAACTTACGTATATGTCTAAGCCCTTGATAACATCTTATATCTTTCTTCTTCTTAATGTTCAGCGTAACTTCTCGTCTTAAATCACCCTCAACTTTATACTCACTTTCAATAATATTACGTAAGCTTATTAACTCTTGATCCGTAAGTTCCTTAACTTTCTTATCTTTCGATATTTTTGCTTTATTACAGATCTCTGCTGCCATAGCAGGTCCAAGACCGTAAATGTAAGTTAAACTCACAACTAAACGTTTATTATCGGGAATATTAACATTTGCAATTCTTGCCACAAATAATCTCCAAAATTTTACTAGTAACTAGAAAATAATATAAAAATCTTTGATAAAGTCAATTTATTTTTAGTATTTTCTGTATATCAATTTCTATTTCTTGCTCATTTTTACTTCCATTAACTATATAAAAATTACCACTACTATTCTTATAATAATCTATTAACGGATATGTTTCTGTTTTATATACTTCAATTCTTTTTTGTATTACTCCTTCATTATCGTCTTTTCTATAATCAAATGTACTGGAACCGCAAACATCACATACATTATCAGTTTTAGGCTGCAAGAAGTAACTATTGTATATTTTACTGCAATTTTTACAACTATATCTTCCTAAAACTCTTTTAATTAATAATTCATCTGAAACATCAAAATATATTATTTTAATTTTTTCTTTAATAAATGATTCAAAGAATTTTGCTTGCTCTAAATTACGTGGATATCCATCTAATATATAGCCGTTTTTATATTCAGAGGATAATAAAAAATTTTTGATTACTTGATTAACTATTTCATTAGGGACAAGCTTCCCTTGCTTAACATAATTATTAATTAATTCTGCTTCACTAGTTGATGTTTTAATAATTGTTCTAAATATATCACCGAGTGCTATATGTGGTAAATTAATTTTTTTAGCTACCTTTTTTCCTTGTGTTCCCTTTCCAGCTCCTGGAGGACCTAAAAAAATTACTATCACTATTTAATCTCATTTTTAATTTTTTAATTTTACTTTCTTCATTAAACCCTCATACTTACTACTAAATAAGTAAGTTTGGATCTGAGTCATAGTATCAAGTACCACGTTCACTACAATTAAAAAACTTGTACCTCCTAAAGAAAGAGAGATTACATACTTATTCATTAATAGCTCCGGAATTACACATATTACACTTAAATATATACCACCTATAACAGTAAGCCTTGTAAGTATATAATCAAAATAATCAGACGTATTTTTCCCTGGTCTTTTACCAGGAATATAAGCACCATATTTTCTTAAATTATTAGCAGTGTCTTCAGAATTAAATACTATTGCAGTATAAAAAAAACTAAAAAACATAATTAATGCTACATATAATAAAATATATACAGGTTTTCCATGCCCTAAGTAATAAGTAAGCATGCCCATAGTTTCTGAATGACTATTAGAAAAATTAGCAAGCGTAGCAGGAAATAGCAAAATTGAACTAGCAAATATTGGAGGTATCACACCAGAAGTATTTAATTTAAGAGGCATATGCGTTGCTTCTCCTCCATAAATTTTATTTCCTACTTGTCTTTTAGGATACTGCACCAATAATTTTCTTTGGGCTTTTTCAAAAAAAATAATTATAGCTATTAATACAACTACTCCAATACAAACAGCTATCGCTATTAAAGACGATAATGCGCCTTTTCTTGATAATTCAAACATACTAATAATAGCACTAGGTACTCCTGAAATTATACCTATAAATATAATTAAAGATGTACCGTTACCTATTCCGCGTTGTGTAATTTGTTCTCCTAACCACATTAATAGCATAGTACCTACAACCAAAGTAATTACGGTTGTAACCCTAAAGAAAAAACCCGCTAAAATTACTACAGAACCGGTATTTGTTACAATCGACTCTAAACTTATAGCAACTCCATAAGCCTGAAAAGAAGCAAGCAGAACCGTTAAATATCTTGATAGCTGATTTACTTTTCTTTTACCAACTTCACCTTCTTTTTTTAAATTTTCTAAAGGCTTGTAGGCAACTGATATTAATTGGATAATAATTGAGGCGGTAATATACGGCATAATTGCTAAAGCAAAAATAGACATTCTACCTAGCGATCCTCCGGACAGCATGTTGAACATTCCTAGTATTCCAGATTGATTCTTTTCAGCCACACTACTTAAAGCAATTGAATCTATACCAGGTATAGGTATAAAGGACCCAAATCTACATACTATAAGAATGAGCATAGTAAAAATAATACGACTAACTAAATCATTACCAGATCTTTTAGAAAAATTCTGCCCCATATATTATAATAATTTTCCACCTGCTTTCTTGATTAAATCCTTAGCTTTAGAAGAATAAGCATCTAATTTTAATGATAGAGGAGAAGCAAAATCATCACTACAAATAGATAATAACTTCACTAGATTTTTGTTATTAATTAATCCGACTTCTACCAATTTTTCTTTGGTAATAGTATCATCAGCACTTAAACGCCCATCGGTCAATGCTTCTTCAATATTATAAATGTTTATTATATTGTACTTTTTAGTTGAAATACAATTAAATCCTCTTTTAGGTAGTCTTTTGATCATAGGTGTTTGACCACCTTCAAAACCTTTTATTGCAACACCGGATCTAGATTTTTGACCTTTAATGCCTCTACCGCCAGTTTTTCCTTTACCGCTACCAATACCGCGTGCTATTCTTTTCTTATTTTTTTTAGCACCTATATTATTATACAATTCATTTAATTTCATTTAAAAACTCTAATTACATATTTTCTATTTTTAATAAATGCTTTACTTTTTTAACCATACCTTTGATTGCATTAGTATTTTCAAGAATAACGCTCTTATTAATTTTGTTTAAACCAAGCCCAACTAATGTCAATCGTTGATCATACTTACGACCTATAGCACTTTTAACTTGAGTAATCTTTATATTATTGATTTTATTATTCATAACTTCACCTTACTTAAGCAACATTATTCATTAACGTGAATATCAGAAGATTTTACAGATATTTCATTTACTTTTTTATCTCTTCTCATAGCAATAGATTTTGGTGATGCCAGTTTATTTAATGCATCAAATGTTGCAGAAATCATTGCGTAAACATTCGTTGAACCTATTGATTTAGCAACAATATCATGAACGCCTAAAGAATCAAAAATTGCTCTCATAGACCCGCCGGCTATAACGCCCGTACCTGCTTTAGCTCTTCTTAAAATCACTTTAGCAGCTCCACTTTTACCGACAACATCATGGTGAATAGTCCTATTTTGATATAACGGCACTTTCATCATTCTCTTTTTAGCAGCTTGTTTTGCTTTTCCTCGGGCTTCGTTTACTTCTTTAGCTTTTCCGTGTCCTGCTCCGACTCTGCCAGCTTTATCACCAACAACTACATAAGCAGAAAAAGCAAATCTTCTACCACCTTTTACTACTTTTGTAACTCTATTTACATCAACTAAAACTTCGCTTAAAGTCTCTTCATTTTTTTTAACTTTAGACATTACTACAACCTTATAACCTAAAACTTTATTTTCTCTCTAGCTGCATCAGCTAAAGCTTTTACAACACCGTGATACTTATATCCGCTTCTATCAAATACTACTTCTTTTATCCCTACAGAATCAGCTTTTTTTGCTATTTCTTTACCTACTTTGATAGCATTTTCAATATTACAATAAGATTTTTTTAATTTTTTTATTTTCTCATCTAAAGTTGAAGCAGCAGCAATCGTTATAGACTTAGAATCATCAATAATTTGTGCATATATATGTCTACCTGATTTAAATATCGATAATCTAACTCTATTAGATGTTTTAGATATTTTATGTCTTATTCTACTTCTTCTTTTTTCAAATTTTAGCTTAGCACTACGCATATTTAACTCTTAAATTTAATTTTTCTTACCTTCTTTACGCGGTATAAATTGATTTTCAAATTTAATCCCTTTTCCTTTATAAGGCTCAGGTGGTCTCTGTTTTATAATAATTGAGGCAAATTGTCCTAATTTTTCTTTATCTGTTCCCTCAAGAATAATAATATTTTGCTTAGGCACCTCTACTTTAATATCTGAAGGTATTTCAATTTTTGTATTATGGCTTTTAGCAAGCATTAAATTTAAATATTTACCTTTTACCATTGCTCTGTAACCGACTCCGTTAATTTCGAGTTTAAGCCTAAACCCTTCTTTAACGCCGGTAACCATATTTGATATTATGCTTCTTGCAGTACCCCACATAGCACGTGCATTTTTATTTGCGGCTAAAGGTTTTACTAAAAGCTTATTTTCTGCCAATGAAATTGCTATATTACCTTTAAAAGTTTTTGATAATTCGCCTTTAGGTCCGGATATTTTTACTTCTAAATCATTTAAACCAACTGTTACACCTTCAGGTATAGTAACCGGCAATTTTCCAATACGTGACATTTTTTTACCTTAAAATACTTTACAAATTACTTCGCCGCCGACATTTTTAATATGAGCTTCTCTATCAGACATAACACCGTAAGGAGTAGAAAGAATATATATACCCATATTATTATAATATCCTTTCAAAGCTTTAATAGCAGAATACACTCTTTTGCCAGGCTTTGATACTCTATGAATTTCGCATATAGAAGCATCACCGTTTACAGAGTATTTTAAAGCTACCTCAGTATAACTAATATTATTTTTTTGAGTAGTTACATAATCTTTTATATAACCTTCTTTTTGCAAAACATCTAAAATTGAAGTTTTAATTTTAGAACTAGGAAAAGAAACATTTATCAATTTGCTTTTATAAGCATTTCTAATTCTAGTTAACATATCTGCTACATTATCCGTCATTGACATATTATTTACCTATCGACTTTTACCAACTTGATTTAACTACACCGGGAACTAAACCTCTACCTATTAATTCCCTAAGCTTATTCCTCGATATACCGAATTTTCTTGTAACGCCTCTTGGTCTACCTGTAAGCTCACATCTATTTCTTATTCTAGTGGATGATGAATTTCTAGGTAATTGTGCAAGCGACATTACCAAAGCAAAACGCTCTTCTAATGAAATATTTTTATCATAAATTTTACTTTTTAATGCTGAACGTTTATTATGTAAACTTTGTGATTTTTTTTTCCTACTTTCGTTCTTTTTTATAGAACTTACTTTTGCCATTATATATACCCTAAAAATTAATTATAAAAAGGTAAATTAAACCCTGATAACAAAAACTTACTTTCTTTATCTGTTTTAGCAGATGTAACGATTGTAATATCCATACCCCTTATTGTATCGATTTTATCGTAATTAATTTCAGGAAAAACTATCTGCTCTTTTAATCCAAAAGTAAAATTCCCTTTACCATCAAAACTTTTATAAGAAAAACCACGAAACTCTTTAACACGAGGTAACGCAACAATTACTAGCCTTTCTAAAAAATCATACATTCTATCTTTACGTAATGTAACCTTGCAGCCTATTTTCATACTTTCGCGTAACTTAAAGGTTGCAATAGATTTTCTTGCTAACGTTACAACCGGCTTCTGACCTGAAATCAAAGTAAGATCATTTACCGCATTATTAATTACTTTAGAATCGGCTATCGCTTCCCCTACTCCCATATTTATAACAATTTTCTTAATTTGCGGTATTTCGTGCTTATTTTTATAAAAAAATTCTTTTTGTAAGTTTTCAATAATTTTTTGCTGATATAATTCTTTAAATCTTAACATTATTTACCTTCCTTACCGATAATTTCCCCTGATTTCTTTGCTACTCTAACCTTAGAGCCGTCTTCTAAAAATTTAAAAGCTACTTTGGTAGGGTTACCGGTTTTTGGATCGATATGTGCAATATTTGAGATATGTATAGGTAATTCTTTAATTATTATCCCACCTCCACTCATTTGATTAGGTTTAGTATGCTTTTTTACTAAATTTACTCCAGAAACAATTACTTTACTATCCTCAGGAAAAACTTTTAATATTTTACCTTTTTTTCCTTTGTGCTTTCCGGTAATAACAACAACTTCATCACCTTTTTTTACTTTTAATTTAATCATTTATAACACTTCCTCTGCAAGCGACATTATTCTAACATATTTTTTCGTTCTAAGTTCTCTTGTAACAGGACCGAAAACTCTAGTACCGATAGGTTCATCTTGTTTATTCAAAAGCACTAATGCGTTTTTATCAAATTTTATTGTACTACCATCAGGTCTTACTACTCCGGTCTTTGTACGAACAATCACGCCTTTATAAACATCACCCTTTTTAACCTTACCGCCAGGTATAGCTTCTTTAACAGATACAACTATAACATCACCCAGCTTTGCCACCATATGGTGAGAACCACCTAAAACTTTAATACACATAACTTTTTTAGCACCGGAATTATCTGCAACTTCCAAGATGCTCTGCATTTGAATCATAAACTACTTCCAATTTTTTATACACGAAAGATAAAATAAACAATCTACCTTATAAAGTCAAAAACTAAAAAACTTTATTCCCCATTTACCACTATCCATGTTTTGGTTTTTGAAATAGGACGATTTTCAATTATACTAACTTTATCTCCTTCTTGATATTTATTTTCTGAATCATGAGCAGCATATTTTTTAGATACTTTCACGAATTTTTTATAAATAGGATGCTTAAACTTTCTTTCTACTTTTACTGTAACCGTTTTATCAGCTTTTGAACTTATAACCACGCCTTGTAACACTCTTTTCGGCATTTTAATATTCCTCACTATTAGATCTTTTTGTTAATTCAGTTTTAATACGTGCTATAGACTTTTTGACTAACGAAAACCTACTAATATTTTTTAACTCACCTAAAGCTTGTTGAAATCTTAAATTAAACAATTCTTTTTTTAAAAGATTAAGGTTTTTATAAAGCTCTTCTATTGTTTCAGTAGATAACTTACTTCTTAATAATTTTAAATCATTCATAACGTCTCACTATCCTTGTTCTAACAGGTAATTTTGCACTTGCAAGCTCCAAAGCTCTAAGTGCAATATTTTCTTCTACCCCTTCAATTTCAAACATAATCCTTCCAGGCGAAACTCTAACTGCAAAAAATTCAGTAGAACCTTTACCTTTACCCATTCTTACTTCAGCAGGCTTTTTAGAAACGGGAACATCTGGAAAAATGCGAATCCATAATCTTCCTTGCCTTTTCATACATCTAGTAGCAGCTTTTCTCCCTGCTTCTATTTGTCTTGCAGTAACACGCCAACCATCTATAGATTTTAGACCAAATGATCCAAAAGCAAGCGCCGTACCTGATTTTGCTTTTGAAGCAACTCTACCTTTATGAGCTTTTCTAAATTTTTGTTTTTTCGGAGCTAACATTTTAATACTTAAAATTAATTATATCTTTTATTTTCTGTATATTCACCTTTATAAATCCACACTTTAACCCCTATAACTCCATAAGTAGTTATAGCCTCAGCTGTTGAATAATCAATATCAGCTCTTAAAGTATGTAACGGCATTCTTCCTTCTATATACCACTCGGTTCTAGCAATTTCAGCACCTCCAAGTCGCCCTGAACAACTAACTCTTATACCTTGTCCACCTTGCTTAAATGAGGCCTGAATTGCTGTTTTCATAGCTTTTCTAAAAGAAACTCTTTTTTCAAGCTGTAATGCTACAGTTTGAGCTACTATAGCAGCATCTATATTAAATTTTCTAACTTCGTGGATATTTATATACACTTCTTTTAAAGAAGTCATTTTCTCGATAACTTTTTTTAGCTTATCAATTTCACTACCATTTCTACCGATAATAATATTTGGTTTCTTGGCATTAATATTAATTATAATACTTTTATTAGAAGGACGTTCAATTAAAACTCTGCTAACTTGAGCTTGATTAAAACCCTTATTTATTAAATCCCTAATTTTTAAATCTTGTATAAAAAGAGTTTTATAATGTTTTTCTGCATATAATACGGAATCCCAACCTTTAATTAAAGTCGGTCCAACTCTAAAACCATGTGCACAAACTTTCTGCCCCATTTTAATTATCCTCTTTTTCTGTAACAGTTATATAAAGATTACTAAAAAACTTATTTATTCTAGTTGCTCTTCCTTTTGCTCTTGGCATAACTCTTTTCATTACTAAAGCCTTACCTACAATCGCTTTAGTAATAACCAATCTATCTATATCTAGACCTAAATTATTTTCAGCATTTGCAACAGCAGATTGTAAACAATCTTTTACAACTTTTGCAATTCTTTTAGGAGAAAAAGTTAATTGTACCAGCGCTTCAGATACTTTCATATTTCTAATAAAGGCTGCAACTAAATTTAGCTTCCTTGGACTTACTCTAATAGATTTAGCTTTTGCCGTAGCAAAATTTTTATTTTCCTGTACCATATAAATCTTTACTTTCTTTTGACTTTTTTATCTGCTCCATGACCGTAAAATGTTCTAGTAGGAGCAAACTCACCTAATTTTCTTCCAACCATTTCTTCATTTACAAAAACCGGAATAAATTTATTACCATTATGAACAGAAAAAGTAAACCCTACAAAAATAGGCAAAATCGTTGATCTTCTAGACCAAGTTTTAATCATTTCAGATTTACCTGATTCCATTAATTTTTGAACTTTCTTTATTAAATAACCGTCTACAAAAGGCCCTTTCCATATTGAACGTGCCATACTAATACCTAATTAATTTAAAATCTATTTTCTTTTCTTTACGATAAATTTTGAAGTACGTTTATTTTTACGTGTCTTCTTACCCTTTGTTGGGAATCCCCAAGGAGTAACAGGATGGCGCCCTCCTGAAGTTTTACCTTCACCACCGCCATGAGGATGATCTACAGGATTCATTGCTACACCTCTAACATGTGGTCTCCAACCGAGCCACCTATTTCTACCTGCTTTGCCTAAATTAATATTTTTTTGATCCGAATTAGATATACTACCTATAGTAGCTTTACAATCTAAAGGTACTAACCTAAATTCACCTGATCTTAATTTAATCTGAGCATACCCTGAATCTTTACCCACTAGATCTACTGAAGTACCTGCAGACCTTGCAATTTGACCACCCTTACCTACTTTCATTTCAACATTATGTAAAATAGTACCGACAGGAATGAATTTTAAAGGTAAACAATTTCCTATTTTTATATCAGCATCTTGACTTGATATTACTCTATCACCTACAGATAATTTTTGCGGTGCTAGAATATAAGAATACTCCCCGTCTTCATATTTTATTAAAGCAATAAAAGCAGTTCTATTAGGGTCATACTCTATTCTTTCAACAATAGCAGAAATATCTATTTTATTTCTTTTAAAATCAATCATACGATATAATTTTTTATGTCCTCCACCTCTGTGCCAAGACGTAATTCTACCTTGATTATTCCGTCCACCGGTTTTAGATATACCTTTGGTCAAAGATTTTAAAGGTCTGCCTTTCCATAAACTAGTTTTATCAACTTGAACTAATTCTCTAAGAGAAGGAGTAATTGGATTAAAGTTTTTTAAAGCCATTTATTTAATTCCTCCGGCAAAATCGATATTATGGTCTTTTTCTAATGTAACAATAGCTTTCTTTCTATTGACTTGAGTCCCTATAATTCCTTTAAATATTTTCTTCTTACCTTTAACGTTTAAAATATTCACTTTTTTTACTTTTACTTTAAATATTTCTTCTATAGCCTTTTTAACGGTAAGTTTTCTAGCAAATTTATCTACATAAAAAGCGTATTTATTTTGTTCCGAAAGGGCAGTAGTTTTTTCTGTAATAATAGGTTTTCTAATTAAATCGTAGTATTTATAAAAACTCATCTTAACCTCTCTTCTAAAACGCTCACTGCTTCTTGTGATAATATGACATATTCATATCGTATTATATCATAAACATTTGCTCCTACTTGTGGAACAATCACAATATTATAAATATTTTTTGCAGCTAAAGAAAAATTAGTATCTACTTCATTGCCATCTATTACAAAGAAACTTTTCCCTTGGAATTTGCTTAATATATTTACAAGAGCAGAAGTTTTAGGCTGATCTAGCTTTAAAGAATCTATTACTAATAATTTCCCTTCAGCGAATTTCTCAGATAAAGCATGAATTAAACCAAGTTTTCGTACTTTTTTAGGTAATTTTGTTGCATGACTACGTACTCTAGGTCCGTGAGCTACACCACCACCACGCATCTGCACCGATCTAAGAGAGCCTTGTCTTGCATTACCTGTACCTTTTTGCTTAAAAGGTTTTTTTGTGGTTCCTGATACTTCTGATACTGTTTTAGTTTTATGATTACCGGACATTGCTTTAGCTCTCTGCCAATCAATAACCTGCTTTATTATATCATTTCTGATAAATTCAACAGCAAATATATCTTCATTTAAGCTAATCTCACCAACTTCTTCATTAGCAAGACTTAATATTTTAGTTTTCATCTTTATTTAACCTTATACAGTCTTATATAAAACTTTTATATAAATAATATTGCATGATGTTTTGTTAATTTGATAATCTTTAACCTCCACAAACATGTCTAAGAGGTTATCAGTAAACAAATTTTAACCGATAATTTAATTTTTTGTTGCTGTAAATCATACGATTTTTTTGAAATATGCATAATATTTCTGCAAAAATCTTATCAATTTTTGCTAAAAAAGCTCTTTAACTATTTAATTAAAATTCATTTACTGATAGCCTCTAAATATCTATTATACAATTATTGAAATCTTTTTTATTGCATCTTTTATTGAAAGATACGAATTTTTGTGACCAGGTATACTACCCTGAATCATAATAAGCTTACGCTCTTTATCAACGGCAAATATTTTCAAATTTTGAATAGTAACTTGGTGACATCCCATATGACCAGCCATTTTTTTGCCTTTGAAAACCTTCCCTGGATCTTGTCTTTGTCCTGTAGAACCATGCGAACGATGGGATATAGAAACACCGTGAGAAGCTTCAAGACCTCTAAAATTATGTCTTTTCATACTACCGGCAAACCCTTTACCTATAGTAGTTGCCGTTATATCCACAAATTGTCCGGCCATAAAATGATCTACTTCTAAATTTGCTGCTATATCAATAAAATTCTCTTCAGAAATTCTAAATTCTTTTAATTTAGTTTTAGGAGATATTTTAGCATTAGCAAAAACTTGCTTCATAGGCTTGGTTACTCTAGATATTTTCTTATCTTTTATACCTATAACCAAAGCATTATATCCATGTTTTTCTAGAGTTTTATGCCCTACTACTTGACAATCATCAACTTTTACTAATGTCAAAGAAATTCTTTCTCCTTTATCATTAAAAACACTAGTCATCCCAATTTTTTGAGCAATTATACCGGTTCTCATTTATTCCCCACTCTCTAATTCAATCACTACATCAACACCTGCTGCTAAATCAACTTTACTTAAAGCATCAACAACTGCCGGATTTGGATCATCTATAACTAATAATCTTTTATGCTTTCTAATTTCAAATTGCTCTCTTGACTTCTTATGTACATGAGGAGACCTATTGACGGTAAATCTTTCAATTTTTCTAGGTAAAGGAATAGGACCATTAATACTAGCAAATGTTCTTTTAACAGCACTAACTATCTCTTTTGTAGCTTGATCAAGACTACGGTGATCAAATGATTTTAAACGAATTTTGATTTTATTTTTCATTCAGTAAACCTAATATTTAAACAGCAAGATGTTTTTCAGACATCTTAAAATATAAATACCTATTATTAAAAAATAATAGGTATTTATAAAATCAATTAATTATTTATTTGAGTTACTACGCCGGCACCCACTGTTCTACCACCTTCACGTATAGAAAATTTCAACCCTTCCTGCATAGCAATTGGTTTAATTAATTCCACTGTAAAAGTAGCATTATCTCCAGGCATAACCATCTGCTTATCAGCAGGCAATTTTATTGTACCGGTAACGTCTGTTGTTCTAAAATAAAACTGCGGACGATAGTCATTAGTAAATGGTGTATGACGTCCACCCTCTTCTTTACTAAGCACATATACTTCAGCTTCAAACTGATCATGCGGTTTTATACTACCAGGTTTTGCAAGAACTTGTCCTCTTTCAACTTCTTCTCTTTTTGTACCACGTAGTAATATACCGACATTATCCCCGGCTTGTCCTTCATCAAGTAATTTCCTGAACATTTCTACACCGGTACAGGTAGTTTTTTGTGTATCTTTTAAACCGACTATTTCAATTTCCTCACCTGCCTTAATCATTCCTGACTCTACTCTACCGGTTACAACAGTACCTCTTCCTGAAATAGAGAATACATCTTCTATAGGCATTAAGAAAGGTTTATCAGTAGCTCTTACAGGATGCGGTATATAGCTATCTACTGCATCCATTAACTCATTAATAGCTTTTTCACCTTCAGGCTGTCCTTCTAAAGCTTGAAGTGCAGAACCTTTAATAATAGGTATTTCATCAGCCGGGAAGCCATATTGTGATAATAATTCCCTTACTTCCATCTCTACTAGTTCTAATAAATCAGGATCATCCACCATATCTACTTTATTTAAGAATACTACCATAGCAGGTACACCTACCTGTTTTGCTAGTAATATATGCTCCCTAGTTTGCGGCATAGGACCATCAGCAGCAGAAACTACTAATATTGCACCATCCATCTGAGCGGCACCGGTTATCATGTTCTTTACATAGTCAGCGTGTCCCGGACAATCTACGTGTGCATAGTGTCTATTTTTAGTCTCATATTCTACGTGTGCAGTAGAAATAGTTATACCTCTTTCTTTTTCTTCAGGAGCAGCATCAATTTGATCATACGCTGTAGCTTTTGCTCCACCTGTCTTAGCAAGTACTATAGTTATTGCTGCCGTTAAGGAAGTTTTACCGTGATCTACGTGACCGATCGTACCTATATTAACGTGCGGTTTAGTTCGTTCAAATTTTGCTTTTGCCATATTATTACTCTCTACAATTTTTTAGGTTTAATACATAGTTAATTTTTTATAAATGAATTTTTTTCTCAATTTATTTATTACCACTATCTCTGGAGCGGGTGATGGGAATCGAACCCACACAGCCAGCTTGGAAGGCTGGAACTCTACCATTGAGCTACACCCGCATTGTGCCACTATTAATAAAATAATTTCAAAGCTATTTTGTTAATAGTCCTATATCAATTTTATTCAGATTTATAAATGTACACAATTATGTTTTATTTTTAAATTAAACATATATACATGAAATCTTTTAAAATAAAATGACATGCTTCCCTGAACCATTTAAGTGGTGGAGGGAGAAGGATTCGAACCTTCGAACGCTTACGCGGGCAGATTTACAGTCTGCTGCCATTGACCACTCGGCCACCCCTCCTAAAGAACTTTACTGTATTAAATAGACTAATTCACTGTAAAATACAATATATAATTAGTATTAGGACTTAATAAAACTTCTTGCCGAATTATCAAATAAACAAGTAGCAGCTTGCACATTTATTTAGTTGTAACTTTCTATAATAAATAGTAGTTTCTGTCAAGAACAAATTACTGATGGTTTTCAATAAGATGCAAAATAAAAAACTTGATTCTAAAAATTGTTATTATATGTATGGGAAACATCCTGTATTTTCTGCTCTAAATAATCCAAAACGTCAAATTGAAAATATTTTATGCACTAGGGAAATTTTTGATACAAACAAAAAATTAATAGGTACTAGATCTTATGAAATTGTTAATAACGATATTTTATCTAAATTACTGGGACACCAAACACATCAAGGAATAGCTGCAAAAGTTAGACCAATTTTTTCTTACAATTTAGAGCACATAGATATAAAAAACCCAAAATGTAAAATTGCGATTCTTGATCAAATAACAGACACACAAAATATTGGAGCAATTATTCGTAGTGCCGCTGCTTTTGATATAAATGCTATAATATTACCTCAAGATAATTCTCCGAATGAAAGCGGAGGCATTGCTAAAGCGGCTTGCGGTACTTTAGAATTAATATCTATAATTAAAGTTACTAACTTACGCTCATGTATGAATTATCTTAAAAAACACGGCTTTTGGATTATAGGTCTAACCGGTTCTGCAAATGATGACTTTACCGATAAATTAATTTCAGACAAAATGGCATTAGTATTTGGCTCAGAAGATAAAGGCATGCGAAGATTAATCGAAGAAACATGTGATTATTTAGCCAAAATCCCTATTTCTAGGAGAGTTGAAAGTCTTAATGTATCAAATGCCGCTTCTATAATTTTTCATTCATTACATCAATAATATTTTTAAATCAAATATTGTTTTTTATTTACTTCGATATAAATATTTAGTCTACTAAAATTAAAGTCATAAACTTTTATTATATCAATTAATGTGAGAGCAAAGTCATGAAAAGGGGACCAAATAAACAAATTATCGAGAGTTTTGAAAAGCAATTAGACATATTTATAAATGAACTTACAGAAGAAGAGATAACAACGGCTATATTAAATAATTTTTTTGATAAAGTGATCAATAACCTCAAAAATGAAAGATTCATTAATGATACTATATTTGATATATATCAAGGTAAAGCAGTAATTACTAAAGCTATATATTCCGATTACATGGAATCTTCTGAACCTAAATATAACGAACATTGGCAAAAATTTTATAGTTTTAATCGTAATCTTATGATAAAAAGCACATTAATATTTATTGCTAAGAATCTAAACAAAGCTTCTTTAACAGACAAATTATACTATAGCTTTGCTAAATTAGCCCAGCAATTAGACTTGAATGTAGTAAGTGATCATTTTATGAAAAAAATAGATAATTATATAACATTTAACAATTTATGAAAAATTACAGAACCGAAAGCGATTCTTTTGGAGAAATTCAAATAGAAGAAAAATTTTATTGGGGAGCTCAAACTCAAAGATCTTTAGAAAATTTTAAAATAGGCAAACAAAAAATGCCTGAAATTTTAATTCGTGCTCTTGCTATTTTAAAAAAATGTGCAGCACAGGTTAATTATGAGTTTGGTGATTTAGACGCTAAAATAGCTACAAGTATCGATAAAGCTACAGATAGAATCTTAGAAGGCGAATTTGAGGATAATTTTCCTTTAGTAGTTTGGCAAACAGGTTCAGGTACGCAAACAAACATGAATATGAACGAGGTTATTGCCTCTATTGCTAATGAAGAATTAACAAGCAAGAAAGGCGGCAAATCTCCAGTACATCCTAACGATCATGTTAATAAAGGACAATCATCCAACGACTCTTTTCCAACCGCTATGCACATAGCAACCGTACTTGCAACTAAACAACAACTTATACCGGCTTTGAATAATTTACTTACCGCTTTGCAAGACAAGTCAAAAGATTGGGATAAAATCATAAAAATAGGACGAACCCACTTGCAGGACGCAACTCCTTTAACTCTTAAACAGGAATTCTCCGGATATATTACACAAATAGAGTATGCTTTAGAACGCATAGGAGATGCACTAAAAAAAGTCTATCTACTTGCTCAAGGTGGAACGGCAGTCGGCACAGGTATTAACTCAAAAATAGGCTTTGATATAAAATTTGCTGAGAAAGTGGCAGAGTTTACTAAACAACCCTTTAAGACTGCTCCTAATAAATTTGAAAGTCTAGCTGCCCACGACGCACTAGTAGCATTTTCAGGCACTCTTAATACTATAGCAGTTAGCTTAATGAAAATAGCAAATGATATAAGGTTACTTGGGTCAGGTCCAAGATGCGGTCTTGGTGAGCTGCATTTACCAGAAAACGAACCCGGTTCTTCGATTATGCCTGGTAAAGTAAACCCTACCCAAGTCGAAGCTTTAACAATGGTGTGCAGTCAGGTAATGGGAAATCATGTTACGGTTACTATTGCCGGCTCTAACGGACATCTTGAACTTAACGTCTTTAAACCTGTAATAATATACAATATCCTACAATCTATAGAGCTGTTATCCGATAGCGTAAATAGCTTTGTTACTCACTGTGTTAAAGGCTTAGAACCTAATATAGCACGCATTAATGATTTACGTGATAAATCGCTAATGCTTGTTACGGCTCTTAATCCGCATATAGGCTATGATAATGCCGCAAAAATTGCTAAAGAAGCTCATAAGCATGGGAGTACTCTAAAAGAAGCAGCTAAAAAACTCAATCTTTTATCGGAAGAAGATTTTGATAAAATAGTAGTTCCTGAAAAAATGGTTGGATAACCTTAGGTTTTATATAAAAATATAAATTTAAACTATTAATGTTACTACACAAAATCTTATAAATAGGCTATTATTAAATTAGTTTATTTATTATATTACCTATGTGAAACAAAATTTATCTAATCAAATTAACCTACTAGAAACAAAAACTTATTTTTCCTATCTAATACAGCGTGTTACAAGACGGCGAACAAATTACTATTTGTAAGGCATTATACGCCGGTTGCAAAAATTATACCTATAACTTAAAAACCTAAAAGAGATAATATAGTAGAGCAAATAAGATAATTCAGCAAAGGTAATACATTGGCTCCTTATACTATTAAAGAGCTTCGAGGTGAAGGTAGAAGATGAGTTCTAAACCATTTATAGCCGATTGCTCCATAACTGCTTCATGGTTCTTTATGATGAACGTGATGAATATTCCGACTTTACATGAGATTATTGTTATAAATTTAGAGCAGTAGTACCATTTCTTTGGAAATTTGAAGTAACTAATACAATATTAATAGCAGCAAAACGTGCTAGAATAACTTCAGCAAAAATTATTAAAACTATAGATTTTTTAAACTCCTTACCCATCAATATATCAAATTTTGATTTTCCTATGTACAAAATTATGAATACTGCAAGAACCAATAATCTTACTTCATACTATGCAACTTATTTGTTAACTGCCATGCATGAAGGGCTCCCTGTGGCTAATAATAATAAAGCATTAATCAAAGCTTGTCATAATAACGGCGTTCCATTATTAAAATAACATAATCCACATTTTTTATAAAATACTGTGGAAATTTTAAGGCTGTGTGAAAAAATTTAATTATTTATATTGTGAGATATTTTTGAGCAAAAATTAATAAGATTTTTGCAGCAAATAGCTATTCCTATTTCAAAAAAATCTCATAATTTGCAGCCAAAAAGAACAAAAATATATTAATTAAATTTTTCTTCACACAGCCTTAAAATTTTATTATACTTGAACATAATTATATAAATATAAAGATTATTATGGTTTTAAATATAAAAGCTCCTGAAAATATAGTATTAAAGCCAACAATTACGGTTTTCGGTGTAGGAGGTGCAGGTAGTAATGCAGTAAATAATATGATTAGTGCTAATCTGCAAGGTGCTAATTTTGTAGTAGCTAATACCGATGCTCAATCGCTTGAACATTCTTTATGCACGAACAAAATACAACTCGGTGTTTCTACGACTAGAGGTCTTGGGGCAGGAGCTTCTCCTGAGGTTGGAGCACTTGCTGCTCAAGAATCAGAAAGCGAAATTCGTAGTTACTTAGAAAATAGCAATATGGTATTTATTACAGCAGGTATGGGTGGTGGTACAGGTACCGGTTCTGCACCGGTTATTGCACGCATTGCTAAAGAACTAGGCATCCTTACGGTTGGGGTAGTCACTAAACCTTTCCATTTTGAAGGCGGTCATCGTATGAAAACTGCCGATAAAGGACTTATTGACCTACAGCAATTCGTTGATACTTTAATTGTAATACCGAACCAAAATCTATTCCGTATTGCTAATGAACAAACGACGTTTGCCGATGCTTTCAAAATGGCAGATGATGTATTACATGCAGGTGTTAGAGGAGTAACGGATTTAATGATTATGCCGGGACTTATTAATCTTGATTTTGCCGACATTAAAGCAGTAATGAGCGAAATGGGTAAAGCAATGATGGGTACGGGTGAAGCTAGCGGCGAAGATAGAGCTATTAAAGCAGCAGAATCTGCAATTTCAAATCCGCTGCTAGATCATAGCTCAATGTGCGGTGCACGAGGTGTATTAATCAATATTACTGGCGGTTCCGACATGACCTTATTTGAAGTTGACAACGCTGCTAATAGAATTAGAGAAGAAGTAGATAACCTTGATGCTAATATTATTTTCGGTTCAACATTTAATCCAGAATTAAAAGGAATTATCCGAGTATCGGTTGTTGCTACCGGTATTGATGCCGATAAAGTACCGACATATAAACCCGCAATAGCTGAAACTACCAATATAGTTCCTGAAGAAACTCATAATGAAGCTATAGTACAACCTACACAAATAGAAGAAATTCCTGATTTTAACAGCTACAGTACCGAAAATATTGCAATTACCGACTCTCCAATAAATCAAAATTTTATCGGAAATGAAAAAGAACTAGGGTTATATGTAAATACTTTTAACAAATCTGAAGATGACGCACCAAAACCATCATTTTTAGGAAAAATATGGGGTTCTCTGCGTGCTTCAAATAATCAAACTTTAGAACGCAAAAACATTGTTGTTAATACTCTAGATCAAGATAATAAAGAGTCGGATATTCATGACATACCGGCTTTCTTAAGAAAGAAAAGGGATTAGATTAGAAAATGAACATAATTTCGAACAGCATAAAAAAGAATTATTAGAAATAACTAAAAATTTTCCTGCAGATATTGCATCACTAATAAATTATGTCGATAAAACATTTAAATGTCATATTCATGATTTATCTTTATCGTATCAAAAAGATTTAAAGTTTTTTATAGCAAAAAGCTTTGCAAATCAAATTGATACTTGTAACTAAAGAACATGCTCAAAATTTTGTACAAGAGTTACAAGAGCTGTGGGAAGATTTATTTGAAGAGATATTAGAAGATAAGCCTGTATATAGTTATAGTTTAGATATTGATGGAGTAACATACTATGCCGAATTAGATTTTACCAAATTAAATCAAAATAATATGCTGAATACAAGAGTTAGCGAAAACTTTCTTAATTTTAATTTAATAGAAACGCTACCTAACTTTTCTAGTGACAAACAAAAATATAAGGCTGAACTAACCTTTACGGAACTAAAACAAAATAATTTTCAAACTATTCTTATTTCAAATATACAAAATAATCACAATAATTACATATTATTGCTAAAATTATAAACCTTGAAGAACAAGTTACCATAGATGTATTAAACAATTTATTATTAGGTGCTAATAAATAAATGTAATTTTTTTGAATCCAATAACGGATCAGAAATATATTTTAGATTACCTAATAATGAAAAGCTTGCCATGAAAGTTTTCAGTTTAAATAATCAGCCTATATTAAAGAAAATAAATTTGAAAATGCTATATTATTTTTAAGTAAAAAAATAAACGCAAAGGGTGAGGTTGACTATAGTGAAGGTTTTGTGCTGATATAGCCGATGGTAAAATAAATTCTTCTTATATAACTCCTTTAGGCGAGATAATGGAGTTTAATTAATTAAACAAATAATCATATGCCAAATAAAATTATATTGTTTCTTACACTAGGTCTTTTTGGTAGCAGCTTGCTTAGCTAATGCCGATAAGCGGTTAAAAGATATTGCACCCTATCTACACCACTTAAAAATCAAAAGCGTTATGTAATTTATTTACCTACAGAGTCTAATGAAGCAACGCTAAAGTAGAATTACAAGCAACAAAAAATGCAATGAAAGATTGTAATCGTGTTTGGTTTGGCGGTAAGCTGGAAACAAAAACTTTAGAAGGATGGGGATATAATTATTATATAATCGAGCAAGTTAGCGATCACCCTGCTAGTACAATGATGGCATGCCCAAACATAAAAGCAACGATGCAACCGGTAAGTATATTTTTAGGCAATGAAACATTTTTAAGACATAATAGCAAACTACCTATCGTAGTATATGCTCCAAAAGATGTTAAACTATATTACGTTATTTGGCATCAAAATGATATAATCAATTCTGCAAAGGAAGGTTAGTATTATAGATATCGTCATTGCAAGTAGCTGAAGTTGTTATTACATGTCTTCTATGTCATTCCCGCAGAAGCTGGAATGACATAGAATGCGGGAACGACATCGAAACTTAAAATCCACTCACTTAGGTAAGGCCTAAATTACTCAAAATCTTCTTCTACAGCTTCAACTTCTTGTACTTCAGGTACAAAATGTTTAAGCATGGACTCAATACCGTTTTTTAAGGTAATTGTGGAACTAGGACATCCAAGGCATGAACCTCGAAGTGCTAATTTAACTACACCGTTTTCAAACCCTTTATATATTATGTCGCCGCCGTCCTGAGCAACAGATGGTCGCACTCTAGTTTCAATAATCTCTATGATCTGCTTCTCTATTTCTGAAAACACCTCAAGGTTATGATTTACAGTATCTGCTTTGGTACTTTCTTCAAATACAGGAAAGCCTGAAACAAAATGATCCATAATAATCATTAAAACTTCAGGCTTTATAACTTGCCAATTACCTTCAGCTTGTTTAGTTACCGTTATAAAATCACTACCGAAAAATATTGATTTTACATTATTAATATGAAATAGCGATTCTGCAAGTTGGCTTCTGCCTTTAACTTCAGCAAGCTCACTAAAAAATACCGGCTGATCGCTACTTATTTTTTGCCCTGGGAAAAATTTTATTGCATCCGGATTTGGAGTATCTTCAGTTTGAATAAACATAAATAAATCACACTAATAAATTTGTTGATTATTATAAAACGACAATTTAAATTATACAATATTTATAGTTTAGGTAAATATTGAATTAATATATAAGCAGGAATAAAACAAAATCCTGCTATGATAAAAAAATAACTCCATCCAAGATAAGTAGCTGCATAGCCTGAAATACTACCAAACAATATGGTACTAATATAAGCAATAGAAGTAATTAAAGCAATTTGGGTTATACAATATTTAGCACTACAGCATCTTAATTGATAAGAAAAAAACGGCGATATAGTTAAGCCTTTAGTAAATTCTTGAAAAAAGACCGATATATACAAACTTGTAATATCTCGATTATAAAAATAGAGAAATAAAAAAGATAGGCTAGATAAAGCATGATATATTAATGCTCTTTTAAGCAAATAAGAATATTCATATTTTCGGCACAAAAACCCGCCTATAAAACCTCCAAGGACTGCAGCACACATACCAAAAGCTTTATATCCAAAAGCTAAATCTTTCTTCGTATACCCGATATCGAGATAAAACATATTTGGCATAATTGAAAGAAAATTATCCTGAAGACGATATAGCAGCATAAAACTAACAATTATTAGCCATTTAGGTTTCTTGATAAAGTCATAAAAAGCATGCCAAAATCTATAAAAATCATTAATAATTATCTTATTTTTAAATTTAAGTGGATAAATTATAATTAATAGTAATGACGGTATACATAAAATTGCCATAGCACGATAAACATCTTGCCAAGATATGATAGTTGATAAATATAACGCTCCTGAACCTGCTATAAGTATACCTATTCTAAAGCCTGTAGTACAAGCTGCTTCACTTATGCCCCAATTTTTATTTGTAATAAGTAACATCTGTGATGATTGAAGCAACATATCATAAATGGAAGAAAAAAATGCCACCGCTACTAAACATAAAGCAAATGGTATAAAATGAGTTTTAGGGTTAAAATTTGTTAGAACATATACACAACAAATACAGCTAACCAAAGCAATAATTAAACAATATTTATATCCTCGCTTACTTAAAGGGGCAAAACTTACTTTTTCTAGTAAAGGACCCCATAAAAATTTAAATATATGAATAACATTAACTAAACTAAAAAGCCCGATAGTAATTTTATCAAAACCGGATTCTCGAAGCCAAAAAGAAAGTGTTGAACTGGTAAGTAAATAAATTAAACCTCCGGGAAAAGAAATTATTAATATAAAGAAAATATTAGACATATATTGAAATCGTAAAAAATTTAAACTTATGAATTTATCCTCCTTTTTTATATTTGTCATCCCGTGATTTATTCAGCGTTATTGCATGGCTCAAGAAAAGTGCTCGGTGTCATTCCTGCGCAAGCAGAAACCCATTATAAAGCGAGATAAATTGAGCTTTTAATTTCAAAAATTTGCTGTATTTATACTTTGTTTTTGGATTTATGCTTTCATAGGAATGACATCAGACCTTAACCTTACTACGATACTTTCTTTCTTTTATTACCGTAGATGTTACTGTCAAAGGTTCTTTTACGGCTATTATCAAAAGAATTAAATTTTTTATCCTCACCGCCGACTCTTTTACCGAATGATCTTTTACGATTATTTTTATGACCTCTAAACTCACTACGCGGCGTAGATTCTCCTTTATTGACTAGCCGATCAATTGCACGCCATCTAATAATATCATCAGACGAAATAAAAGACAAGGCATGTCCGGTAGCCCCTGCTCTACCCGTTCTACCTATTCTATGTAAATAATCTTCAGGACACATAGGTAAATCATAATTAATAACATGCTGTGTATGGGGAATATCAAGCCCACGCGCCGCTACATCGGTTGCTACCATTATTCTATGGTTTAACTTACGAAATGATAAAATTACTCTTTCACGTTGACGTTGACTTAAATCACCATGTATAGCTTCTGCTTTATGATTTTCATATTTTAACATTTTAGCTAATTGATCGGCAGAGCGTTTAGTCTTCACAAAAATAATTACCGATCCTTCCATATTACCAAGTTGTTTAGTTAATTCACTAAATTTTTCTTTATCAGAAACATACATTGATTCCTGTTTTATTTCTGCAGCTGCTTTATTGGTAGCACCTACTGTAATACGTACCGGATTGTTTAGATATTTTTGAGAAACAGCAATAATATGTTTTGGCATAGTAGCAGAAAACATTAACACTTGTCTTTTTTCCGGTAAAAATTTATTGATTTCTTCTAACTGTTCTTTCATCCCCATATCAAGCATTCTATCCATTTCGTCAAGTACAGTTATGCCTATGCGATCAATTTTCAAACTTCCTCTATTTAAGTGATCGATAATACGCCCTGGCGTACCGATAATCACTTTTGGATTCTTTTTTAATTGCATAAATTGTTTATGCATCGGTTCACCGCCTATCAAAACTGCACTATTAATTTTATAGGATGTAGTTACTTTATTTAAAGTACTGTGTATTTGTGTTGCTAATTCTCTAGTCGGAACAAGAATTAAAGCAGTAGTTTTATTTTTAATAAATGAATCAATCAAAGGCAATAAATAAGCAAGAGTTTTTCCTGAACCTGTTTGACTAGAAGCTAGTATGTCCGACCCCGCCATTGCAACCGGAATCGATTGCTTTTGTATTTCAGTCGGCTCAGTGATATTCATTGTCTCAAGAGCGATAATTAATTCTTCAGATAAATTAAAATTTTTCATTATATAATCCAATATAGTTTTAAATCAAAATATGCACATTATTGATTAGACTACTTACATAACCCATTTCTTAAAGATATATGAGACGCTCTCTCAGCCTTACATACTTAACTATAGTACGCTTGGGTAGAGTAAAAATCTCTTATTCCTTTTATTAAGAGCCTATCTGTAAATAAGTTTTAACCGATAATTAAATTCTTTTTGGTTGCAAATGATAAGATTTTTTTGAAATATGAATAACTATTTCTACAAAAATCTTATTAATTTTCGCTAAAAAAGCTATTTAATTACTAATTACAATTTATTTACAAATAACCTCTAAGATAAGTTATGCAAGAGGTCTATTGTATAAAAAATAAGTTATAGTAAATTAAAATAACGACTTATATAATTATCCTGAATCAAAAAATATGCTTAAGCTAGATTACAAACCAAACTAAATATATAAAACGATAATGAATAATGAAACTATTTTAGAATCTTATTCAAGCCAGAATAATATTATTAGATTTAGAGCATTTTCATGCCCTTTAGTAAAAATAATTTATTATACTTAAAATTATATAGGTTATTATAAGACAAAAACAAAATATTTACTATTTTGATAAAGATGACTAGGCTACCCTAAATTATAAACAATTTTGGATAGCTGCGTTTGGTATTATAAATACATTTATTTAATTCTGAGGTTAACAGCATAGGCTTTTCCTTGCTTTTCTTCAAGGTCAAAAATTACATCTTGTCCTTCTTCAAGGCTATGTAAACCTGCTGCGTCTACGGCTGATTTGTGTACAAACACATCTTTGCCGCCATTTTCCTGTTCAATGAATCCAAAATTCTTCGTAGAATTATACCACTTAACTTTACCTACTATATTTGTAGCCATAAAAACCTTTATTAGATAGAAATTACTTATTTGAACTTAACACACGCTTATAATAACTGAAACTTAAATTTTACTTTAAGCCTCACCTAAATATAAGAGCCGATAAAAATTCATTATGCAAAACTACCTTACCTTGCGGCATTTGTCAATAAACATGTCAATAACATGCAAGAGAAAGTATTACTTTCTGAAACTAATCTATCATATTATTACTATTTTGTCACTATTTAAGTTAATTATCTAATAAATTAATGAGTAAATTAACTATTGTAAAGGTGTTTAATAACTTTTCCATATCAGACTAAATATATTAACGATAAAAGTACTTGCTTTTTGTACTTGCTTTTTTGTATTTTTTTTATTAATCTGTCCAGTTAGAAAAATACAGTTCTGTATTTATAACTGCCCGCGTGATGGAATGGTAGACATAACGGACTTAAAATCCGTGGAGCGTAAGCTCTTGCCGGTTCAAGTCCGGCCGCGGGTACCATTCACCATTTTTAGGCAAATTCACCAATGTATCAAACGGCGAGTGCAGCATAAAATCAAGCTTTTCAGCATTTTTTACTTAACAATACATACGCTTTAATAAATTTTGTTTGTTATTATTGTGTTTCAGAATTTGTAAAATCAAGTTTAATTGCTTAATTACAAACCTCAAGAACTAATGCATATTTACCTAGTAAATAGGAAAAGCCGTATTTTTGAGTAAAATAGATTTATTAAAAATATAATTATTACAATTAACAATTATAATTATTGACTGCTTTTAATTACCCCCTATAAATTACTTTTCTCAAAAATTAAACTCTATCATTAATATATAAGCTAATTTTATATGAAAAATAAAGAAGAAGAAATTTTAACCTCTGAGCCTTATATTGATGAAGAGGAAGCAAGGCGATTAAAAGCTTACAATGCAAGGAAATAGCTTAAGGTAATACTAATAACTCTTGGAATAGTTTTGACTAGTTTGTTAACTTTCTGTTATTTCTTTTTTAATTATGCAGAAGAAAAAGCAGCAGAGTATAAATTACAGCAAGAAGCAGAAGCACAAAAGTTAGATAAAGCTGAATAATGCAAACTTAATAATATCTAACAAGCTCTGTAATTACTAATTAAAATTTATTTACTGAGAGCCTCGTAGCAATTCTCAAATAATCTTGAGGGGTAAGATTTTCAGCACGATAATTATCATTGATTTTCAACTGAGTTAATACTTCATGTATATTAGGTACAAGATTTTTCAGTGATGATTTGATCATTTTTCGCCGTCCTGCAAAAGCAAGTTTTGTTATTTTCTCAACTTTATTTATTAGAGCAATAGACGGCGGATTTTTTAAAGGTATTAGTTTAACTATCGCAGAATATACTTTAGGAGGTGGATAGAAAGCAGTCGGTGCTACGTCAAAGCATTTTTCCACTTTAGCAATTAACTGACATATTACCGATAACCTGCCATATGCTTTAGTTGACGACATAGCACAAATACGTTCTACTACTTCCTTTTGTAACATTAGCGTCATATCAGTAATTAGCCGTGCTTCTTTCAGCCATCTAATCACTAACTCAGTACCTATATGATACGGTAAATTAGAAATTATAGTTACTTTATCATAGTCTAAATCAGTTAAATTTATTTTAAGAGCATCTTGTTTAATAATATTGAGATTAGGATAATATTCTTTAATCTCATTAAGAAGCGGGATACATCTCTCATCTGTTTCTATAACAGTTAAGAATTCAGGATTTTTCTGCAATATTGACCTAGTTAACCCTCCGGTGCCCGGTCCTATTTCTAGCACCCTGCTATTTTCTGCAAGGTTACTCGCACGTACAATTTTATCACATAAACTACTGTCAAAAATAAAATTTTGTCCGTGCTTTTTAAGAGGATTAATTTGATGAGATGCTACATGTTTTGCAATTGAAGGGAGCATGGGGTAATGTTGTTTTAGTAGAAATGGAATTTTGTTATTTTTCCAGTGTCATGCCGTGGCTCGACCACGGCACCCAAAAAAATCTTATTAATAAAGACTGGACCCCGTTGGTCAAGCCACGGGGTGACAATATACTAAGACGGCAGCATTATTCTTATGGCTGCCTTTTTACGCATATTTTCAAACATTTTTTGTGCTTTTTGCGAAATCTTTTTATTAGTTAAAAAATTTACTACATAATTATTTTCATCTTCATTAACATTTAAGATTTTTTTGCTGCACACTAATATTATTTCAAATTTGTTATTTACTTCAAAAACATTACTTGCTTTATCCAAGCTTAAGTCCTTTACGATAGTTTGTTTTACGCCTTCTATCTTGCTAAGCTTATCGGTAATCATTTCCATAGTAGCGAAATTATCATAAAGCGATTTTTTAACATCCGCACATTTTTTTAGTCGATTTTTCAAATGATTCATCTGCGTAAACGCTTTATTACCACTATCTTTAGATGTAAATACTTGCATTGAAATTTCTACGTCTTTTTGATCGCTAGATAAAATTGCGATATCTATTTCTTTATTACTTACTTGTACCGATCTTGATAGACTTGATAAAATATTCATTTTAATCAACTCGTATTTAATTTGGGAAATAAAACTATCAGAATTAACTGATCTGCTTTTTAGATACTGAAGAAGAGAACCGTGAGGCATGTTATTACGATCTTCAATAGATTTAATAGCGTTGTCTATCTCTTCTTGCGGAATTTCTCTATCTCCGGCATATTGAAAAAGCAAAGATTCATCAATTAAGCTCTTGATTGCCAAGTCACTCAACTGCTTATCTTGAGCGGGCGTTAAGCTCTCAATATTATTTAGTGTCATAATCATTTTTTTTCTAGCATGGAACTCATTAAGAGTAATAGGTTCATCATTTACGGATGCTACTATATTCGGTAATGATGCTTGTGCTACATTAAAAGTAAAAAAAACAGTAATGATTATAAGTAGTAATTTTTTCATATTTTTTCAGACTCACATAACGTAATAATTGGAATTAGATGTCATTACCGCGTAGGCGGGAATCTAGTAATTAAAAGATATACACAATACCGAATAAAGCTCGATTTATCTCGCTTTACCCTGGATTCCAGCCTACGCGGTAATGACATATGGCACATTTGAAACTCACATATTCAAAACCTTTAAACCAATAGAAATAGTAGGCGAAGAGGTAGTCTTTTTGATTCCTCTACTTCCGTCGGCTAGATAATCGGAATAAATCTTTGTAGTAATTCTAACACAATCTTTAGCATATGTCACCCTAATAGTTCGAGTAAGTAAATTTGTAGAACGTCTAGAGAGATCAATGCGGGCACCAAAGCCTATAGTCCAATTTTCCGCTAGCTGATAATTTATGTCTCCATAAAATTGTCGTACTCTGTTATTTGAAACCTTTATACTTTCTACGGAATAATATTTTTTAAGATTGGTGAGCTGAATAAAACTACCTAGAAAGTTAATCTTATCATAGTTAAAATTTCCTCCCACTTCATCTCTAATAGGTTTAAAATATCTATCTTTCCGAAAGCTATAAAACACTTCTAAATTATTAGAAAGATTACCTAGAATCTGCCCTACATTTTCCTTATCATCGGCAGGTAAATCTATACTATATCTTGTATTACGTGACTGTCCTAAAAATAATGTTAAATAATTTTCTTCTTTAGCAATACTAGTATTTAAGCCGTAACTTAATCTATTACCAAAATCATGGCAATCAATACCGCTATAACGATTGGATAAAAAGATATTTTTTTCAGATAATTCATATTTAGCAGGATCAATTATAACAAATTTTTTATCTTTCTTAGATAGTTTACGTCCCATAGTAAAAGAAACTACCGGTTCAATAAGTAAATTTATCGTTTTTGTTATATTACCTACTAATGGATAACGCCATAAGGTTTGCAATTCCGGTATATTTCTTTGAAATGATTTACTTTCTCTCGGCTTATCTAAATAAGCCCATCTAACAAGATAAAAATCACCTCTATCTTTTGCTACAAAATCAAAAATTTGCCCTGAAGAAGTCAGCACATTATGCATAAAGGATACTTGTAAAGAGGTTCTAGCAACTTGTTTCCCTATTCTTTCTTTGTACATTAACGTATTATTTTCAACAACGATATGGCTGTTGTCATTATCATTCAAATTTATCACGTTTTTTGTATTGATTTTCGGTAATACTAACGGATCAGTATACTTACTATCATTACTACCTAAGCCTTGAAAACTTAATCCTTCCGCTGAAAAATAATCAGCCTCATGAATTTTATTTAAGAATATTTTAGAAGTTAAATATGAAGCGTAGTTATTATAATCATTTTTTAAATAAGCTTTATCCGATGTACGTTCTACTCTAAAACCGTAATCATAAACTTTATCAGTACTAATAAAATTGCCACTTGCTATATAATGATAAGAAGAAACTTTTTTATTTTTTACTATACTTCCGTCTTTTTTTAGAAAATATGGTAATTTACCGTAACTACCTTGAAAATTCATATTATCGGTATCATTCAGACGATAACGTGCTTCTAGCTCATAAGTTTGATATTTACTAAAAATCCTTGGAGTGAGAGTAAAATCCATATTAGGTTTTGCACGTAAATATAGAGGTATACCAAACCCTTTATTTTTGACGTCAGGTACCAATAATCCAGAAGTTGCAGGGGCCTTAGGCGTCGGATGGAAAAAATACGGTAAGTAAAAAATCGGTACGCCGTATACTTCAAAAAATACGTGTTTATAAACTATTCTATGCTCTTCAGAATGAATATAAGTATCCTTAGCAGCAATTTGCCAAATAGGATTTCTATTACAAGTAACATAACAAGGGGTAAATTCGGCATGGTGCAGCTTAAGATTATTTTTATCTATTCTTTCGGCAAGTTTAGCAATTAAAAGATTATTATCACCGGAAAGTAAAATGAATTCCGATATGACCCCTTTCTTAAATTTGTTTTTTAAAACTGCTTTATTACCCTCTATTATTCTGTTTTGTTTATCCTTAATTCGGATATTACCTTCTGCCCATAAAATATCGTTTTCTATATCATAAAGTAAATTATCTGCCGTTAATAAATACTCATCCGTGATAATTTTTATATTACCTTTAGCATATATCAAATCCTGACTTTCGTTATACTCTACGAAGTCGGCTATCATATTGCTTATTTTAATATTTTGACCATTCTTAGAAAAATCGGCAAAACTTATCAAAGAAAATATTATGATAATAAGCAAACATATTATTCGCAATAGCATTTATATTAACAAATATATTTTAATAGTAAAAATAATAGCAAGCTATTAGTAATATATCAAATAATAAAAAATTTTGCTTGCGCTTTTGCAGTGCAAGATTATTCTATGGAGAGATATATGTCATTAATGCGAAAGCAGGAATCTAGAAAAATAAAATTACATATTTGATAAAATAAACATATAAAAAATTAAATTTTTTATATATTTTACTGGCTTCCCGCTTGCGCGGGAATAACATAAACCCCCGTTCAAACTATAAATAATCTTAAACAAATGCTAGATAATTTCATTGCAAATCAAGCAACCACAGAGTTTTCAGTTAGTGAGATTTCTAATAAAATCAAAGAATTATTAGAAAATAATTTTGGCTGTATTAAGGTAAAAGGAGAAATTTCAGGTTTAAAAATAGCAAGCTCAGGTCATGCTTATTTTAACTTAAAAGAAAATACCGCTATTTTAGCTTGTACTTGCTGGCGTCCTATTCTTGCTAAAATCAAATTTCCTTTAAATGACGGTATAGAAGTGGTGATTAGCGGTAAACTTTCAAGTTATGCAGGTAATTCACGCTATCAATTATCGGTAGATAATTTGCAACCTGCAGGACTTGGAGCTATGCTGCAAATTCTAAACGAGCGTAAAGCTCGTTTAGAAAAAGAAGGCTTATTTAATAAAATACGTATTCCTATACCCTTTTTACCTGATAAAATAGGCGTTATCACTTCAATAACCGGTGCCGTTATTAAAGATATTATTCATCGTATTCGTGAACGTTTTCCGACTCGGATAATAATATGGCCGGTTAGCGTACAAGGAGAAAATTCCAGCAATGAAATTGCTGAAGCAATTGAAGGATTTAACAATTTAGAAGAGGTAAATAAGCCAAGTGTTATAATTGTTGCTAGAGGCGGCGGTTCTATAGAAGATCTTTGGTCATTTAACGATGAGATATTAGTACGCGCCGCTTACAACTCAAAAATTCCTATTATTTCCGCAGTAGGTCATGAAGTGGATTATACTTTAATAGACTTAGCAGCCGATAAAAGAGCTCCAACACCGACTGCTGCTGCAGAGTTTGCCGTACCAGTACGATCTATTTTAAATAATACTCTACACTCTTATGAAAAAATATTATTGAATAATACTAGCAGGTTAATTAAGTATCACGAACACAATATAATAAATTACGATAAAATACACAGATATCTCTCTCACTATATGAATAATAGACAGCAATTACTGGATGAAACCGGTTTTAATTTATTAGATGCTTTACTGTGCCTTATTGCACTACAAGAAACAAAAATTAAATCTTTTTCTAAAGAAAGAGTTAACCCTGCTAAAATACTCAATTACAAAACATTAGAATTAACACATCAAACAGCTTATCTATCAAAAGCGGCAAATAATACTTTGAAAAATTTTGAGTATAAATTAGAATTAAATAGTACATTACTTGCAAGCCTTGATTATAATAACGTATTAAAACGAGGTTTTGCTATAGTTAAAGGAGAAACGGGTAATTTTTTATCTTCTAAAATTGCTGCTGCGAATGAAAAAATTTTTAATATTAAATTTTCTGACGGCGAGATTAAGGTAGTTCATAATTAAGGAACTTATTACACGGATTCGATGTCATTCCCGCGTAGGCGGGAATGACAAAACACAGTTCTAAAAAATACAGAACATGAAAATTTTAAAAATTTTATTTTTATACTGCTCATTTCTAAAAATTTTTATGCTTTGAGCATAGGTGCAAACGAACAATAAGCAATTTTAGAATGCGAAGGGACAGCTGATAAAAAAACTTTGATAACTGCATGGTATATAAATGCACCTTACCAATACTTAATTGCTACTTCAAACGGTCATACTACCGTTTCTGGTATGGATATAGAATTAATTAACGCTATTGCTGCAAAAATAGGTATCAATATTGAGTATAATCAAGATAGCTGGTATCAAGATCAATTAGATATTCAAAGCGGAAATGCCAACATGACAGCAGGAGCTACTTATACTACTGAGAGAAGTAACTATGCTTATTTTTCAAAGCTTTATCGTCTTGAAGAATTATCATTATTTATTATTGAACCGCTTGCCAAAAAGTTAAATTTCCAAAATGTTAATGAACTAAAAGCACAAATACGTCTATTTAATCTTCAGTTAGGAATAGTGAAAGGTACTGTATACGGAGACCCTAAATTTACGGATTTTTTATATAATGAGAAAAATCAAGATATAATTAGAATATATCAAAATAATATGGAATTGATAAATGGATTAATCAAGAAAGAAATTGACGGTTTCATTAGTGATCGCATTGTCGGTGCCGTTAATATTTTAGGAAAAACAATGGACAGGAATATATTAGAAGTTCCCTTAAATATTAAAACTCCTCTACATTTAATGTTTAGCAAAAAAACGTATCTTTAAATATAGTTGAACAATTTAATTTTACGATAGATGATTTTCTTGCAAGTAACGAGTATAAAAAAATTATTAAGACATACATATATCGTATTCTATTACCTAAATCTATAGATTCTCGTTGGTGTCATGTTATAGGTTTACTTGGTTGCCTTGCTTTTGCTTTTGCAGGAATTATTTTGAGTAGTAGAAAAAATAGTACTTTATTCGGTACATTTTTATTTGCGGTATTACCGTCTGTTAGTAGCTGTATAATGCTCGATTTAATAGTAAACCATGATACCGGACATTTAAACTTCTATTTTACTCATTCTTATTTCTATTACATATTTATAGTAGTTTTACTCGGTTTTACAATTATTAAATTATTTAGTTATTATAATAAACAGATTGCTGAAGATAATTATTTAGAACAATCATTAAATAATATAGTAGCAATTTGCGATTCATTCGGACAAACAACTTTTATAATTATAGGAGTTGCAATGGTTATTATTCACAAAATTGAACCTTTAAGTTTTTGGGGCCCGTTTTGTGCTTTCATTATAGCTAATTGCGGTACAATATTACGAGATTTTATTATGAAAGAAAATGCAATTAAGAGGGTATCAAGAGGTGTTAGTATTGAAATCACTGTATTATGGGGTATAGCTTTTAGCGTATTATTAGATATGTACGGTAGTAATCCAAATTATCATACAATAAAATACTCAATGATTATAGTAATTTCCGGAGCATTTATTACTAGTCTCTTAGTTTATCATTTTGGTTTTCTTGAGTGGCGATTCCGTAATGAAAGCACAAACTTAGAAAAACCAACATGAAAATAGCTACTTGGAATATTAATTCCATAAAAACAAGACTTAATTTATTGCGTAATTTTTTATCTAAAGAAAATCCGGATATTTTATTATTACAAGAAATAAAATGCGAAACCGAAAAATTTCCTTTTGATGAATTATCCGATCTACCTTATAATTTTTATGTTCACGGGCAAAAATCATATAACGGCGTTGCTATAATTTCAAAATTTCCTGCGGATGAAATAATTAAGGATTTTCCGAATAATTACTGCAGTGATCAAGCAAGATTCTTAGAAATAAAATTATCATTACCTATAGGGTTTTGTAATATAATCTCGCTCTATGCTCCTAACGGTTCATTTGTCGGTAGCGATAAATTTGTGGCAAAGCTAGCATTTTATGATAATTTTATCAATTATCTATCAACTAAAAAATCTTTTGACGAAAAAACTATAATAGGCGGCGATGTCAATATTGCACCGTTCGATATAGACGTATATTCACCTAAGCTACTTGCTGAAACTACTTGTTTTACTAAGGTTGAACAAAAAAAACTACGTACTATTCTAAATTCCGGGTTTGAGGATTTATATAGATTGATGCATCCGAGTAAACAAGCATTTTCATGGTGGGATTATAGAGCAGGATGTTTTGAACAAAATAAAGGTATGCGAATTGATATGATTCTTGGTTGTAATAATACTATTGACTATTTAGAAAATTGCTATATGGATTATAATTTAAGGACCCAAGAAAAACCTTCAGATCATATACCGGTAATTGCAAGCTTTAAGGGGTAGTCTGAGAGTCGTCATTGCCTGCATGGACCGAAAACGGTAAAATCACTTTTAAAAATAAATATATGTCTCCAAAATTCGTGAAATTTTACGAAAAATATATGACGATTGTCGGTACAATCGGCAATTTTATGTTTTATGTACAGGCTCATAAGATTTTCACCTGCAAATCTTCGGCTTCCGTTTCTATGCATGCCTTTACTATAAGTGCTATTGCTCTTTGTAGTTGGCTTATATACGGCATATTAATAAAAAATATACCTATTATAATAGCAAATATAATAGGTTTTATCGGAGCATTATTAGTTCTCTTAACCATAATAATATATTAATAATGACTAAGAAAATCATTACTTTAGTTGGTCGTCCGAATGTAGGCAAATCAACACTTTTCAATAGATTAAGCATACGTAAAAAAGCTATCGTTCACGATTTGCCAGGCATTACTAGAGATAGAAAATATACAGATGGTAAAATCGGCTCTTTTGAATTTTTATTAATTGATACCCCAGGACTTGAAGAGAATCATGATAGTATGGGCGCAAGGTTAATGGAACAGACTACTAAAGCAATTTTAGAGGCAGATTTAATTTGTTTTATGGTTGACGGTAGAAGCGGAATATTACCCGATGATAAGCTACTTGGTAGCTTTGTTAGAAAATATAATAAGCCTGCTATATTGGTAGTTAATAAATGCGAGAAAGCTTTTGATTTTGATAAAGAGTACTACAAATTAGGGTTTGATAGTATGGTGGCTATCTCTGCCGAGCATGGCACAGGCTTAATTGATTTATATGACGAGATTATTGCCAAGTTACCTGAAGAAGAATCAATCGGGACAAATATAGCTGATCCAATTAAAGGAGATTGTTTGCAGATAGTAGTTAGTGGCAGACCTAACGCCGGAAAATCTACTTTTATAAACGCTCTTATTAATGATGAAAGATTATTAACCGGGCCTGAAGCAGGCATTACTCGTGAATCGATTGAAATTGATTGGCACTATAAAAATAATCACATTAAATTAATCGATACGGCAGGACTCCGCAAGAAATCTACTATTACAGAGTCTTTAGAAAAATTATCGGCATCAGATGCTATTAACTCTATTAAATTTGCTAATACCGTAATCTTAATGATTGATGCTTTAGCCCCTTTAAAACAGCAAGATTTAAATATTGCACGCCATGTGGTAAATGAGGGGAGAGGTATAGTTATAGTAGTGAATAAATGGGATCTAGTTAAAGAATCCGAAAAAGAAGCATTTCAGGAAGAATTTTATTATCAGATAAATACTCATCTGCCTCAGGTTAAAGGTGTACCAGTTCTATTTATTTCAGCAATAAATAAACAAAATATAGAGCAGGTTTTAGATGCTTGTCTTAAAATTTATAAAATTTGGAATAAGAAAATAACTACTAGCAAATTAAATGAATGGCTTAATTTTACTACAGAAGCACATCCTTTGCCGTTACAAAAAGGCGGCAGAAGAGTGCGTGTAAAATATATGACTCAAACCAAAACCCGCCCGCCTACTTTCAAATTATTCTCCAATAATCCGGAAAAAATTACCGATAGCTATACTAGGTATTTAGTAAATAATATGCGTGAGGCTTTTGACATGCCCGGCATTCCTATTAGATTCACTTATGTAAAAACCAAAAACCCTTATGTGTAGTTTGAAACTAAATATTTTTAGAAATGTTTACAGAGCCGAGCATAGCAAGATCTGAATTAGATATCTTTAAACTGTTTAATATAAGCATGAGCTAAAGTAGTTTAGCCACATTGCCTTGGACTGAGAATGGCACAAATAGGAAATATTTCAAAAGAATCTTTGATATGTGTTAAATAATAATATCTTTCTATTATCCTTGTCATTTCATAATGACACTTTGAATTTACAATATAATTTTAATCAAAGAATAGCAAAATTTTTCTAGGTCTTGTAAACTTTTGAGTAATGATTATTCTATTAAAAGTACACAGGATTTAGGCTCCCCTACCGGCTTTTCCTATCTGTCTTTGTCCTTCTTCTAATACCTTACTTGTATGTGGTCCTACTGCTGCTGTATCTTTACTAAATTTACTTTTTCCTAAATTAACTATAGTTTCTGTTGCTACTCCTAGAACTGTCGGATCTGATAATAATTTTAACGCCGTACTATAATTTTGCCGTATTCATGTTTGCTAAATTTATCAGCAATTTTAATGAATTCAAGTGCATACTTACCGGCTATCTTTACTAATTTTCACCGTTTAGTTTTAATTTTTGTCCCTTAGGTGTTTTGTTAAAATCTCATCTACAACCGGTCCTAAACTACTTGCATGTTTTGTTAATAGTTCAGGAAGATCTTTTTCAATTATTTTGCTTATTTTCGGATTATGATTTTTAATTTCTATCAAAGTACCAATCAATTCCTTTACCTCTTTTACTTTTCTTTTTTTGATTTCTCTTCCTTTGGAAGTGACTTAATTAACTGAGTGTTTTGTATTATATCGGCAACTTTATCATTATCGGCAAGGGCAAGGCTAGCAAGTTTAGTAATTGACGGCAGAGCATCTTTTAAAAAAGGCATAGATGCATCTAGTGCCTTATGTATAAACTCTGGATCTTTCCTTTTTGATTCTATTCTTACTATTACTTTAGGATGTTTTAAAACATCTAATATATCCTGTTTATTACTATCTAAATATCGTGGTAATTCTTTTTCTAAAATATGAGCTAAATTATCAATAATCTTTTTGGCATTTTCAACTAACTCTACTATTTTAAGGTTTTTTTCCTTTTAAGAACACTTTTTTAATTTCAGTATTTAACCCTTCCATATTTAGGTTAATTTTAGTCCAATGCTGATGTTCTTTAAGCTGACTATAATCTTTTATAGCTGAAGTAGTACTTTCAATTAATTTTTCGCTAGAATTTGCAAGTAGTGCTACTGTATTTGCAATTAATTCAGGTTTAGTGATTTTTTGTGCTTTATTATTCATTATATTTTCCGTAATCTGAACCAACTATTTTTGATTATCAGGATTTTTGAGACATTGTACTAAATCGTGATTAAGAAGGGGCTTTACTTTGTCTGAAGTAATAATGTCATGTATATTTTTTAATATAGCACCTTGAGATGACTTGTTTTTTTGTTTAATATTCTTATATATTTTTTGTACTTTTGGGTTTAAATCGCTTGCTAGTGCTTTAGATATTAAAGCTACTCCTGTGGTAGATAATTCTCTAACAAATTTAGGATTTATTTTGTCTAATATATTTATTTTTTCTGTTTCGGAAGTTTGAAAGTTTTTTGTTATTTTGCTAAGCCTCTTATTTAAAATAGGCGTGAGAAGATATGGGATAACTTTAGATTGTAAGATAGTTTCTTTTGAGCTATTAGATATAGTGTCGGAATGTAAAACAGAAGCACATTTTTTATAAGCGATTCTGCATCTGCTATTATCTTGCAACTAGCTTCAATAGAATCTACATTAGTGGTAGCACTTCTTGCTTTTCTGAGGTTATTAAGCTCCAGTGCAAGATCAGATAAAACTTGCGAAGCCTCTCGGGTAAATTGTAATGCACTAAGAATATTCCAACTGTTTGGATCACACTTTGTATTATACCTAAATTATCTTTATTAAGATCTAGATATTGTTTATTTAACTCATCATATTTTTTGTTACCTGTTTCAGCTCCAATAGCTGCCCATCCAGCTTCAACCCAAGAAAGGTTTTTTATATTCTTTATCAAGCTGTTGCCTTATATTATCAGTGGATTCCTGCGCTTGTTTTTTAGACATTTAAATACCTTGATATAATATAATTTAATATTATTTAACTATAATTATTTAAAGGTTAATAAAATTTTACTTTTTAATTTTTGTGAATTTTAAAAGTCATGGTTATCTTACAATGGTTTTTACTGTAATTCTTCATTTACTGGTAAAGCCATACTAACCTCTCCACACAATGAAACAATATTCCCCATTACCTGAGGTCTATATCTGGGTTGTGATGCTCTTTAATTTCCCTGAATCCAGTCGTAGTAATAATGGTCAGGCCATAGTTCCATGACTTGCGGCAAAGATTCTGGCTGTATAGTACAAAACTTATACCCGCGTTTTAAAACTTCAGCCGGCATCCACCCTGTATCACCGATACAATATATTTGCGAGTAATGCAAAATCGATTTAATATTATTATCGATATCTATATGGATTATATAATATTCACGTTGTACATCATTAAGAAATGCCGCTTCCATAAGCGATATATCAGGATATGTTGCTATATTTACTAAAGCTATTTTTCTAAGTTTTCAGGACATTGAACTATTCAATCTGAAACCATTAATCCTTCAAACTCTTCCTCGCCTATTTTTTCTTTTAGAATATTTGTGTATTCTTGCCCTTTATCTACAGGAAATACAATTTTATCGTCTTTACAATCAACCAACAAAGGAGTTTTAATAGCATGTTTAATAAATCTTTTAGTTTCATAATAAAAAATTTCTTAATATATAAGGCTATAATATTAATAATTTTTATATGTCAAACAATATTCTCTAGGCTATCTAGGTAATGCTTTACCAGTCGTAGCAACTTCGCTTCAGTGCTTAAGTTTTTTATTGCCCATTTTTTAATCCAAGGTTCGGCGAGTTGCCACATATTAACATTACCGTCTAGCTGTCTACCTATCCCTTCAACCATTATCAAAGTCTTTTGCAATAACAATAATTCCGGTTGTACTTCCATGCCGAAATCTTCAGTGATTTTAAATAAATGTGCAAGCAGCTTACCTATGGAAATATTTTTTGTGGGTATCCCTACTATAGGCTCAGTAACTGCTCTACAACTTTGAGCGAATAAATCTAAATCGGTATTTGATGGGATGTAGCCAGCTCTTAAATGTACTTTAGCCACTAATTTATAATCACGTTTTAAAAAACCAAATAGACTTTCGGCAACAGCTAAACGGTCTTTTTCTTTAAGTCTGCCCATAATACCGAAATCAAGTAAAATTATTTTACCTTGCTTATTCACTAAAATATTGCCTGCATGTAAATCAGCATGAAAAAACCCGTCTCTATAGGCTTGATTGAAAAACATTACGGCAAAATTCTGAGCTATTTTTGCAGGCTCTAATCCCAATTCTTTTAGCAGCGAAGTATCATATATAGAAGTTCCTTCTAACCACTCAGTAGTTAGTATATTTTCTGATGTTAAGCCCCAATATATTTTAGGGATTATCACATTAAGATCATCTCGCATATTATTCCTAAGCTCAGAAGAAGCTGCCGCTTCTAGCCTTAAATCAAGCTCAAATCTCATAGTTTCATGAAATTTATCAACTACTTTAATCGGTTTTAGCCTTTTTGCTTTAGAAAATTTTGCGATAATTTTTGCAAGAAAATATAGCAGCTTAATATCTCTGTTATATTTTTTATGAATACCTGGACGCAGAATTTTTACCGCAACATATTCACCAGTTACGAGTTGTGCCTTATGTACTTGGGAGATCGATGCGGCGGCAATGGGGGCGTTATTTAAAAACAATGTCATCCTACGACTTGATCGTGGGATCCAGTCTTTTTTAATTTTTTTCTGGATACCGTGGTCAAGCCACAGGGTGACAATATCCTCACCAAACTCCCTCTCTATAATTTCTCTAGCCACCCCACCATCAAACGGAGGTAGCTTATCCTGCAATAACCTTAAATCACCTGCTATCTCTGCTCCTACTAAATCAGGTCTTGTCGAAAGAGTTTGTCCGAATTTTATATAAATAGGTCCAAGATCGCTTAAACAATCTATTAGGCGTTTACCGTAATCTTCATGCGGTTTTTTAAATAATGATAACGGAGCAGAAAATAAAGCTAATATATAACCAATAAATGTAAAATATTTAGGGCTTCTTGAATCAATTAGAATTCGTTTTTTACTGATAATACGAAAAATACGTATTAAATTAAAAAAATTACTTATCATATCTTATATGCACTGTGAATAACAACTATTCCGCCGCTTAAATTTTTATAACCAACTTCCTCAAAACCGGCTTCTTTAATCATTATTCTAAACTCGTCTTGTGAGGGGAATAACTCGATACTTTCAACCAAATATTCATATGCTTCTTTATTACCAGTGATTACCTGACCGATGGTAGGTATAATACTAAATGAATAAAATTTATAAAAATCTTTAAAATGACTTTCTTTTACCTTTGAAAACTCAAGGCATAAAAACTTACCCATCGGTTTTAGAACTCTATAAGCTTCTTTTAAAGCTTTATTAATATCAGGTACGTTTCTAATACCGAATGCTATAGTATAATAATCGAAGCTATTATCCGGGAAAGGTAATTCTTCGGCACTTGCGACAGTAAATTTAAGGTTCTGAAATAGATTTAGATCAATTGATTTCTTTTTAGCATGCTTTAGCATCTCTTCATTTATGTCACTTAAAGTTAAAGCAATATTATTGCCTCTATCTCTTGCTTTTTTAGCAAGTTTTAAAGCAATATCACCGCTACCGCTAGCGACGTCTAATATATAAGAGTTAAGATTTGGGATTTGCCTAATAAATTCATCTTTCCATAAGCGATGTAATCCAAAGCTCATCAAGTCATTCATTACATCATACTTATCAGCGACATTAGAAAAAACGCTATTTACTAATCCTTGTTTTTTAGTGTAGTCTACTTTTTTAAAGCCAAAATTTGTTTGGTTCATTTATATACTATATGAAATTTTTATACCCAATGCATGAATGGGAAAATCTTTTGTATTTCTAGTAACTAATAAACTGTTGCTGTACTTAGCGGTCGTCCATATTATAGCACCAGGTAATTTAATTCTATTTTCTTTTCTAATAATTATAGCAATATCTGCAATTTCTTCATTTAAGTTAACTATAGTAAAGTTATTTAAAATTCCTTTATTGTTTCTTGTTTATCTATTAAAATACCAACCAAAATTTACATTTAGTAATTATACTAATTTGAGGATTTCTATATAACTGAAGTTCTTTATAAGCAGCTAAATTGCCAAGCAAATCATCTATTACAAATACTGCTTTCATTTATTCCATTCATCCCTTAATTTAGCTTGATATATTAAACTGTCTAACTTCTTATCTTTCCATATACCAAAAGCAGCTTCATAGCTCTTTTTGCTTTCAATATCATCAGCAATATAATTAGTTAGAGCTTGTCTTATAATTTAAGTTCGGGATCTTTGCTTTTTTTTAGATAATTGATCTAAAATTTTAATTTGTGTATCCGGTATATCAATAATAGTGCTCATAATAGTGTCTATTATGTATTATGTATTATGTATTATGTATTATGTGTAAGTTATCATTATTTGATATATTATAAACGTAAAATTATTAAAATAATAGCAAAAATGCCAGAACTTCCTGAAGTAGAAACTCTTAAAAGCTCCCTGAAAGATAAGCTAATTGGGCTTGTTATAGAAAATGTAGAGTTCAAAAGAGATAATTTACGTTATAAACTATCCCCGCTTTTAGCTACAGAAATCTTAAATACTAATATACTTGATGTTAGGCGTCGTGCAAAATATTTAATTATAGATTTTAATAATGATTATTCCTTAATCGTTCACCTAGGCATGAGTGGTAGATTGACTCTGCAATCTGCTAATTATAAAACTCAAAAACATGATCATGTAATTTTTAATTTAAAAAACTCCGAAAAGCTAATTTTCAATGATACTAGACGCTTTGGAATGATTTATCATTTAAAAACTAACTTCTTGGAAAAAGAATTTTTTACTAATTTAGGAATAGAGCCGCTTTCTGATTTATTAACACTGGGATATTTAAAAAGCAAATTAATTACTCAAAGAATACCAATAAAAAACTTGATTATGGATACGAGAGTTATAGTCGGAGTCGGCAATATTTACGCTTCAGAAAGTCTTCATTTAGCTAGAATTCATCCGGATAAATTAGGTAGCAATTTAAGGGATGATGAAATAGAAAGTTTAATTAAATCAATTAGAGAGGTGCTAACTAAAGCTATAACTGCCGGCGGTACTACTATTAAAGATTTTGTAAACAGCGATAACAAACCTGGTTACTTTACTCAGCAACTTACGGTTTACGGCAGAGAAGGACAAAGTTGTTTACACTGCTCCGATAATATTACCAAAGCAAAACATTCAGGCAGGAGTACTTTTTATTGTAAAACCTGTCAATATAATGAATATGCTTGACATATTTTTAAAACTATTGATAAATCTCTTTATTATTTAATTAATAGTTGTAAAATATATGGGGATAAAACCGGTGATTATAGCAGGGGGTCGCGGTAAAAGACTATGGCCTTTATCATCTAAAGATAAATCGAAACAATTTAAAAAAATATTGAGTGATCTAACTTTACTACAGCAAACATTAACTAGAAATAAATTTCTAGGACAACCTACTATTATTACTTCCAAAAAATATGAATCAATCACTCAAGAACAAGCAGTAGAAATAGAATTAATTACCGAACCTTTTAAAAAAATACTGCCGTTTGTGCCATTATTATGGCATTATCGGCTAAAGCACAATGGTTTGATATCGTAGTGTTACTACCTTCAGACCATCATTCAGACCATCACATAGCGTATAATATAAATTACCTTAATACTATAAATAAAGCTTTACATTATGTTAATGAATTTGGTATTTGCATTATAGGCATGCCTATAAATTTTATGGCTATATAAACACTGGATTATCAATTGCAGAAAATGTTGATCTAGTTGATCACTTCATTGAAAAACCTATATTAGAGCAAGTAAAAAAACATTTTCAAAGTGATGAATATTTTTGGAATTCAGGAATTTTTGTATACGATATTCACTTCTTCTTCAACTTAGCAATGAACCTTCAACCTGATTTATTTTGTATTGCAGAAAAAGCATTTAATACTGCTATAAAAAATGAGAAAAATTTGACAATAGACGATGAGGCTGATAATGAAATCAAAGAATTAGTAATGAAAATAGAGCAAAATTAAAATGAATGATCTAGAGAAAGCTCAAATCTTATTTACTGCTCTTTTTAACAGAAAATCTAATTCATCACCGCATTATGCAATATATGAAAAAGACTTTCTAAATAATATTTTATCTTCTGAAGAAATAAAATTAGAAATTATGCAAGGCAATAACGAAGCTTGTTATATTCTTGCTAAAACTTACGAAATAATTAATTGTAACCCCCAAGATGAATATAACTCTATGTTATTAACATTGATTGGAAGTAAACTCGGAAATACAGAATGTAGACAGCTTGTTGATTCATATCCTACAAAATATACAAGCTTTGAATCTACTGTTAATAATTTTATTCAAAATTATATAGGACAATCTGATATCACTTTTGATGATGCTATATTATCAGCTGCTTGCTCCGATACTTTAAATACTGCAATTTTAGGAGATATAAGAATATGTATAACCAGGGTTGAACACATATTATTACATAATTTACTACTAATATTCAAGACTATTGACATAGTATTACTGCTTATATATCCTATTTTTATAAGGCTTAAACCTCATCATTATAGTAAAAGATGTTGAATTATGTCCAACTTATAGGAAATATTTTATTTTTTTAAGAATATAGCGAATACCGGCAAATAGCTAACCCATTTACAGTATGAGGTATGTTTTTAAAAAATTAAAAGATAATGGATAAATTGAACATCTTCGGAAATGAGGGTTTATGGAGGAATTTGAAGGCGACACGGAAGTTGCTTGCCACTGCAGCGTACTCAAGGGTACGTGAGGATGCGAGTCTAGGCTCGACGTACAAATTACCCCTAGAAGTAGAGTTTCCGAAGAGATCTATTGAATATAATTCAACTTCTCTTACTATAAATATAGCTAATCTTATAAACTTCAAAAATCTGTAAGTTATAGGAACAACTTAGTAATAAAGAAGTTCATTTTAGTTGAGTTACAACATGAAAAATACTACAGAAGAACAAATAATAATGTCTGAATTCAAAAATGATGAAGACGAAAGTAAAGAAGAGAAAAAATTAAAAGCAGAAGATTCACGCAAGCAACTTAAAGTAATACTAATAACATTTGGTATTATTTTGACCGGTTTTTTAACTTTTACTTATTTCTTTTTTAATTACATAGAAAAAAAAGCAAAAGAATACAAACAACAGCAACAACAAGAAATTCAAAAAACTACTAAGAGCTGAATATTAGATTACCACACTTCTCCCTTAATTATGGTCTTGTTACATGGATGCTCTATCATTTAACTAAAAATACTAATAATATTAGTATTTTTAACTAAACCCCGTGGTCAAGACCATAGTACTGGACAATTGCTATTCTATGTCATTCCCGTGCAGGCGAGAATCCAGAAAAAATAACCTTAATATCGATACAAAATTATATATTTAATAAAATCAACATATAAAAAAATAAGTTTTTTATATGTTTTACTAGATTCCTGCTTTCGCAGGAATGACATCAAGCCGTTTTTTGAGCCATGCAACAACGCCCAAAAGCGGGAATCCAATACTTTAAAGCTTTCTCTTAAAAAACGATATAATACACAATCTTTAAAATTAAGATTTTTTAGCCTGGATCCCCGCTTTCGCAGGGATGACATCACGGTCTTTTCAAAAACTATCCGGTACTATAGAATAAATCACAGAATGACAGAGGAAAATACTGAGTCATGCAACAAGGCTACGACTGCAAGGATCTTGGCACTCCAAAAAAAATAACAAAATTCTGATTTACAGAATTTTTTTCTTCCTTGCTGTGTCAATTACTTACGTAATTTCCTCACAATAACTATTTTTATACTGCCTTAAGTTTAGATTACTTGAAATTAGTTTTATCAAAATCATAGATAAAATCTTTGATAATAGGTACTATAAACTGTTTAAATTTACTTCCGCCAAATACCCCGTAATGCCCTGCCCCTTTTTGTAAATGGTATCTTTTCATTGATTCAGGTATATTTGCACAAAGTTTTAAAGCAGCTTTTGTCTGCCCTACTGCTGCAATATCATCTAATTCCCCTTCAATACCAAGTAAAGCACATTTAGTAATATGTTTTAAATCAATCGGACGCTTCTCAGAAACTAATTTACCTCTTGCTAACGAAAATTGTTGGAATACTGCATCTATAGTTTGTAAGTAAAACTCTGCTGGCATATCCATACATGCTAAATACTCATCATAAAATTTAATAGTATGATCGGCTTTTTTATAATCAGCATTTAATAAACTTTGCCATAAGTCTAAATGTGAATCTATATGACGGAATAAATTTAAACTCATAAAGCCGGCAAGTTGGAGGAAGCCGGGATATACTTTTCTGCCATGACCGGGATAGTTTGGCGGCACCTGCATTGTAACCATTTTGCAGAACCATTCTAAACTTTTACTTTGAGCAAATTCATTAACTGCTGTAGGGTTTTTTCTAGCATCAATAGGTCCACCAATCAAAATCATCGAACTCGGCACATTTGGACTATTACTCTCCGACATTAAGCTAATGGCAGCAAGCAGTGGAACAGTAGGTTGGCAAACTGCCATAGTGTGAACATTAGATCCTATAAAACTGATAAACTCCATTACGTAATCAATATAATCATCCATATCAAAATGCCCTGCTTCAAGCGGCACAAAACTTGCTTCCGTCCAATCTGTAATATAAATATCAGTATACGGTAATAATTCTTGTACGGTTGATCTAAGTAAAGTAGCATGATGTCCTGCCATGGGTGCTACTATTAATAATTTAGGTAGTTCTTTTTTAAAACCTATTTTCTGAAAATGCCTTAGTTCACAAAAAGACTTTTTTAATATAACTTTTTCATTAATGTTATAGGTTTTATCATCAATAATTGTTTCAAGGATATTAAATTCGGGTTTTTCATATTTTCTAGTCATGCGTTCACAAAGCGTTAAATAAGCATGCATAATTCTTGCAAAACCGTTATCTTCTAGAGACTCATGTTCATACGCTTCTTTTAGAATTTTTATACTTAAATGCACTGGAGCAATTTGTGCTCTAAGCCCCTCTAACATATAATATGTATAATTAGTACTTAAATCACAGTTCATCATAATTTATCCCTAAATCTGAAAATAATTAATATAATCATTTAGTTTAACATCAAAAATTTCTTTAGTAACATTAATTTTAGGATTCACGTCTTAAATGTTTATAGATGCGTGATAATAATGATCTATGGGACTGTTAACAAAATAGGTTTTTTAGCGAAAATTAATAAGATTTTTGCCAGAATAGTTATTCATATTTCAAAAAAATCTTATAATTTGCAGCAAAAAAGATTTTAATTAGCTTTAAAATTATTTTGTTAACAGTCCCATATAAATATGTTTATTTTTTCTTCTTGTTTTGCTTAGGAATTTTATTTAAGTGGTCAATTAATATTAAACCAAGTACTATCATTTACTTTTTGTTTTTTATAAAATGTGTCAATATTGTTTATATAATTTTCAAAATCTTTGTTCTCTTCTGCTAATCTATTAGCCATATTCCAATCTATTTCCAGTTTTTCGCTAGCAAGAATTAATATCTTACTATCTTCAGGATTTTCTATATCCATTAAAATAAAACCTATACCGTGCCTAATACACAACATTTCGAGTTCATGCCTAGTATCATTTTGTTTACTTGCAATTAAATCAGCAGCGACTAAATAACCGTAATGTGCCCCTGATGAATTTGATAAAGCCTGAAAAAAATATTCTCGTAAATTACTACGGTTGATTTTTGTTTTTGCTTCAAAAGACCAAAGCCGTGCTTGTTTGCCTGCATAATATTTAGCACAATTTTTAATTAGTAATCCCCATTTTTCATTAAGAACCTCCATACCTACCAAATCTAGATGTAGCCACTTATTACCTTTAGCACCTTGTTTATTGGAAGAAAAATTATGCTTAATAGGCATATTATGCATCTTCAATTTGTTTTGAAGATATAATGCAAGTCATAACTTTGTACTTCGGTTATTTTATCTTCTTTATTTGTATTTATTTTAGGTTCTGTGGCTTGTGCATTATTGACATAGTAATCAGGGTTTTGTGAATAATAAAACTTTAGTTTAGGTTTTAGCTCTATTCTAATATTAGGTTCTTGTCTTCGCTCAGCAGAAAGCTTACTACCGCTAATTTCACCTGCATCAACTCCTATAATCTCCTTATCTTTTTCTTTTTGAGTCTTTGCTTCTAACAATCTCTTATTTGTACTTGCATTTGCTTTGAGTCTTGCTTCTTCAAAGTGATTTTCTACAAGCCATTAAGCTATACCATAAGAGGTAAATTTTTGATCTTTACGTTCTTTTAAAAAACCAATGATGGCATTCTTGCGATCAAATTCCATATTAAATATACTAATAATTGAAATACTATAAATATACATAGTTATTTTAAAAAATTTCAACTTTAAATTATCAATCTTGATGATTTTATAAAGTATAATTTATTTATACTATGAGTAAATGAAAAGTAGGTAAACCAAGTTTAATTTTGAAAAGAGCAAGGCGTCTTGAAACTGATGACCACAGCGCGTACACTAGGATTATCAACAAGAGACTTTGTCGCCAATTTTGCAAATTAAACGAGTATGCTGTTCAAATTTGGAAAATAATCTTTTGAAGTTGTGAGTAGTAACATTTGCTACTTCTTTTGAGGTGATATTTTTGATTTCAGCGACTTTCTCGGCGACATATCTAACAAAAGCCGGTTCGTTTTGTTTGCCACGCATAGGGGTAGGGGCTAGGTAAGGTGAGTCAGTTTCGATTAATAACCTATCAAGCGGTATATATTTAACTATTTCCTGCAAATCAGTTGCATTCTTGAAAGTTATAATCCCTGACATTGAAATATATAAACCGATATCTAGCATTTTTTCTGCTAATTTTTTTGAAGAGGTAAAGCAATGTATTAAACCTGGAAATTTGCTGTTACGCATTTCTGAGGTTAAAATGTCAATAGTGTCTTCATCTGCTGCTCTTGTATGAACAATAACGGGCAGGCGTGTACTAGACGCCGCATGTATATGTGCTACAAACGAATCTTTTTGGAGTTTTTTATCGTAAGGCTGATGATAATAATCAAGCCCCGTTTCACCGATTCCAATCATTTTCGGATGGTTAGTAAGCTCTATTATTTCTGAATCCGTAATTAGCATACTGCTTTCATTAACCTCACACGGATGCACACCAATGCTTGCAAAAATATTTTCATATTTTTCGGCCATTGCTAACACAATTGGGACATCTTCAAGCTTAGTACAGATAGTTTGCATATACTGCACATTATTTTCTAACGCTCTTTGAATGACAAAATCTAAAAGCACCGTGTCATACCGTGGCTTGACCACGGTATCCAAAAAACAACTAGTATTAGTTGTTTTAATATTTTTACTGGATCCCGCTACGAGCTCGCAGGATGACAAGTCAGTAAGTAAATTAAGATGACAATGTGAATCTATTAACATGCTATAACACCGATGTCATTCCTACGGAAGCAGTAATCCAGTAAAAAACGAATATAAAAATCTAGTATATAGTTTATTAAAAAAATGGATTCCCGCTTTCGTGGGAATGATATAGAAGGAATTGGGAATGACATAACAAGATTCATACAACATCCTCCTCAAATCTCGGAAATATTATGGTAGGTTCTAAAATATTGCTACCTGCCCTTAAAGCATAATCACGTATTAAATGCTTAAATAGACGTTCTTCTTTATTTATCCCTAACTGATCTAGCATTTTATTTGCTGAACTCGGTATAAAAGGCTGAAGCATTATAGCAATATAGCGTAAAACTTCTAGTAAAGTGTATAACACTTCTAGCATTTTATCCGGATCGGTTTTTTTCAAATTCCAAGGTGCTTCGCTATCAATATAGATATTTGCTTCTTCAGCTAGATTAATAATATTTTCAAGAATTTTATTAATCTCTGTTTTGTCCATCAATAAAATATTCTGCTCGGCGAATTTACTTGCGGTCTTTAAAATCGGTAGCTCATATACTTTATCTATAACGCTTTGCGTAAGAAGCGGCACTTTGCCTTCATTATTTTTATAAACAAAAGCTGTACTACGCTGTAATAAATTACCTATTTTGTTTGACAATTCGCTATTAATACGGGTAATTAAATTACTACGGGCAAAATTGCCATCTGCACCAAAAGTTACTTCACGCATCAGAAAATACCTAACCTGATCAATACCGAATTCATTGATTAACTTAATCGGATCAATGGTATTACCAAGAGATTTAGAGATTTTCTGCCCTTCATTCGTCCACCAACCATGAGCCATAATTGTTTTCGGTAGCGGAATTTCTGCAGCCATCAAAAAAGCAGGCCAATAGACAGTATGAAAACGCAAGATATCCTTACCTACTACGTGTAAATCAGCCGGCCAAAATTTACCGTAACTACTTTGTTCATCAGGATAACCGAGTGCCGAAATATAATTAGCAAGTGCATCAAGCCACACATAAATCACGTGTTTTTCGTTATTTGGAACTTTTATACCCCAGTTAAAAGTAGTACGTGACACGGATAAATCTTTTAGACCTGATTTAACAAAGCTAATTACTTCGTTGCGCCTTGATATGGGTCTGATAAAATCAGGGTTTGCTTCATAAAACTCAAGCAATTTATCTTGCCATTTTGAAAGATTAAAGAAATAGCTTGGTTCTTTAACCCATTCAACTGGAGCACCCGTCGGTGCTAAACCGTCACTCGTAAGTTCCGACTCATCAAAAAAAGCCTCATCTCGCACTGCATACCAACCTTCATAAAATCCTTCATAGATTGTACCGTTATCTAATAATTTTTGCCAAAAAAAAGCTACAGCTTCTTTATGTCTATTTTCCGTGGTCCTAATAAAATCATCATTAGAAATATGCATAACAGCCATCAGATGACGAAAACTCTCCGAGGTCTGATCGGTAAATTTTTGAGGATCAATATTTTTGTTAATAGCTGCTTTTTCTACTTTCTGCCCATGTTCATCGGTACCTGTTAAAAACATTACGTCAAAACCACGAAGTCGCATGAAACGAGCGATTACATCACTTGCAACGCTAGTATAAGCATGACCGATATGAGGAACATCGTTAACGTAATATATAGGGGTCGTAATGTAGTAAGTATTATTCATAAATGCTTTTTTATTAACTCATGTACTTCAAGTGGACTTAAATCTGACGCTTTAATTGTTTTTATTCTCTCAGGAAATCTATTACTTAATTCTTTAAAGCAATCATAGATTTTTTTATAAAAATCTATACCTCTTATGTCAAATTTATTGCTCATATTTCGTGCATTGACTCTCTTAATAGCAGTATCCGGCTCTACGTCAATAAAAAACGTAATATCTGGCATAAGAGAAGGCATTAAAGTTTTGTACAGATTATAAACTAAATCTATACCATTTTCTAGCTCTAATCCTTGATAACATGCAGTCGAGTCAATAAACCTATCACATATTACGATATGTCCATCTTGCAGAGCCGGTATAATTTTCCGTGCCATATGATCATAACGTGCTGCCATAGCTTGCAAAAGCTCAGACATAGGTAATAATTCTTCATGCACTAGGATTTCACGCATTTTTTCGGCGACGGCAGTACCGCCGACTTCACGAGTTAAAATAACGTGAGTATTTTGAGATTTTAAATATTCATAGAGCATTTGAGATTGAGTAGATTTACCGATTCCCTCCCCTCCCTCAAATGTAATAAACTTTCCTTGTTTCAAATTATTCATTAATTACAATGACTTTAAGCGATAACTTAATAATCATATCTCTTAAAAAAATATTTACAAGGAAGATTACATACTTATATACTCCTATAAAATGAAGAGAAGTTATACGAAGCTCAATTTGGAAAAGAGCAAGGCGTTTTGAAGCGTTTAACCGCAGCGTATATACAGTACGTGAGGATTAAAAGCAAAAAACAACGAAGCCAATTTTTCAAATTCAACGAGTATACATTATAAATTTTAAATTATTAATATATGAGCAATTCATTAAGCAACAGGGATTTTTCTATCCTAATCGGTAATGCGATGGACCATTTTGATACTGCACTTTATGGGTTTCTTGTACCGTTACTTGCTGGTATTTTCTTTCCGAATCATGATAAAATTGTCGCCTTAATACTTACCTATAGTGTTCTTGCTACATCTTTATTTACACGTCCCATAGGCTCTTATTGTTTTGGCGTAATTGCTAAAAAATACAGCGGGGTTTTTGCTTTATCTCATTCTCTAATCGGAGTTGCTTTAACAACTAGCTTAATCGGTCTAATCCCCTCTCATACCCACATAGGCTGGCTTGCACCGCTATTATTAGTTGTGCTTAGAACGTTGCAAGGAGTATATTCCGAGGGTGAATGTGCGATTGCTCAATTATATATTCTAGAGAATAAAAACGAAAAAAAGCGTTTAAAGCTTCTTACCTTTATCAAACCTCTACAATGCTTGGTATTATTCTTGCTTCATTTATCAGCACTATAGTTTTAAATGTAGAGTATAATGAATATTGGCGTTTATGTTTCATATTTGGTGGACTTACGGCCCTTATAGGTTATTTTTTAAGGAAGAGCGAGGATATTATAGTAAGACCCTCATTGTCAAGCCACGGGATGACAATGAGGTCCTCTCCTCGCAATGACGTAGTATCATCGCTATTACTCGACTTAAACACAATTTGGAACAATAAACTAAGTATCTTACGTATTAGTTTTGCCGTAGGTTTCTCATATATGACCTATATAGTGCCTTGCGTCTTTATGAATAGCTTTATTCCGCTTATCACTGATATATCGCTTGAAACAATGATGAAATTTAATATGGAGTTTCTGATTTTTGATATGATTATGATTCCGATAATTGGTCATCTAACAAAAAAATTCCATTACCTTAAAATATTAAGGGGTACTCTTATTATAATGAGTTTAAGCATAATCCCTTTATGGCTGTTCTTAAATAATTCGTCTATATGGTATGTTAATTTCATACGTATTTGGATTATAATACTCGGTGTTTGCTTCTTAGCACCCTTGAATTGCTGGCTAAATAATTTGTTTAAAACTGCCGATAAATATATATTAGTAGGTATCGGCAGTAGTATAGGCTCTTCACTAATCGGACGCCTTACCACGTCAATCTGCCTAATGCTTTGGCATGTAACCGGCATCTCTTTATCCATTGCAGTTTACATAACTGTAATATCAATGGTAACCTTATGGGCTGTTAGAGGAGTTATTGCACAGGTCAATGTCATTCCTGCATAGGCGGCGTGGCTTTGCTTATAGTACTGGACAGTTTTTACTTTATGTCATTCCCGCAAAAACAGGAATCCAGAAAAAAGCATAACTACAGCAAGCTTTTGGAATTAAAAGCTCGATTTATCTCGCTTTATGCTGGATACCAGCTTTTGCGGAAATGACATCCGATCAGGTTGCTCTTAAGTTGACACTCGTGTGCCTTCTCGCAGGAATGACATCAAAAACATTATCTAATCCCTAATAAGACTGTTGTGAGGAAAAGAATTTAATAAAACACCATACTCAAAAGTACCCCGACATAATTATTAGCTCTGAACCTTGTCCTACAATCATCAGGATTTTTGATATCAAGAGTCGCTACTTGCAATATCAGTAAAATTAAAGCAGCTAAAATAGGTAAATAGTCGATATTACGGTTAGCTATCTTTGTTGCTAGGGTAAATAATAATATAAAACCTATATAGCATACATCAAGCCAAAATTTAGGATGCTTGTTCTCTAAATATATGCTTAAAGATTTCACTCCTATTTTCTTATCGTCTTTTATATCCATATATCCGTAAATCGTATCATATCCGGTTGCCCAAAAACAGCATGCTAAATATATAATAATTGCTGCTAAATCAAGTTTATCCTGAACTGCCGCATACGCTATTAATGCCCCTAGCTTAAAGGTAAATCCCATAAATATTTGCGGAAAGTAGGTAATACGTTTCGTTAGCGGATATAGGCTAATCATTATTACCGCAAAAAAACCTGTATATATGGCTGTTTTGTTTAAAAGTAGCAAGATACAAAGCGAGATAATACTAAGAATAAAAAGTATAAAAATAGCATAAGAAACAGATAAAGCACCACTTGCTAAAGGTCGGTCTTTAGTCCTTGTAACATGTTTATCAAATTTTCTATCAAATATATCGTTAATAATACACCCGCTACTCCTTGTCGTTATACTACCTAAAATAAATAACGGTAATAAATGAGCTAATTCCGTGTTAGAAGGGTTTGCAAGCAGCAATCCAAATAAAGCAGGGAAAAAAACCAGCAAATAAGCTACCGGCTTATCTACCCGCATTAATTTTAAAGTAAGTAAAAGTTTATTTGGCATTTCTATTTTTTTATTAATTCTTTAGCAAGTGCTGCTTTTAAGAGCTTATCTGTAAAGATATTGTAAAACTAATTAAATTCTTTTTTACTGCAAATTATAAGATTTGTTTGAAATAGGAATTGCTATTTTTGCACAAATCTTATCAATTTTCGATAAAAAAGTTCTTTAATGATCAATTAAAATATTTTTACAGATAAGCTCTAGCTCTTCAATAGTTGGGAGTGCACTTTTTATCTTGTCAGGTAGATTTTTAGTTATTTTATACTCTGCAAGTCTAATAGGTTTACTCATATCACACAATGCATATTCTACAAGTATATTATTTTTTGATTGGCATAAAATTAGCCCAATAGAAGGGTTATCGTTTGGATGCTTTAAAATATCATCTACAACTGATAAATAAAAATTCATTTTACCAGCATATTCTGGTTTAAAATCCTTATCTTTAAGCTCAATTACTACAAAACAACGAAGTTTTAAATGATAGAATAATACATCAATATAGAAATCTTGTTCTACTATTTCTAAATGATATTGTCTGCCAACAAAAGCAAAACCAGCTCCAAGCTCAATTAAAAATTTTTCTATATGTTTAGTTAATTCTTGTTATACCTCTCTTTCCTGTGCTTCATTCCCTATACTTACAAAATCAAAAACATATGGGTCTTTGAACGTATAATGTACTAGATCAGATTGAGGAGAGGCTAGTTTACTTTGAAAGTTTGTTATTGCTTGTCCTTGTCTTTTATGTAACTCAAGTTCAATTTGCATAGTAAGTACACTACGTGACCAACAATGTTCAACAATTTTTTTCATATAAAAGATCTGGTGTTTTCTATCTTTTACTTTATCTAGTAAAAGGACTATATGAAACCACGGCAATTGTGCAGCAACCTGCTGCACAAATTCTAAATCCCTATACTCTTCAGCAAAACGTCTCATATATTTAAGGTTTCTGCTGCTAAATCCTTTTATTTCAGGAAATGCATAATGTAGATCACGGCTTAAATTATCTACTACTTTCGTACCCCAACCGTATTTTTTCTGTCGTTTAAGAATTTCATTACCTATATGATGATATAGCTTTATTAACTCACTATTTACTGACCTTGCAGCTTGATAACGACTTTCAGATACTTGAATTTTTAATTGCTCTACAAATTTTAAATACTCTCAATTAATGATATTTAAATCCATGACATTTTTAGTTTAATAATTAATTGGCATTATATATATGTATTTTTATATTTTCAATTATAGGTTTATTATTTACTAAAAATTATTAGCAATAGTTCTATTGTCATAATCGCATATAACCTTTATAATAAGATGCTTGAATCAACTATAAAATCTATGAAAGCATTTCCGAAAAATTATAATTTTACAGAAAATGAAAAAAAATGGCAGCAAATTTGGCAAGAGCAGCAAATTTATGCTTATGATCCAAATATTTCAAAAGAAGAAACCTATGTAGTTGATACGCCGCCTCCGACAGTTTCAGGGCAGTTACATATCGGTCATGTTTACAGCTATACGCAAACGGATTTTATTGTACGATTTCAGCGTATGATCGGTAAAAATATCTTTTATCCTATGGGTTTTGACGATAATGGTCTACCAACCGAGAGACTTGTTGAAAAACAGAAGCAGATCAAAGCTTATAATATGGGCAGAGACGAGTTTATAAAAATTTGTGAAGAGGTAGTAGCAAGTGAAGAAGAGAAGTTTAGAAGCCTATTTAACCAAATAGCTTTATCGGTTGACTGGAGTTTAGAGTACCAAACTGTCAGTCCATTATCACGAAAAATATCACAAATGTCTTTTCTTGATTTAGTTAAGAAAGGTAAAATTTATCGTAATGATCAGCCAATATTGTGGGATCCGGTAGATGGTACGGCTCTTGCTCAAGCCGATATTGAGGATAAGGAAAAAACCTCTTTCATGAATTATATTATTTTTAAAACTGAGCAAGGAGAGTCTCTTACTATAGCAACTACCAGACCTGAGTTATTGCCTGCTTGCGTCGCCGTATTTTATCACCCTGATGACAAGCGTTATAAGCATCTAGCAGGTAAATCAGCTATAACCCCGCTTTTTAATGGGAAAGTTCCGCTGCTTACCTCTCCTTTAGTACAACAAGATAAAGGTACAGGTTTAGTTATGTGCTGTACATTTGGTGATCAAACGGATATTACTTGGTGGAAGACGCATAATCTACCTTTAAAAACTATTATCACTAAAAAAGGTACAATAAATTTCCCTCACAATATTTCTATAGACGGTTTGAAAATTAAAGAAGCACGAATAAAAATAATAGATATTTTAAAAGAACAAGATTTGCTTACTAAACAAGAAAAAATTACCCAAACCGTTAAATGTGCTGATAGGTCGGGTGCTCCTCTTGAGATACTAACAGTGCCGCAATGGTTTGTTAAAACGATATCACATAAAGAAGCATTACTTAAAAGAGCAAACGAACTAAACTGGCGTCCTAACAATATGAAAATTCGTTTAGAGAATTGGATTAATGCCATTAGTTGGGATTGGTGCATAAGTAGGCAGCGTTATTTTGGTGTGCCTTTCCCTGTTTGGTACTCTAAAAGAGTCGGCGAAGAAGGTAAGATTTTATATGCCGATATTTCGCAGCTACCTGTCGATCCCTTAAAAGATTTACCTATAGGTTATAGTAAGGAGGAAGTAGAGCCTGATTTAGATGTTATGGATACTTGGGCAACAAGCTCTGTTTCACCTCAACTTTCGACGCATGGTATCTCTGACAATTTTGCTGTTAATAAAGATAGACATGATAAATTATTCCCGATGGATTTAAGACCGCAAGCACATGAAATTATCAGAACTTGGGCATTTTATACTATCTTAAAAGCTCATCTACACCAAAATACTCTACCGTGGAAAAATATCATGGTAAGTGGTTGGTGTTTAGCTGAAGATCGAAGTAAAATGTCAAAATCTAAGGGCAATGTTTTAGTTCCTGAAAAGCTGCTAGAGCAGTACGGTTCCGATGTAATACGTTATTGGTCAGCAAATTCAAAACTAGGTGCTGATACCGCCTATTCTGAAGACGTGATGAAAAACGGCAAACGACTTGTTAATAAGCTGTGGAATGCCGCTAAGTTTGTTTCTATACATTTTGACAAACTGAAAGGTGAAGATAAAAAAGCAAGCTTGTTCGATATTAAAGAACAAATCACTAATGAATTTGATCAGTGGATGATTAATAAGTTAGTGGAATTAGTTAACGCAACAACAAATGAGTTACAAAATTATGAATATGCAAATGCTATGCATCTGACGGAAAAGTTTTTTTGGGTGATGTTTTGTGATAATTATTTAGAGATAAGTAAAACAAGAAGCTATGACGAGGAAAATAAAAACCCACAAGGACAATATAGTAGCATATTAACTTTATATCATGT
>NZ_AKVZ01000028.1 GCF_000273745.1 Rickettsia australis str. Phillips
GCAACTCGGTTATACTGTTTCCTACGAGAGATCTTATAATATATGCAAAAAAGCTTGTTTAGATATTTTCATTTTGCATAAAGAACAAGACCAATTTATATATACTAATTTAGTAGCTCGGGCTAAGTATCCGCACAGTGCATTTTATGATAATGAATTATATCCTTTAAAAAAATATAGATTCGGTAGTATAGAGGTTTATGGTCCCGCTGATCCTATAGGAAATCTAAATAGGCAATATCCAGAATGGGATAAGTATGCAGTGATAGAGCATTCCCATAGCGTACATTTACCTTTTTTATCTAATATCGAGAAAAAAACCAAATTTATATTAACGCCGGAATTATTAAAACCGGCTCAGCCATTCGGACCTCTAGAAGATAAAGTGAATATAGTCAATTCAGCTACATTTGTTGGTATGTGCAAGGATATATCTTATAATTAAATGTTGAAATGGTTAAGATTATTTCGATATCAGTAACGAAATAGTCATATGATTTACATTTGACTAAATTACCTTTTTTGCAAAAATTCATATCAAACAAATTGAGATAAGAAAGTAATAGCCGGCACTATCCATAAGCCCAGTTTATCAAAGCAAAAGCCCCAAATAGCTTGTTTATTTTGAACCACTTGAAAGCTAAATGCAGGTTTAAGTAATTCATTAAAATATTTTAAGCTTGAAGAAACGGTTGAGTCACTTACTTTTGCTTCCACTAAAATCCATGGTTGGTTATCTTTTGTTATTACTAAATTAACTTCACGTTTTTTTGTTTATCACGAAGATAGTATAAACCAAAATCACCAAGCCCTGTTTCATTCCAAAAATACACTGCTTTTCAAAGGTGAGCAGCTACAAGATTTTCAAATCTCGCT
>NZ_AKVZ01000029.1 GCF_000273745.1 Rickettsia australis str. Phillips
CTTATATCTTTTATTTGCGACCAATCCCAAAGGTAAATTTTTGGCTCTTTTATCAAGCTCCTTACAACATTTTTAGACCAAGGTTTGATGGTAAAACAATAATAATGCTTTTCTAGCAAAGAGTAGTCATCTTCTTATTGTTTGGTCTGAAACCCTAACTTTGTTAGCAAGATTTGTATAGTTTATTAATGAACCGGCTTGTTCGTGTATAATGGTAGCAAGTAATTCTAACGCATAAATATTGTTTATATGTTCAGTATTTCTTACATCTTCTCTAAATAATTGCTCGAATCTTTGATTACTCCATACTCTATGAAATTTAGTGCTTGCTTTTAAATAACTTTCTGCAAATCCTCCAAAATTTATTAAAACTTCAAATGCATCTATAGTGATATTTTTAGGGCTTTTTATATAATCAATGTTATTATCAAAATTTTTAGCTATTTCAGATACCGATGATGGATGCACGGTTAAATTTATATAACGCCCCATTAGGCTATCGTCGCCTTTTATATATATAATTTAGCACTACCTATTATAATAAATTCAATATGTTCTCCGAATTTATCATAAAATCCTTTTACAAGATTTTTCCAATCTTTATATTTATGAATTTCATCTAATATTAAACATGCTTTCTTATCAGATATAGTAGAAAGTAACTTTTCAAAAAGTTCTGTATGTTTATTTAAGATTTTATTTCTATCTTCAAGATAATACCAATTTAGATAAATTGAATTGTGATTAGGCTTGATTACTTGTTTTGATATTGTAGTCTTTCCTACCTGCCTTGCTCCGCTTATAAATACAAGTTTACCGTAATTTGTTAGATATTCTTCAACTTGCTTTTTATATAACCTATCCATTATAATATCTCTATAAGTGTTGCACCCCACCGCTGTCATACCGTGGCTTAACCACGGTATCCATACAAATAATAAAAAATACTAGTATTTTTTAACTGGATCCCGCGATCAAGTTAGCTAGGATGACAATCTACGGGTAATGCTATAAATTCATAAAAATATGATAAGTAAATGTCGAAATGGTTAAGACTGTTCCAATATTTATAACGAAATGGTCACATGAATTACAAAATATATGCCTTATTTATTACCGGTTACCGCAGCGATTCTGCTTATTTTACTAACTTTAATCATCTGGTTTTATGTAAAAACTAAAACCTTAAAAACGCAACTACAATTCTTATCAGAGCAGAATTTAGAAATTAGCAATAACAACCAATTATTGAACCAAGAAAAAATAGGATGTTTGCAAAAAATTGAGCAATTGAAGTGCAAAGTAGAATATCAAGAACAGACTATTAAGGATTCAGAAAAAATAAGAGAAGAATCATTTTCATCGGCTAAAGCTGCTTTATTTGACCTTGGGAAAGATTTGTCTAAGCAATTAATAGAGATACATAAAATGGAAAACACGGCGGCAAGAGAGCTGGCCGAGAAAAATATCGCTACTGCTTCAGGAAAATTTAATAGCGAGTTTGAGAGGTTGATTACTATGGTAGGAGCATTACATAAAGATATAGAACAATCAAAAGGTACGGTTGATTTGATAAAACAGTCGCTACTTTCTCCTATCGGTGCGGGGTTACTTGCTGAAATTACGCTTGAGAATATCCTAAAATCATCAGGCTTACGTCCTAACCTAGATTTCATTATGCAATACGGTCTCACTACAACAGATAGCGGGAAGCTAAGACCTGATGCTCTTATTTTTCTTCCTTCCGATAATTTAATGGTCATTGATTCCAAAGCTTCAAAGTTTCTAGTTGATGAGCAGGATAATAGCGGGAATCTTAGCAAAACTATGAATTATCATTTAAAATCTCTAGCTAATAAAGACTACGCTGCAAATATTTTAACTAATCTAAACAAAAAGGATCAGAGTTTTAACAATGTTATTACTTTAATGTTTTTACCCACTGAACAAGCGGTCGAGAAAGTCATTGCAGCCGACCCTGAATTTTTACAAAAATCTTGGAGCTGTAATATCTTTCCCGTAGGACCTGCTGGGCTTATGAATATGCTATCATTTGCAAAATTTCAAATTACTGATCATCGTCGTTCAGAAAATTATAAGGTAATCATTGAAGAAGTAAGAAAGCTATTAAACTCTATAGGTACTATGGCTGATTATTCTCAAAAGATCGGTAATAATCTACAAAATATGGTTACTAATTATGATAAATTTGCTGCCTCGTTTAATCGTAATTTTATGTCAAGAGTGAAGAACATTAACAAGCTTGGCATTGATTCAGGGAATAAAGCCATGCCTGCTACCTTAGAGCGTTATCAAATCGTTTCCTCTAAATCTGAGATTATCGAAATAGAAGCAGCAAATCCACCACAAATAGAAGAAAAATTATAGAGGTATACTATAACTTTAACTATAATGCTCATAACGGATAATTTGTGCTGGATTCATAAATATCCTTGCATTATGCTTAGAACGCATACACTTATGCAGATACACATGTTCGCAATCTTCTTTTATAGAATCGTAAAAACAGTTTTCGAAGAATTGGCTTTTATATGGCAAGACTCTTAAAACACGAATTTACCGGTAGTAAATCTAAATCCGGAGGATATATTTTCTGCATTAAAGCAAGGTTTTCCGTATCAAAATAACTCTTACCTGTTTTTAGGCTATACTCATGTGGTGTATAGAAAATTCTTCATTACGAAATGCGAAAGCATCGTACATTTGCCCTTGAGGGTTCAATATTCCGCTTCATCCCAACGATCAATTTTGCTAAAACTGTCTAATATTCCACTAATATCAATACCGTAACCTATATCCATATCGAGAATAATTATTATATCATATCCTCTAGGAACTTTATAGAAGGTCTTTTTTGGTTAAAAAAGTCCTGTGATATAATTTTTACTTTATGATTTATTAACTGCTACAAGTTTAACATTAATTTTGTAGAATCGATAGAATCATTTTCAAAAATTATTATTCCGTAATCTGAAAAAACTGTCCTATATATTCTATAGGACGCATTGAGTTTGGTAAATGAGGAGCATTACTCCTTGTAATGCCAGCAAAAACAACCTTATGTTTACTCATCTCCAACTTACCGACCTGCAGGTTTTCATCACTAATAACATCCAGTTTAGTAATTTTTGCTACAGGTAAAAATCTATAATTAAAAAAAACGGATAAATAAAGAGTCGTACACATTTATTGTTCCCCAAATAATCATAAAAATTATAAGTATAACTTTATACACTCTCTACCCCCTAATGCTCCCGGCTTACAATATTATTATGCATATTAGCTACGTGTGTAATGTTTTGTTCCATAGTAAATTTATCGAGATAAATCTGATGAGCTTTTTTTACATTTTCATAAGCTTCTTCAGGATGAGACTTAATCCATTCTAAATGCTGATTTATTTGAGCGTATATTTCCTCAGGAGATTTGTTTAAAGTTTCTATATATAGTATATTATCACCAAAAGTTTCTTTTATCTATGGTATTTCATCAACAATTACCAATGCTGAAGAACTCACAAGTTCTAAAACTCGTCCGGAAGGAAAGTTGTCCATAATATGATCTTCTGAATGCAATGCTAAACCAATACCACTTTTTCTTATTGTATCAACCAATAACTGATCATCATAAGGTATAAAGCCTCTATAGGAATTAAGCAGTAACCAACCTGCTCTAGGACCATACATGTCTACATCCTTACGTTTATCAAGTAGTTTATATAATCTGTTATATTTGAGACCAGAGCGAGTATTATCCCAATTATAACCACACATAAATAACCTCGAATAATTAATTTTAATAAACTCTATTTTAGGTCGTGAAAACTTGAAATCAATTATAGGTATGGAAATATCTTCATAATATTGATTAATTTTTTTAAAATCCGTAACAGCAAGCAATCCATCAGATTTAATAGATTTAGGACAATAATAGGGAACCAAAGCAATATCTATCAAATATTTAGCATTATTTCTCAGACAAGGAAAATGTAAAATAAAATAGTGTCTTAATATCCCCAACCTTACCAAAATCAACTGCAGATATAGTAAAATCAGGATTAAATTGCCTAACTATACTATACATTCTTAAAATATCTATCGGATGCATATTAGTGCTTATTGAAATAAATAATGATTCCCACCCAAGATTATTCACTGCTTGCTGTATCCTCTCATACAGGCCAAACGATCATGTCTGCATAGTATTGCAATTCTGTAAGGAACATTTGGATTTTTAGGAAGCTATACGGTATAATTGTACTTTTCTAACTGTTTCTGTAATGAAAGGGGCAAAAAATTATAATAAAGCCCCTGATATAGCGTTGCGATATATACCATTTTTTACTAGATCATAAATTTCTAATAAAAATATATTGGTAAAATTACTGCTAATAATATAAATAGAAAAATTAACACAAGTTTTGATTTATTTTTAATACGCATCAATACTCTAAAAAGAAGTTAGTAATATTGTAGTTTTTTATACTAGATTCTGTCTACTTTTAATAGAATCATCATAATTAATCAAATGTCCATAGAACCTAGACATGGTACTTCTTCTGTAGGTTCAATATCAATCACTGTATCATCCATTTGTGCCTGAGGCAATTTTATTAAGCCAAGTAAGGGTAGTAGCGGTTTTCTCAGCAATATTTTTACCTACACTACTAATTGCCTGACCAACATTTAAATCCGATATAGCAGTTGTTAAAACATCTATTAAAGTTGCCAGACTTAAGAATTTTAAATCTTTAATAGACTCAAACATTATTAAGGGTACTACCCGCTACAGTCAATCTTGCCGCATCATGATAGTAAAACTTTTGAAAAAACACATCATTAGTTAATTTTTCGCCGGTGATATTTTCTATAACTTTATTGCCACAATATGTTGATACTAATAAAGAAGCAAGACGCATTAATTTAACAGAAGTGGAGACATAAAACATTGGATCTTCATAAAATTCTAATTCTGGATTACGAAAATACAAACAGATATAATCTAAAATCAGTGTGGCTATTGCTGAACACATAACAGTACTCTTCCATCCATGATAGGTACTAATGTCTGATTCAATATTGTTAAAATCTATATCTTGATCGGTAAGTTTATTATATATTGCCTGAAGTTTTATTTGCGTATTGTTATCTGTTTAGAATATTTATATAGTAACTGAAAATATGGTTTAATTTCTTCAGCTGTAAATTTCTTATTCTTAATTAAAGCTGGTACAATTTTATCATGCACAAATTTAATTAATTTATTTTGCATAAAATTTGTAACTTTACTTTGTTCTTCTACTACTCCTGCAGCTGCAGACCATCGCAAAGCCGTATAATTATACGATTAATAATATCATTATTTAAGAAATCGATAGGCTGTAACTCTAAATTAGCAGCATATCTAAAACAAATCGCAGTTGTATTTACGGCATCATTAGCAAAGCTTGGAGTGTAATTAAATAAAAATTTAATATCTTCAGCATTTTCATTGTTATTTTCTAATGCTTGAAACATATGATTATTAATCTCTTTAGTTTGTCTATTTGATAAGACCATACCTGGAAAAGATAATAAAATTTGTAGCATCGCAAGGCTAGTGGTCGGTAAAGCACATAATTCATACCAAGAAGCATCCTCTTCATCAATCACATACGAACGTAAAGCAATTACACCGGCTATAAGAGCAGCATAAGCAGCTGCTATTTTACCTGAATGGTTGCAACTAAATCTGATTTTTCAGTTAACCAAGAAGCAATTTTATGATCTTCATTATATTTATCAGTAGCTTTTTCTATTCTAATAAGACTTTGCTCTAATGGATTAAGATAATTTGCAAAATTTAAATGAGATTTTTTTACTATATTAAACTCGGCTTCATAAGAGGAAGATACATTTAAAGTATTTGTAAGTAATATTGCTTTAGCTATATAGCGATATAAAAAATGATCTTGATTATTTATCGCTTCAAAACAATTACTCCATTGAGAATGATCGATATTCTTATCTTGATACTTTCCCGTAGCAGCTACTTTACTTAACATGGTTTCCAAATACTGAGTATAAATAAAACTTTGATCGAGTAGCGGTAGATCTTTAAAATTCTTATCACAGAACCATATTTTTAACACCTCACCTAAATTAAAACTAGCAAGTGCTGTAGTAGTTTTCCATAATCTTACGCCTAAATTTGATATATCATTATAATATTTTATTATTACTTCTAGTTTATTATTCATAATTTCAATTAAATAAATATTAAAGTTAAAATAAAAAATATCAAAATCTCTTAAATATTTATTCAAATCTTTTATATATAATTATTTATAATCTTTAATTATTTTATTATGAGATAACATTAAAATCACACACAGGCAACACCGGTTTATGATAAGAGAGAAGAGTATTGTGGTACAAAAGTTTTGAACTACAAAACAATAGTTATGGACATAACATATCCTGTTTTATCTTCTATTTGCAACAGAATCTGATTAATGACATAAAAAATGTCAGCATCTAAATCGTCTATATTATAATGAGAATACTAATAACAGGAGATAATGGCTTTATTGGATCATATATTACAACTGAGTTATTAAAGAATAATTATGAAGTAATATGCTGTATAGAGATGTTGAATCTACCAGTAAAAAATGCCCTACTGCAGAAGTGATATATTGTGATTTGAATATAGAGCTAACACCACAAAGTTGGATACATAGATTAAATAACATAGATATAGTTATTAATGTATCAGGTGTATTAATGTCTAGTTATGCTAATAATATTGAAAATGTTCATGTCAATGGTCCACAGGCTCTATTTAAGGCTTGTACCCTTACTAACATAAAAAGAATTATTCATATTGCAGCTCTTGGAATAGATGATGAAAAAAACACTGCTTATGCTTTAACTAGAAAAGCAACTGAAGAATATTTACAAAAATTAGAAAATATAGATTGGGTGATTTTACAGCCATCTCTTGTTTACGTAAGTGGTTGTTACGGTGGTACCTCACTATTTAGGGATCTTGCAACATTACCGTATTTTATTCCTTTAATAGGCGATGGTTTGCAACAATTTCAACCTATTCATATTGATGATTTAACGAAAGTAATTATTCACTGTATAGAAATGGAAGGAAAAATCCACAAATTATTAAAAATAGTTGGACCAGAAATAGTGACCATGAAGGATATCTTGCTTGGATTTAGAAGATGGCTCGGAGTTAATCCTGGAAGACTAATTAAAATTCCTCTAATATTCATTAAAATAGCAGCTAAATTAGGGAATTTTCTAAAAATAGGACCCATTAATTCTACTGCGTATAATATATTACTTCAACCTAATATTACTGATAAAAAAGATTTTATCGATTTTACTTCTATAATCCCTAGAAACTTGTAACAAGGTTTTGCAACCGAACCTTTAACCGTACAAGCCATATGGCACGCTAGGATTTATTTGCTAAAACCTGTGATAAAAATTGTCTTAGGGCTATTTTGGATAATGACAGGAATTATTTTAAGCATTTTTTCTTATGATACTAATATACAAATTATAATATCACTAGGCTTTAATAAACAAATAACACCTTACATATTATATGGAAGCTGCTTTATGGATATTATTTTTGGAATTCTACTAATTATCAAAAATAAGTAGAATATGTAGTTTACAAATTTTATTAATACTAACTTATACTCTACTATTAACATATCTTAAGCCAATATTGTTGCTAGATCCGCTCTTGGTCCGATATTTAAAAATATTCCAATTAATATTACTTACTTTAGTATTAATGGCGATAGAACGAGATAAATAATGGATTATCTTTTTATAAAAACTATTCATATTATTAGCTCTACTATTTTATTTGGTACTGGAATCGGTACCGCTTTTTTTATGTGGTGGGCAAATAAAACCGGCGATTTGAATACAAAGACATATGCAGCTCGCACTACAGTTATAGCTGATCTTCATTTTACTACTCCAACTGTGATAATTCAACTGGTTAGCGGCATAATATTAGTAAATATGCTTGGCTATAATTATTCTAATTTATGGCTTATCTTAACTTATATCGGATACATAATCGCCGGTAGTTGTTGGCTTCCGGTGGTATGGATTCAAATTCAATTACGAAATATGGCACTTGAAGCATGAAAGCAGCGAACTCCCCTACCGGAAAAATATTATAAATTATTTAAATTATGGTTCTACCTATGCTGGCAAGCATTTATCAGTTTGATTATTATTTTTTTCTTAATGGTATTTAAACCGTTATAATACTAGTTTAGGATAACTATTCGGTGTCATCCCATGGCTTGACTACGGGATCCAGTTAAAAATACTAAAATTATTGCTACTTTAAGATGTTTTTTAGATACCGTGGCCAAGCCCCACGGGATGACACACCGAATGCGTTTTTCGATACACGCAGGCAAGCCCGTAAGAATTACATAGAGAGGAAACAATATTTACGCCGGTATATCTTCAATAATCGGTTGTTTTTTGTTTGATTTTGTAGAAATAAGAGAGGTCATTATCGGTTCTACTAAGCCGTTAACTACCTCTTTTGTAATAGTAACACGCTGTTTTTTTAGCTCAGCAACTTTATACATACTATCAAGCAAAAGATGCTCAAGTATTGAACGAAGCCCTCTTGCTCCAGTCTTTTTAGCTAAAGCTTTTTCAGCAATAGCTTCTAGTGCAGAATTCTCAATTACAAGCTCAGTATCATCAAGCTCAAATTGTTTCTTATATTGCTTTACTATGGCGTTCTTAGGCTTAGTGAGAATTGTAATTAAAGCTTCTTTGTCTAACTCATCTAAAGTAGTAACGATGGGTAACCTACCGATAAATTCAGGAATTAAACCGAATTTAGTTAAATCCTCAATCTCTAGAGATTTAAGAATCTCACTATTATTTTGCTCTTTATCTATATTTACGTTAGCTGCAAAACCTATAGAACTATGATTAGTTCTTGAGGTTATAATGCTATCAACCCCCATAAAAGCACCACCGCAAATAAATAAGATATTTGAAGTATCTAACTGTACGAAATCTTGTTGCGGGTGTTTCCTACCGCCTTGAGGAGGCACGGAAGCAACTGTTCCTTCCATAATTTTAAGTAATGCCTGCTGTACTCCTTCGCCCGATACATCCCGTGTAATAGAAGGATTCTCTGATTTACGGGCAATTTTATCAACCTCATCAATATAAATTATACCTTTTTGTGCTTTTGCTATATTAAACTCAGCTGCTATCAATAAGCGTAGTAATATATTCTCAACATCTTCACCGACATAACCGGCTTCCGTTAAAGAAGTAGCATCCGCCATAGTAAAAGGTACGTCTAGAATTTTAGCAAGCGTTTGAGCAAGTAAAGTTTTTCCTGAACCGGTAGGACCAATCAATAAAATATTTGACTTATTAAGCTCAACGTCATTATTGCCGGATTGTACATATTCAAGTCTCTTATAATGGTTATAAACCGCTACTGCTAAAATCTTTTTAGCTTGGTCTTGCCCCACTACGTAATCGTTTAGAATTGCACATATTTTTTGCGGCGTTGGAATTGAAGAAGTAATTTGCTTTAACGCAACTTTACTTTCTTCTTTCATAATATCCGTACATAAATCTATACATTCATCACAAATAAATACTGCAGGACCTGCTATCAGTTTTTTTACTTCATGTTGTTTTTTACTACAAAACGAACAAATCAATTCTTTTTTATCAGCTTCTACTACCATTAATTTTCTTTTTTATGTTTATACTCACTGTCATCCCGTGGCTTGGCCACGGGATGACGTTACAATTCATACAACCCTACCATACATATAATAATCTTTATGCTCATTTGCAACTATTTCGTATTTCTTAAGGATTCCCTCCCTAGCAAAACCGCATCTCTCAAGAAGATTAATTGAACGAAAATTATCAGTAATTACTGTTGCTTGGACTCTTACAATGCCTATATAATCAGCAAATTTTAAAATATTCTTTATAGCTTTTAACATCATACCTTGACCCCAAAAATTAGGATCTAGATCATAACTTATCTCTGCTCTATGATGTTCTAGATTTATTAGATTAAAACCGGCAGTACCTATTAATTTATTATCGTCTTTAAGGGCAATTCCCCAATAAAAGCTTCTATGATTTTTATATAAACTAGACCAATAATGTATTTCTTCTCTAGCTTCTTCTAAGTCTTTAGGTCTATTACTATCAGTTATATAAATAGCCATTTCCGACTTACTCATATAATCAAAATAATCTTGTACATCACTTTCCGCTAATTCCCTTAGTACTATATTTTCTAAATCAAGTGCAGGAAAAGGAGCATATAAATACCCTATATCTATCATAATACTTCAAGTTGTTATACTGCTTGTATTTCATATTTTGATAGGCGAGTGAGCGGAGTGTACACATAGTACGTGAGCATCACGAGTCTTGATAAAATGAAAGAGCAATTCTTGAAATACAAGCAGTATTTATCATACATATTTAATTGGGTCTTGTATATTATTCTTTTTAAAAGCATCAAGCCTTATCCTACAAGCAAGGCAATTACCGCAAGATGAAGCATCTTCAGTAGGTTCATAACATGATATAGTATTTTTGTAATCTACACCAAGCTTAAGACCGGTTCTAATTATTTGCTCTTTAGTCATATCAATTAAAGGCGTATGAATAGTAATTTTTTTACCCTGTATTCCCATACTGGTTGCTAAATTTGCCATTTTTTCAAAAGATTTAATATATTCAGGACAACAATCAGGATAATTTGCCGAATCGCTTGTATGCACACCTATAAAAATATCTTTTTCTCCTATTACTTCTGCATACCCTAGTGCATAACTTAAAAATATCGTATTACGAGCAGGCACGTAAGTAACCGGCACATCTTCAGGTAGTTCTTTTACATCATGATAATGAGGAACATCTATATTATTATCGGTTAAAGCAGAACCACTGAAAGCTCGTAAATCTATATCAACAATCTTATGCTGCTTAACGTTATATTCTTTTATAAGCTCCTTAACTTTCCGAAGCTCTGCATTATTACGTTGTCCGTAATTAAAACTTATAGCATGAATTTCATACCCCATTTCTCTTGCTATTGCAAGAACCGTAGCAGAGTCTGCCCCACCGCTAACTAGAATAACTGCTTTTTTCATTGTTTACCGATAAAGTTAATTTTTGAGATACTAGAGCATTTAAACTAATTTTTGCTCTAAGTGCTTCAAGTACTAAAGCTCGATGCACACGTTTATCTACTCTAACATTAAACTGCCCGCTGTACTCTTGCCTATAGAAGGTGCTAAAGGAATAGATTGATTATAACTTATATAACTTTCTTTTATTAAAATCCAAGCTTGTTGTAATTCTTGTAGTGCTTTTTCAGGCGAATTGCTAAAAGCCGATACGTTCGATAGCTCTTCAAATCTTGCTAGCCAATCTCCATCCGTATCTTTAAAAAGCTCTATAGTAAACCCGTCAAATGCGTCATTTGTTTTCATCTTCATTTCCTTTTTCAAAATTTAAAAATTGTTGCAATTGATATTCTTTTGTCATATTTCCAAAAGTTTGAATAGATAATCTATCTCCTTTGGGTGAGCGCCAAATTTGATGGCTACTTTTTTATCTATCTTTAATCCAACTACACTTAGTCATTAAAGTATGAAATTCAGAAAAACTTAATCCTTTAGGATTTTGTTTAGCTTTATTTATAAGTTTTATATACTGATTTATATTGTAACTATATATAGTTATAAGTCAAATAATATATGTTAATACAATAATATTCTTGACTAAATCCTTCTGATAATCTAAATTTACGTTGTTAATTTATGGCGGGTGTAGCTCAGTTGGTTAGAGCATCAGGTTGTGGTTCTGAGGGTCACGGGTTCGAAACCCGTCACTCGCCCCATATTTTTGGGTTGTTGCCGTCATTGCGAGGAGCAAAGCGACGCGGCAATCTAGTACAAACGTCCTGAGATTGCCACACTCCTTTGAGTCACTTGCAATGACATTTTTTCTTATGGATATCAAACCTTTATATAGAATGATTAAGTATTTAAAGTTCTATAAACAAGACTTGATCATCGTTATGATTTCTTTACTTAGCGTATCAGCTTCATTATTACTAATCGGTAGTGTTTTTAGGCATTTAGTTGATAACGGCTTAAACCAAGACCATATTTTATCGGTTGATAAATCTATATTATATATTTGTTTATTAATTATCATCTTAAGTATTGCTAGTTTTTTCCGTTCATATTTTATCAATAATATTGCTGAAAATGCAGTTAATCAAATAAGAAAAGAGGCTTATAGCAATTTAATTAATTATGAAATTGAAGAGTTTGAAGAACTAAAAATTGGCGATATAATTTCACGCCTAACAAATGATATAGATCAAATATCTACGCTCATAGTTAACTTCTTATCTTTTTTTATTCGCAATTCAGTAATGTTAATTGGCGGTGTTACTTTAATGTTTTTTGAAAGCTTTAAACTCGCTTCTATAGTAATTATTACCATTCCTATCTTATTAATTCCTTTAATTAAATTCGGCAAGCATGTTAAGGCTTTATCTAAAAAAGCTCTAGAATCTAAGTCACTTTTAGCATCAGATATTGATGAAACTTTTAATAATATTAGAGCTATTTATGTTTTTAACAATCAAACAAATAAAATTGCCGATTTTGATACTAAACTACAAAACTATTTAACATATTGCAAAACCCGTTTAAAAATTCGTGCTTTATTCTTTGCAATTTCAATAGCCGTTATATTTCTTGCAATTACTTTAGTTGTTTGGATTGGAGCTTTGGATATAGTCAAAGGTAATTTATCCCCAGGACAAATTATATCGTTTATTTATTATGCAATTATTGCCGGAGTTAGCTGCGGCGGCATTTTTGAGCTACTAAGCGAAATACATTTGCCTGTTACAGCCCTTGAGCGAATAATTACAATTATAGATAAGAAGCCTATAACACATAATAATTATTTAGAGTTAAATAATTCCGACGCAGTATCAATAGAATTTAGAAATGTTGATTTTACCTATCATTCAAGACCTAATTTAAGAATTATCAATAATATGTCTTTTAAGATAAATTCTAATAAGTTTGTTGGTATTGTAGGCAGATCAGGCGGAGGGAAAAGTACTTTGATGCAGTTATTGCTACGTTTTTACCGGCAAGAAAGCGGTACTATTCTTATTAACGATCAAGATATAACTCTTTTAAATCCTACTGAGATTCGTAAATTAATTGCCTATGTTCCTCAAGAAGCTAGCATTTTTTCCGGCACTATAAGGTCTAATATTATATTCGGTAATAATGAAGCAAACGACGACGAAATAAATGAGATACTAAAAATTACAGGAATAGAAGAATTTTCTGCTAAACGTCATGACGGCATCAATGCTAAAATAGGTGAAAAAGGCGTTAGATTATCAGGAGGACAAAAACAAAGAATAGCTATTGCTAGAGCATTACTACATAAACCACAAATCCTACTTCTTGATGAAGCAATGAGTGCTTTAGATACGATGAGCGAGCAAAAATTATTAAATTCTATAAGAAACATAATGAAAGGAAAAATTATTATATCAATTGCCCACCGGATTAGTAGTATAGAATCTGCTGATAATATCTTAGTAGTAGATAAAGGAGAAATAGTTGCTGAAGGATCACATAATAATTTATCTAAAAACTCAGAAATCTATCGCAATATTTGCAGAGAACAGTTAACAGTATAAAGGGATATGTTATTGTTGCGTGGATACCACACCCCGTCATTGCGAACAGTCATAGACTGCGTGGCAACCTAGGAAAAGATTAAAAAAATTCTGTAAATCAGAATTTTTTATTAGATTGCTTCGTCAATTGCTATGCAATTTCCTTGCAATGACAGATGAGCCGATCCACTCAACAATACCTTACGGACATGACAATACAGTATATAATTGATATATTTGTTACAATAAAAGTTCTATAGTATAAAAAATTTAAATGTTTAATATAATTTAGCTTGAAAGCTACTGTAGCTTTGTTATAATCGTAACTACAAAATAAAAAAGGTTTACAAAATGAAAAGTTTATTAAAAATTTTATTAATTTTAGCTTTCGCAAGCCCAGTATTTGCTTCATCAATGCAAAGACCTGACCCAGCTTCAGTTACAACAACCCAAATACAAGCTATGAGTACTGACAATCAACAAGCTTGGGTTGCTAGCTTAACAGCAGATCAGTATAATATGTTAAGTCCTGATGTCCAAAAGTGGGTAATGGAGAATACTACCGATGCTCAAAAACAAGCTTTAGGAATTAATCAGTAATATTTTAATTGATTTTTAAAATTGATAGGGAACTGTTAACAAAATAATTCTAATTGATAATTAAAAAGAATTTTTAGCGAAAATTAATAAGATTTTTAAAAGAATAGTTAATCCTATTTCAAAAAAGTTTTATAATTTACAGCAAAAGTAAATTTAATTAGCTTTAATATTTATTTTGTTAATAATCCCATATGTTAGTAATAATTATTCTTAACATATATCACTAGCAGTTTCTGCTTTCACTTCCTTTTAGTCTTCCTGTTATCGTGTCATGTATATACTCCTGATAAATAAAAATTGCTAGACTAGTATAAATATTCATTTATTCTTTCTTTAGTAAAACAATACATTGTCATTCCTGCGAAAGCAGGAATCCAGTAACAAATGAATTATTGTCATGCCGTTGCTTGACCACGGGCCATCCAGAAAAAAATTAAAAAAGACTGGATCACGCGATCAAATCGCAGGATGTGACAAAGATCGGATCGATCCACGCAGCAACGCCTCGCTGGAATGATATCGTCCAACGCAACCTAAAACTAACAATTACTTATGAAATTACTTATTACCGTAATCATAATGGAAATACTCGCCGGAGCGGAAATAGATTTATTCGTTCCAAGCTTCCCTGAAATACAAGATACATTCAACCTTTCAACTTTTATGACGGAACTACTACTCGGTGTAAATCTAACCGCTTATTGTATTACTTCGCTTATAGTCGGTAATTTAGGAGATAGGTACGGACGCAAACCGATTATTATACTCGGTTTACTGATTTTTAATCTTGGTAGTTTATTTTGTGTATTTGCAAATAATTATGAAGCAATATTATTTGGAAGATTTTTGCAAGGATGTGGGATATCATCGGTTGCAGTGCTAGTATATGTTGTTCTTGCCGATATTTATTCGGTACAAGAGCAACAAAGATTAATGGGTATTTTAAACGGCACTATTGCACTTTCTATGGCAATAGCACCGGTTATAGGTAGCTACGTCAATTTATTTTGGGGCTGGCGTGGTAATTTTGTTTTATTGCTTATAGTAGGTTTGATTAGTCTAATTCTTGGTATATTATTTATTCCGAAAAGAAAGGTTAATAAAAAAATACGTATTTCCTTAAAAGAATATATACCTATCTTCAAATCGCCAAAAGCTATATATTATATACTTACAATGATATTTCTTGCACAAGGATATTGGATATTTATTGGGATTGCTCCTATTTTATATATGCAAAATTTAGGTGTAACTTTAGAATATTACGGACTTTATCAAGGAGCAATGGCCGCCCTATTCTCAATTATGAGCTTTTCAAGCGGTTATTGTTTTAAAAAATTCGGCATTAGAAATTGCTTCTATTTTGGAGTTATATTTATAATACTATTCCTACTAGGAAATAGTATATTAGTTATCTATAATATTAATAATCCTTTAACTATAACAATAGTTACTTTATTATTATCTCTTGGCGTGATATATCCGATTAACATATTATGGCCACTGCTTTTAGAAGCTATTCCGGATGGCAAAGCTCGAATGACGGCTATGTTTACTGCAGCTAGATTGATTTTAACAGCATTTGGGTTGCAATTAGTAGGATTTTTATATAACGGTACTTTTACCGCTCTTGGCATTACTATATCCATTGTTACGCTATTTGGGTTAGTAACATTACCTAAATTATTTAAGTACGATAAAGTCTTTGAGATTTCTGATAGGGTGTAGAGGCCTTTGTTTCGTCATTGCGAGCGACTGACTACAAGGAGCGTGACAATCGCAGGAAATAAAAACTAGATTGCCGCGTCGCTTCGCTCCTTGCAATGACAGTTTGGATGTAAAAAATGATCAATAACAATTTTATTTTCAAGATAGCTTTCAGATATTTTAAAGCTAAGAAAAACGAAAAATTTGTTTCTATTATTTCTGCCTTTTCTTTAGTAGGCGTAATGATTGGCGTTGCAGCATTGATAGTAGTTATGTCCGTTATGAACGGTTTTCATATAGAGCTTACTAAAAATATTATTGGGTTAAATGGGGATATAGTAATAAATCGGCAAGGCGGTAGTATTGATAACTATGAAGAAATTAAAACTAAACTCCTAAAACAAGAGTACGTAAAACATGTAACATTCATTGCTCACGGTCAAGCTCTAGCTCTTGGTAAAAGTAATAATAGTGGTGCGCTTGTTAAAGGTATGAAATTAAAGGATTTAAGTTTAAGAAATGAAATTTTTAAAAATGTAAATTTTGGTAGTTTTGATAATTTTCATGGCAAAAGCGTAATAGCACTTGGAGAACAATTAGCAAGCAATTTAGGAGTAACGGTTGGGGATAAGATTAGATTAATTTCACCGAATTCAGTTTCTACCGCCTTTGGCAGTATGCCAAGATCAAAAGAATTTAAAGTTATCGCAATTTTCAATAGCGGTATGTATGATTATGATTTGACAACGATATTAATGCCGCTTACCGCAGCACAAAATTTCTTATCTCTCGGCGACGATATTAATTTAATCGAAATTAATAGTCTAGACCCCGATAAAGCTCTTGCATATTCATATAAAATACAATCATTATTAGGTCCAAACCTATACGTATTTAATTGGCAAACCTTAAATTCACAATTTTTAAGTGCCCTTGCTGTTGAACGTACGGCTATGTTTACTATTCTATCTTTAATTATTACGGTTGCTGCATTTAATATTATTTCAAGCTTATTTATGCTTGTTAAAGATAAAACTTCAGATGTTGCAATTCTTAGAACTATGGGAGCAAGCACTAAGCAAATAATGCTTATTTTTATCTATAACGGAATGTTTATAGGATTACTTGGCACGACACTAGGTGTAATCCTTGGTGTTACTTTCTCTTATAATATTCAAACTATAAAAAATTATTTGGAGCGTATAACAGGTACTAAAATTTTTGAAGCAGCTATTTATTTTCTTTATAGTTTACCTTCAAAAGTAAGAGCTGAGGATATTATTTTAATTACCTCTTTATCTATAATATTGTGTTTTCTTGCGACAATTTATCCTTCTTATAGAGCCTCAAAATTAAATCCCGTGGATGCCCTAAGATATGAATAATACAGTCCTCATTTTAAAAAATATCTCAAAACATTACAGCCAAGGTAAAACTATTGTTAGAGTACTAGATGATCTTAATATAACGGTTAATGAAGGTGAATTAATCGCTATAATAGGTTCTTCAGGTAGCGGCAAATCAACTTTACTACATATTGCCGGCTTGCTTGATAAACCTACAAACGGTCAAGTCATCATACCAAATAGCAAGTATCAAAAATATCATCTAATTCGTCTTCATTATTTAGGTTTTATCTATCAACAACATCACCTACTTAAAGATTTTACCGCTCTTGAAAATGTTATTATGCCAAGACTTATTAGTGGTCTTGATCAAAAAGAAGCAATAGAAGATGCAACAAAGATATTAGATGATTTAGGACTTGGGAAAAAACTCTATAATATGCCCGGAGAATTATCTGGAGGAGAACAACAACGGATCGCTATAGCTCGGAGTTTAATTAATAAGCCGAAAATTATTTTGGCGGATGAACCAACAGGTAATTTAGACCCCAAAACCACAAATGAAGTATTTAATTTATTTTTAAAAGTAGCAAGAGAACAAAATACCGCCGTTATTATGGTAACACATAACCATGAGTTAGCACATAAAATGGATAAATTATATAAGCTAAAGCACGGATTATTAAATATAACTTGATTTAAAGCTCAAAAATTTTAATAATCATATATAGATTCTTTTAATAAAGGTTAGTAATGACTGAGCCTATTATATTTACTCTTTTACTTGGCAATAAAGATCAGATATTAGAAAGAATAAACAAGCAAGAAACTCAAAATAAACTACCTATTATCCCGCTTCAAGTTAATAAAGAATCACATATATCCGATAAAGAACGTATTTTTTCGGAAATCTTAGAAAAATCCCGCAAAGAGGGCAAAACACCGATTTTTAACATTCAACTTAACAATAATAATGTAAAACCAATTTTTAGGGTACAAGATTTAATTAATTCACAAAATTTAAATATAAAAACTACTATTACTTTTGATCAATATAATTCATTAACCCAAAATCCTGAGCTGGAAGCTTATTGGAAGCAAGTTATGGAAAAAGTTGATCATGTTTTTTTCACAAATAAAACAGATCAAAATTTAGCTATAACCGATGGTATAGTACCAAAAGATAAAACCACTACAATTACGGATATAAGTGTAGTAACATCTGTTTTTAACAATCTTGTATATGATCATGAAATTGACCAGCTGCTCTCCGGTACGATACCTGACAAAGCAAAGTTAGACAAACTCATAAAAACAGCTAAAAATCAAGGTGGTAGAGTAATTATAGAAACTTGGCCTATCTCTACGGATGACGCAACAAATCTTATAACTGCCACATTCGGTATTACCTCTGAAGATCAAATTTACGGATTGAAACTTGAAATTAATGAAATCTTAAAAGATCCAAATAATGCTGCTGAAAACTTTAAAAAATATGTATCACAAATATCTAGCCAATTTCAAAAAGATTTAGGTAAAGCTGCGGTAAATCCTCTTGACTTTAATTTTAATACAAAGAAGGTTATAAATGATAGAGCTGAGGATATACAAAAAGAACAAACAACACCATATGAACCTCTACAAGAACACCAACCACAACAGCAAGTTTTTTTGAGAAGAGTTTTTAACTATTTTAAAGATATAGTAACTAGTTTTAAAGAAACAATATTCGGCAAAAAAGAAGAGCCTAAAACTCAAGAATCCACAACTCCCACTACGGAAGCAATGACGCAAAAACAGCAAGTGGTTGCTGTCCCTTCTATAACTCAACCGGAGCAACAACCTTCTGTGAGTAATACAAAACCCTGGGAAGCACTAGGAATTACACAAAAAATGTATGAAGAATCTTTGCAAGCAGAAAAACAATTAATTAAATCGCTAATAGAGCCAAAAATACCTAAAAAAAAATCATCACCGGTTATAAATACTGAAGATACTAAAGCTCAAGCCGGTATTTATAATATAGAAAATATCAAACAACCTGAGTATTTATATACTGAAGATGATATAAAAAATATACTGGAAGCAAATATAGATAAGAATAAATTCTCTATATTTCATCACGCCTCTTTAGAAGAGCCAGAAATACTAAAAGATACTCTTCATGCTACAGGAGAAGGTTTACTATTAGATAACAAATCTGCAATTATACCGCTCAATACAGGACATAAACATTGGTTACTCTTAACGGCTAGTAAAGATGATAAAGGTAATATAAACTTTATTTATAATGACCCCTATGGTGAACCATTGACATCTCGTCCAAAAGTAACAGAATATATTAACGAAGTTTATCCTGGTGCAAAAATAACAGATCTAAACACCAAACAACAAGAAAACACTTATGATTGCGGAGTTTTCATATGCGATAGTGCAATAAAATTTTCTAAAGGTCAAAAAATTCTAACTACTGAAGAATCTAAAGGACAAGGTATAAATTTAAGAAAGGCTCAAGCTAATACATTATTAATGCAACAGCACGCACAAGAAATCGTGAGACCGTTAAAAACAAATTCTGTACAGCAATCAAGTAATAAATTTCAAGAATTAGTGAAGAATCAAAAAACAAATGATCACTCTAGACGACTCTAATATACTCTTATAAGAATAAGTAGTATCTTGATACAACTTTAAAAAGAGCAAGAAATCCACAAGACGAGGGATCGTAGACTTAATACGTGAGTACCGCAGCTCTACGACATAGCCAATTTTTGAAGTTCTATCGTAGTAGAATAAAAAAACATTAGGCAAAATTTCTAATTCCTAATATAATTTATTTATAGTTAATTTATATTTAACAAAAATGACTACCATACTTGTGATCGTTATTATAATCATGATCGCCTTATCTGCTTTATTTGCTGCTACCGAAACTGCTATTACCGCTTCTTCCCCAGGGAAGATTCATAAGCTTAAAATCACCGGTAATAAGCGTGCTAAAACAATTTTAGAGGTTCTTAAGAAAAAAGAAAAAGTCATAGGAACCCTACTAATCGGTAATAGCCTAATCAATACTGTTTGTACTACTATTGCTACTACTCTCTTTATTAGCTTTCTTGGAGATAATGGGCCTATTGTTGCTTCCGGCGTTATGGCTTTTATAATTATTGTTTTTGCCGAAGTAGTACCGAAAGCAATAGCTGTTGCTAAATCTGAACAATTAGCATTAAAAATGGCTTCAACTATCGTAATATTTTTAAAGCTTTTCAAACCTATTAATATTGCTCTTGATTACATTACAAAAATATTTTGCTTCATATTTCGTATTAATTTAAGTCCTCAAATATCAGGAACGGAAGAAGTAAGAGGCGTGATTGAGCATTACCACCAAGAAGGCGGAGTTTATAAATCCGATCGTAATATGCTCGGCGGGATATTAGATATACGTAATATGACGGTATCGGAAATTATGACTCACAGAAGTAGTATTATAGCCCTTAATATCGACCTACCTCATGAAGTGATAATTAAAACTTTATTATCGGGCACTCATACACGTATACCTTTATGGCAAGATAATAGAGATAATATAATAGGGATTCTCAATCTAAAAGATTTGCTTAAGGCATTATACGAAAATAATAATGATGCAAAAAAAGTTGATATTAATACACTTCTAACTCCACCTTGGTTTATCCCTGAGAACGCACTTGTAGTAGACCAGCTACATGCATTTAGAGAACGTAATAATCATTTTGCTTGTGTTGTAGATGAATATGGCGATTTACAGGGAATTATTACTCTTGAAGATGTTATAGAAGAAATCGTAGGACCTATTACCGATGAACATGATAGGCTTAATAATGAAATTATCAAGAAGTCTAATACCGAGTTCATTATAAAAGGCACTACGACTATTAGAGATATTAACCGAGAACTTGATTGGAATTTATCGGATGAGGATGCAAACACTATAGCAGGATTAATAATCCATAAAATTGCTAGAATTCCAAATCAAGGAGAAGTAATTGAAATATTTAACTTTAAAATAATAATTTTAAAGAAAATTGCCAATAAGATTGATAGTGTAAAAATTACCGTATTACCTACTACCGAGGAAACAATAAGCAGTGAGTGAAATCGGTAATTTTTTACTGCTAACAACGATGTGCTTAAGTGGGATATCGATTGTTTATGTACCTTTGTCATCCCGTGGCTTGACCACAGGATCCAACAAAATAATTAATAAATGGATTCCGCGGTCAAACCACAGAGTGACAACCATACTCCTCTTTTACATAACGGCCTCATGTGCTATACTTGCCTTTTTTACTCTAATCTATGCCTTTATCACTTCTGACTTTTCATTACAAAACGTTTTCTTAAATTCCAGTACTTTAAAACCTTTAATATATAAAATAGCCGGCAGTTGGTCGAGCCATGAAGGCTCAATGTTATTATGGTTTTGTTTATTACAAATCGTTAGTTGCTGTTATATATTTTTAGTTAAAGATAAACAGCTTCAACTTTTATCTATCATCATATTATCAACTATACAATTACTTTTTAGCAGTTTTATTTATTTTACCTCCAATCCTTTTAACGTATTTTCTTTTGCTCCTAAAGAAGGGTTAGGTTTAAACCCGATGCTACAAGATATTGCTTTGAGCATCCATCCTCCTCTGCTTTATTTAGGCTATGTCAGCTATTTAGTGCCTTTTACTATTGTTTGTGCCGCTATATCATTCCCACGTAGGCAGGCATCCATTGCTTCTTTTATAAAATTTTTACTGGATTCCCGCCTACGTGGGAATGATATAAAACTTCTCACAATATTTTCCAATATCGGTATCTTATTTACTACCATAGGAATTAGCCTTGGTTCTTGGTGGGCATATAGAGAACTCAGCTGGGGTGGATTTTGGTTTTTCGATCCGGTAGAAAATATTTCGCTATTCCCTTGGTTATCCGGAATTATGCTACATCATTCTATAATTGTAACAACAAAAACTGGACGTATGCAAAGCTGGACTATGGTTTTATCACTTACTACTTTTCTGTTAGTCGTATTTAGTACTTTTTTAGTACGTTCCGGTTTTATTACTTCAATTCACTCTTTTGCATTCTCACCTGAGAGGGGAATATACTTGCTTGGGATATTTTTGATTATGGGGATTGGTGGACTCGGTGTCATCCCGCGGCTTGACCGCGGGATCCAAAAAACAATTGATAATACTTTTAACTGGATCCCGCGGTCAAGCCGCGGGATGACAATAATAGAAAAATGCATACTCCTTGGCAATACTTTCTTCTTACTTAGCCTTATTGTGCTAATAGCTGCCACACTTTATCCACCAATTTACTCTTTATTTGACGATAAACCAATCATTATTAGTGAAACATTTTTTGTTAATAATTTTATTATATTCGTTATCCCTATTTTTTGTACTATAGGATTATTTACTACCAGCAGCTCTATTAAAACACATATTATAATTCTAATATTATCTCTAATAATTACTTATTTAATATCATTAAAAGTAACATTTAGTGTTATATCGATTTTAACTATAATCACATCGATATTTTTGATGCTTCATAATATTCATTATCTTTTGGTTAAAACTAATTATTTTAGAAATAGACTTAAAGCCAGTTCTGCTAGTATGATCCTTGGGCATTTTGGTTTTGCACTAGTTGCTTTCAGCATCACTATGAATTCATTATTACAAGGTGAAATGGATTTTACCGGAGAAGTAGGAACAAGTAAAACATTTAACGAATTTAAAGTAACATTGCAAAATATCAAGTTCGCTCAAGGTAAAAATTATTATAGACAAATCGCTGAATTTTGGCTTGAGGATAATAGCCGTAATATAACTATATTAAAGCCGGAAAATAGGCTTTATATAGTTGAAAAGAGTTTATCACAAGAAAGCGATATATATTCTTACTTATCATATGATCTTTACGCAGTTTTAAGTAATATAGACGGCGATATAATTCATGCTAAAATATATTACAAGCCAATGATGAGCTTTATTTGGCTTGGAATTATTCTTACCGCTTCCGGTTTTTTTATTGCACTAATCAGAAACAATTCTAACTAATTCAAGTCATCACATTTAAGGTTTAAAATTTTTATACTATTCGGATAATCAGCTCCGAATTTTTCTATCTGATTATTACAGAATTTTTCATACCAAAATTTCTTAGGTAAAGTACAACTACTTTAGCGGCTGCAAGATACATATTACTTATTTTATACACATTTTTCATATTTTCTTTATAGTTTTCCAATATATATTTTCAGCAGTAACATAAGCATCTACCAGCTCCTTATTTTGATTAAGTAACACTAGTTCGTCCCCTTCAGCAACAAACGTTTTTGCCAAATCTATATCCGGTTATATAATAACCTCTTTATTAGGTCTAGTTGGATCATTAAAGAAAATTGCTTTAGCTTTTTTAGTGTATTCTAAGCTTCAGTAACATCACCGAGTCCTAGCTTTGCTCTTGATTTTTGAGTAAAAATTCGTCCAAATACTTGATTTTCCTCTTTTTTACTCGATTTATTCATATCAATACTTATTCTAATAAAGAAAGAGCTGCCTGATGTTTCTTAAGATTATTTAATACATCTACTTTAATTAGATATGAACCGGTAAGAAATAAATCTTGAGGTTTCATACCGTTTTCGATACATGCATTTATAGTATCATCAATTCTTCTCAAGGTCTCATAATTTTTACCTTGAATAC
>NZ_AKVZ01000030.1 GCF_000273745.1 Rickettsia australis str. Phillips
CATTAATCTATTTAGATTTTGCATAATATATAGTTGCCGTATCAGTTATATCTACTAGACTTTGATTAAACATATCTTCTATCATTTGGATATTTTTTGCTGCCTCCTCTAGGGTTCTTAGCTGCATATTGGATATAGCCGAACCGAAAACTACATTACATTTTATAGCATCATATCCTTTCACTTCATCAAATACCTGCTTAGCTTTCGTATCATTATTCAATTGCTTTTTTAGGATCCGACCAAGTTCTATAATACCACCCTATGCGTCCTAAATATGCAGCATAAGCAAATTTTTCTTCATTATTCATTGTCCATAATTTAAATTTACCTTTTTAATCGTTTTGATCAAACCAATTTACTAATTTTTGTGAGTTATATAAATCGGAAGAATTAGCATATTGTATTAATAAATTTAACTCTAAAATTTTATATATCGTATTTTTCTGCATTTTTTGTAATTATCTCAATATTATCCGGTATAGTTTTAGCATTTATAAAAATACGTCCCTTTACTAAACTTTGAGGTATAGAATTTAAAAGATTAGTAGCATTATGTTCAAGATATTCTTTATTTCCTTTATCTCCATTTATTTGTAATATTTTTTCAGCATAACATCATGTATTTCAAATATCGGATTAACTTCATTAGGTTCAATATTAGAGATCAAAGTAAATTTAGAAAGCTGATAAATATCATCGTCTAGACTATGCTTATCTTCAGTAATAGAATTTAATAATTCTTTTGCAAAACTTTGATTATTTATCCCATCTAGTAATCTTTTGGCACTAGGGTTTAATTCATTGCTAACAAGTTTTATATTTAGCTCAATTTTATCCTTAGAGGCTTTTATCTTTTTCTTTTATATTCCTCTAAATTCAAACCTTGTACTTGATTTAATATTTGTGTTCCTTGAACTACAAGAATCGGATAGCCTCCAAATTCTTGGGTCAAAAAATTTATTAATTCCGGATTTTTATTTTCCAATATATTTTTTGCAAGTAATGCAGTTTCTGACTTAGTGCAAGCATTTGCTTTGATTATATTAGATAATAATTCATCATCTTGAGAACAAACTATAATATTACCGTTATATTCCCAATTAATAAAATCCTCTATTTTCTTATTCTCGCCTATTTTTAAATTATCAAACACCAACAACCATTTATCCTTACTTGCTAGATAAGCTATTAAATCTTTCCTCATCGCTACCATATCTTATGAAATCACCGGTGATTTTACCTCGATATTAATAGCTTTAGATAATTTGAGTGTAATTGCTGCTCTATATTTAGATTACAATCAATAAACCAAATTATGTTATAGTTATCTTTATTTTCATAAGCGTACATCCTAGCAAGCTGCGTTTTACCCATACCGCTTCCCCCTACCCTACTACAACTAGACTGCTTGTATTGATTAAGATTTTCTTTTAGTGTTTCCAATTGCGATACATGATTTATAAAATAGCTAACCGGTACAACTAAATTAGATATTTGACTTCGAGCAAATATACTTCCGCTTATTAGAAGCATAATAATCCCTAATATAATATTTTTTCATAATATTTATGAAAATTAAATTTTTAGCTGTAAAGCTAAATATTATTTCGACTAAAAGTCAATAAAAAATTGAGGGTTAATGAAGATATTGCACTGGGTGAATAAGTAGATGATATCATTCCCGCGTGGCATTGTTGCGTGGACCTGCTTTTCTGTCATTAAGAGAAGACTTACGTAGTAATTCGACGAAGCAATCTAGTAAAAAACTTTGTAAATCAGAGCTTTTTTAATTATTTTTTCTGGATTGCCGCGTCCGCTTCGCTCCTCGCAATGAAGATTAGATATTCACGCAACAAGATCTGTAGGCGGGAAGAAAAAATAAAAAAAGCCCCCTTTTTTCAAAGAGAGCTTTTTCTTAAAGAACTTATAAACTTGCTAATCGGGAGCGATTAGAAGTTTATACGGACTTTTAAAGTACCTTGATGTGCAACGTATTTACTTGCAATCTGAGCATCATAACCGACTCCGTATTCCATCTTAGCATCAGGTCTTATGCTTGCACTTAAACCTAAATTATAAGATGTTTTAGCAGTTTTGTCAGGCTGGCTGATGAACGGAGTAACTTGTCCATCTAACTGAGACTGAGTTTTAGATAATCTACCGTTTACTTTGTGAACTACAAAAGCGTGAGCTTCAGGATATACCGCAAGATCAGTTATATTCATAGTACCACCGGCTACTTTAGCACCTACTATTAAATCGGTTCTATCGCTAAACTTACTGTTAACTTGCTTGTTTGCAACTGTTGTACCGGTTTCTTTGTAGTTTTCGTCAGAAGACTTTAAGTAGCTAAGCCCTGCCATTGGAGTTACTAACACACCTTGCACTGCATTGTAATCATAACCGACCATTAAGTTACCACCGAATGTCATGTTATCGTAATTACCGGCAGCAATTTGTTTATTCATCTTACCGTTAGGATCAAAGAAGTAACGCTGACTTTTGTTCTTCACTTGGTTTAAGCTAAATATTGCACTACCTTGAGCAAAGAAGTTATTAACAAGCTGCTGGGCACCATATAGAGAGAATGAGAAACCTTTAATGTCGGTTTTATCACCTTTCTTATAATCTTGGTGTTTTATATCGGTTTTAGTGATACCGATAGCAGCACCGATCATTAAGTTATCGCTAGCTAGCGTATCTAAACCGATTACAACACCGGTGGTTTTAGCTTTATAACCAGCTAAACCGCCTTTCTTACTTTGATGTGCATCAGTATAGAAAGGTTTTGCCCATATACCATAAGCTACATTGTCAACAGCTGCGTCACCTGCAGCAACCGCAGCCGGTATTGCTCCACCTTCAGGTCCAGCCATTTCAGCAGTTTCAGGAGTACCTAAATATCTAAGAGCACCTAATCTGTTACCAAGTTGAGCTTGGATATCTTTAGCTACATCTAATTGTGCATTAGTTACAGCTGCACTTGAATCGGTAGTAATAGCTCCAACAAAGTTAGCAGAATCAGCACTATTTTTCGCTAAAAGAAGATTATTATACGCCACGGTATTAGTTGCATTTACAAATGTTGTAACGTTCTGACCTACACCCGGTGCACCTGCAAATGGGCTATTTGCTATATCATTAGTAACTACGTTTGCTGCATCGTTAGTACGTGTTATTACATAATCTTGGTTAGCATCACGCATTAAACCATAATTTACGAAACGATTACTTCCGGTTACAGCAAAGTTAGGACCTCCTAAAGTACCGTTAAATCTAGCACCACCTTGGATTAAAATATAAGTTTTTGTACCACTGAAATTTGCATTAACATTATCTTGTACGTTAATGGTTGTAGTTCCTGTAGTTGTTGCATTAACCTGAGCATTTTCCGCAATAACGATGTGACCTATCTTACCGTTTGCTACTGTTAAAGTAGTTTCAATAGAAGTATTGCTGCCCCATGTTGAAGTACCGCTTGCAAATGTTAAGGTATTTGTAAGAAGATCGATTTCACCGTTAATAGCAGTAGTACCGCCGCCTAAAATTACGTTAGAATTTAAAACAGTTAAATCATAAGCACCAAAATCTGTGACTTGTGAATAAATATTTCCTTGTAATCCTGCCCCATTATCATTACCCGTAAACTTAACAGAAGCTACATTAGTATCAGCAGCACCGATATTACCAACATGCGCATTACCTAAATAAGTTACAGTACCGACATTAGCTTTAGTGGTAACAATCATACTTGTAGGATCAGAAAATGTGCGGTCAACAAATCTTACATTAGCGTTACCGTTAACACTTCCAAGGGTAATTGTACCGTCGAAATCTGTCCCGACTACACCACCTGTAGTAACAGTTACACCGTCATTAATTGTTACGTTAGTTGCGATAATACTACCTAAGTTATTATAGTCTGTAGTAAACGTTACTTGCTTTAACTTTGGATAACCGTGCTCTACACCTAAACCGTAAATTGTACCAGGGGTATTAGGGATACCGCCGCTAAGTGTGACAGTACCTTGATTATTTTTTGTAGTACCGATACCTGCATATAATGTAGTAGCATTAACGATTATGCCATTATCGCTTCCAAGACCTAGACCTACGATATTTTTTTGATCACCGATTGCTTGACCATCAGCGATTACACTATCAATACCTGATACGATTACAGCAGGAACATTAAAGTTACCTGGTGTACCATTACCTACTTTACTTTTAATTGTTAAACCATCTAATGAGGTACCGCTAGCTAAGAATAAACCTGCACCTAAACTTGCATTTTCAAAAGAAATTGTATCAGTCTCTATAGCATGGTTATTACCTGCATTACCTATTTCATTAATTACTACGTTACCGCGACCGGAAACTGTTATTTGTTTTAAATCATTAACATGTCCAGCTTGTTTGTTTAATGTTACGGTAATAGGAGCGGTGTTAACAAATTCTACTATACCGGTATTATCATCCGATGCGATAAAGCTTGCAGTATAGTCACCACCGATTTGTAAGGTAGAATTACTGATAATAGTAGTATGGTCATTAAAAATGGCATTACCTGCAAACTGAACCGTACTATTGCCGTCTAAATATACGTGGCCGATTTTATTAGCAGGCGTACCAACTGTACCGCTTATTATACTTGTTCCACCACCAATAAAGCCAAAGCCACCGGTATTAGGAGTAGTAGTAGTAATATTATTGGCGTATATATTAGATCCGCCAATCATAGTTAATACAGTACTTATTGCCCCACCAGTCGGTGCAGCAAAATTGAATTCTGAAAGTGGAGCTTCCGCACTACCTAAATTTGTTCCTGCCATAAGATTTGTTATATTTAAATTATGCCCACCAACATTAATAACTATATTAGAGTCAGCTATTATTTTACCTTGACCTGAAGCATTAGTAGTTTTAGCTATTAAATAGTTAACATGACCAAGCTTTACTGAACCATTATTTCCAATAACTAACTCATTAATAGCAACATCACCGATACTTAAAGTTGTTGCACTTGAACCTATCTTTAATTGACCAAGAGTTTTATTATTAGCAATAGTACCGATACGACCTGCAATAGTTAAAGTTTGAGTATTTGTTAAGCTACTTGCATCAACAACACCTGTTTTATCAGTAGTAATAGCTAAATCAAAATTAACTAAAATATCATTTTGAGTACTTGTTAATTTAATAGTACCACCGTTAGCTTGGAAATCAATTGTTCTACCGGCATTAGCACCGATAATATTTGCTCCACCGAGAGTTAATGTTTTTGAAGCATCGTTAGCTAAAGTAATACCTTGTAACGCAGCATTACCACCACCGTTACCTATATCACCGGTAATTGTAGCACTTCCATCTAACTGAATAGCACCACCTGCAAGAGCACCGCCAATAAGAGCAGTTTGGTTAACTTGACCGCTTATAACTGTACCGTCAGCAAGTTTAAAAACAGAACCGGCATTTCCTAAACGTAACTCGGCAGTATGTATTCCTGATAATTGAACAACTCCGACACCTGCTGCTTCGATTGCTTTAATATCATTTGTCACTGCAACATTTGCATCAGCATTACCACTTGCTAAAGTACCGTTAGCAGCAAAAGTTATCACACCTGCAGTATTACCTTTATTGCTAGCATCACCTGTGAAATTACCTGTAAGGGTCTTATTATCAGGCACTGTAATCTGTACTGCAAGATTACAGAAATCAGTAGCACCAAAGTTTGAGTTTTGAGTTATTGCAACTTTAGAAGCTGCTGTTTTAAAGGCAGTAGTACCGTCTACACCAACATCAACTATGTGGTTAAAGTTTACTTGTCCGCCTGCATTAGCACTTTGTATAACCATGTTTTTAGCATAAACTTGTCCAGCGACTGTTGCTGCATTACCATTATCTACGCTAACAACAAATCCTGCAGCTCTACCTGCTCCATTATTAGTACCTATTACTGCATTAGCAGGACCTGCATTAGCCATAAGTTGACCAGCTACTGCTGCAGTAGTGTTAAATTCGATAATACCTTTTAGATTACCGCCTAAACTTCCTGTCATAACGTTAAAGTCGGTAGCAGCACCATTATTACTTAATAATACTAATCTACCGGTACCGTCCGTTCCGTTAAAATTAATAGTCGAACCAGCTACTTGTTGTAAATTTAAAGCATTACCATTAGTAGCATCAGTATTAAAAATGAAACCTTGACCGTCACCGATATTAATTGTCTTAACAGTAGCAAAACTTTTATCTGAAACTTGAATAAATCCATTAGTAACATCTAATATACCGTTAGCACCATTAGCTATTGCAGCATTACCTCCAAGTATAAGAGGAGCTTTTTGAGTTGTAGGATTTGCTAAATTAAATACTAATGTAGAAGGTGCAGCACCAAAGTCTGTTGTTCCTAAACTGCTAAGATCATTATTGGCAATAGCATTACCACCATTAACTTGTGTAACAACATTTTGAGCATTTTGTGTAGCACCTGCTTGTGCAGCAGTAATACCTTGTCCTGTTATGGTAAGAGTTTTACCAGCAGCAAGAGTAAGGTTAAAGAAGTTAGCGTTATTAGCAGCCTTAGTGATAAATCCTAAAGTAGTATTCTCATTAACTGTCACTGCTAAATTGTTTGCAGTATCTAAAAACAAACCGTTAAAATTACCTGCTGGAGTATTAAAACTAATACCATTATTAGAATTAGCCGTAATAACTGCATTTGGAGCAACTGCAAGATTTGCATTAGCAGCAGTTTGGTCAAACCCCGCACCATCAACAGTTGTAGCAACTCCAACTGTCGTTCTATTCTGCTGTGTCGCAGCACCCATAGCTGAGCCTGCGAAGCCAGCTACTATGGTAGCTGTAGAAGCAGTTACCAATCCTGCGGAAATTAATTTTTTTAGAAAATTTGGTTTTTGAGCCATATTTTTTTCCTATATTTAAGTTAAAATTTAGTACCTAGTATTAAAACAAACTGATCAAACGTGAGTCAATATATCCTGCATTTGATAAGGAAATAACCTAACATTTTGTTTCAATAGTTTCTAAACTACGGACTGTAGCATACCACATGTTGTATATAATTACAAGCATCGCTGTAGTTTTTTTATAAAGTTTTAATAACTGTTATATTTTTATCACATTGGTGTTATGACACACAGGTCATCATTGCGAAGAGGTATTGCCCGTGTGGATCAATTTCACCTCTCTCATCCCGTGGCTTAACCACGGGGATGACATATTCTTGTCTCACGGGATGACGAACTAATTATCCCCCTACTCTTCATTAAATATTAGCACTGCAGAAGTATTTTCCCATTTTAGCATTTCGTCATATTTAGTATCCCAAATACGCATAATTTCTTTTTCATATTCTACAATTTGCTCTTCTAATCCTTCAAATTGTTTCACTATTTTACGTGCTTTAGAAAGTACCGTGTCATTACTAACGTCAAAAACTTTTTTCAAATGATGGTCTTGTTCTTTTTTATAATTTAAATGAGCTGCTCTACCCAACTCAGCATCTTTATGCATATCTTCACTTCTTATCTGTATTTCAAAATTACGTTTAGAGTGTAAAAGCTGCATTATATTATGAAGAGACTGATAGCCATTGCTTTTTGGTCTATTGATATAATCTTTGGTGTATAACCAATCTAAATGCGGTGAACTCCTAACTACGTCCAAAGCATTATAGCATAGAGCTTTAGATTTAACTATAATCCTACACGCAATTAAGTCTTTCAATGCATTAATCTGCACTTCTTTCCTTTTCATCTTTTTTAAAACAGAATAAGGTTCTTTAAGACGCATATATATCTCATTTTCTATATCTGCCTTATTTAAATCTGCTTTAAGCAGATTAATAATATCACAAATCAAATCCCCTCCTGCTACCTAAAATTCTATAATATCTCTATTTTTAGTAAATATTACTGATAGCTTTTAGAACTTAAATCCCTAAGACTGTTCATAATACTATTCAAGTAATTGATAAAATTAATTCTTTAACTAAAAATTAAAAAACAGGTTAATAGCAAAAATAAACTTTTTCAATATAATTGTTTAATTAATTTTAACTTAGATTAATTAGATAGATCTGTTACATTGTCATTGCGAGAAGAATTATGTAGTAATTCGACGAAGCAATCCAGTTAAAAATTCTGATTTACAGAATTTTTTACTGGATTGCCACACGTAGCTTCGCTCCTCACAATGACGAATAGCAT
>NZ_AKVZ01000031.1 GCF_000273745.1 Rickettsia australis str. Phillips
CATTAAAAGGTCAGAAAATTTATCTATAGAATCTTCCGAAACACTACCTAGAACTTCAGACATTTTGTTAAATGCTCCGGTACATTCAAGCACTATATCTACACCTGCATCTAAAACTCCTTTGGTAATATCTGCCATACTACCGCTTAAAGCTTTCATATCTATTGCATCGGAAATAATAAGCCCTTTAAAGCCTATATTATTTTTAATATAGGCTTGAACTTTTTTGGATAGGGTGGCAGGGTTCTCAGGATCAAGAGCTTTATAAATTATATGTGCCGTCATAGCAAGTTTAATATTATCGTGCTTCGCTAGCTCCTTAAATACTTTAAAGTCTGTATCCTCTAGTTCTTTTAAGCTAGTATCAACAATAGGTAACCCTATATGGCTATCCACTTTAGCTCTACCATGACCAGGAATATGTTTTATACAAGCCACGACTTTCTCTTCTTGTAATCCATCTATAGCAGCTAAACATAAAGGCACGACTACTTCCAGCCCTGAGCCGAAACTTCTATCGCCGACTATCTTGTCTGCTCCTTCGTGTATCAAATCCGCTACCGGAGCAAAATCTAGATTAATACCTACTTCTCTTAGCTCTTTGCCTATATTGATATAGTTTTGTTTGCACTCTTGCACATCAACGAAAGTTTGAGCAGCCGGAGCGTCATAAAAAGTTGGTGCTATGAGCCTTTTTACCCTACCTCCCTCTTGATCTATAGAGATGATAGTATTTTCTCCTAATACTTCTTTTATATCTGCAATAAGCTTAATAAGAGTTTCTTTATCCTGCTCACCGTTATCATTCTTTCTAATATTACGACGGAATAAAATTACACCTAAAGGATTATGCTCTTCAAATAATTCTCTTTCAGCATCGGTTAATTCAGGACCGGATATACCTATAATTACCGGTTTTGCTCTTTGTCTTATTGTCATAATACACTCTTTTCTTGTCTTTAAAACGTGATATGACAAGTACTATACGCAAGTCATCGAGACATCAGCAAGAATTTTTTTATTTGAAGAGACAAATTATGAAAGTTGGTAAGTAATATATCGACTTTATCGGTAGACGGAGATATAATATCTTTCTTTAAAGATTTTTGAAGTAGATCAATATCATTAACAGTATAGTATTTTCTATTATTTATTTTATAATTAGATAAATTAGGGATTTTTGCCTCTAGATATCTTAATTGATGTAAAGCAATATTTAAATGCTTAATCACTTCACTAGCAGAATAATATTTTTTTGTTAGCTTATTGTTGGTCATGTTCATTAACTAGGGCTTTTAATTTGGAAGAAGGGACAAAACGTAAATTCTTTTTTGATTCTATAATTACTGGTGATTTAGTATGAAAATTTATTCCGGGACGTGGATTTTTTTGTTTAACCTCAAAGCTACCGAAATTCTTTAAAGTTAATTTTTGCTCTTTTGCTATTTCTAAAATATTAGAAAAAACCGTATTAACTATTTCCTCGCACAAATTATTTGAAAAACCCAATTTGGAGCTTAACATAGCTGAAATTTTTTCTTTGGTAATAGTCATAAATAATACCGATTTTTAATGGTGTCACCCCGTGGTCAAGCCAGCCTTGTTGCATGGCTTGCAAAACCCACTCTATGTCATTCCTGCGTAGGCAGAAATCCAGTACTTTAAAGCTTTTGAAGCTTTATTTGAATAAAATCTTGATCTAAAATATTTTTTAAAGCTAGATTTATCTCGCTTTATGATGGACTCCCACCTACGTGGGAATGACATAAGTGAGCCACGCAACAACACCGGTCAAGGCCACGGACGGGGTGACAATGGTAGAACCAAAGCCCACTCAATCAAATTATGAATTTGCTTTTTCTTTATTATATTCGTTAATATTTTTATTTAGCTCTTCTAATTTATCCACTAGGTGCTGACGTATTTTTTCTTGCTCCTTGCTTTCTGCTTTTTTATAATTTTCCATTTTTGCTTTTACATCCTCTATACATTTTTGCAGTTCTTCACCTTTTTTATCTTTCTGATCTTTCACAGTCTTTTTTATCTCTGCAACACTTTGTGTTATCTGATCGTAAGTATTGCTTAAGGTTTGATTAAATGTATCGGCTCCCGTTTGGGCTAAGTTGGTTAAATTGTCTTTTAATTCCTTTAAATTTTCGGTAATTGTTTTTATACTGGTTGTAACTACTGCTTCAGTTTGCACTGCATTTGCTTTTGCTTCCTCCTTGGTAGGTGAATCTGCAAAAATGCTAGGTGTTAATAATAATGTAGCAGTAGCACCTAATGTGATTAAAACTTTTTTCATTATATTCTCCAATTATTTATGTTTAGTATTATATTGTTCAATTTTCTTACTTAAATCATCAAGTTTTTTTACAAGAGTTTGTCTATATTCTTCTACTTATATCATCTTTAATTTTCTGATAATCTTGTAACTCTTTCGTTAAATTTTTATATTGCTCATTTTTATATTGCTCTTTTATAGTTTCTAAAGAATGGTCTTTACTGTCCTTAGCATATTCCTCTAAATCATTAATTTTGACGGATAATTTATCCGCTACTTCATGACATTTTTTATTAAAATCGGCAGTAATAATTTTAGCAGAGTCCTTAAGATTTTTATGTAATGCTTCAAGTGCTTCACTTATAGTTCTTATAAAACCTATTTTTGAAAATAGCTAATAAAAATTAAACTTAGATATTAATATATCGGTATCATAAATAATATAATTTTAAAAAGCAATTTTAAAAAGGACATATTTAATATATAGTTTATTAATATAAAATAAATTTGAGGATGTCATGACATTAGAACTAGGAACAAAAGTTCCTGATTTATCTTTACACATAGGTAAAGATAAAGTAATTAAACTATCGGATTTAAAAGGAAAATTCATAGTACTATATTTTTATCCGAAAGACGATACGCCTGGATGTACTATTGAAGCACAAGATTTTAACAAGCTAAAACCGGAATTCGATACACTTAATACGGTAATTATCGGAGTATCCAAAGATAAGCTTGACTCTCATGATAAATTTAAAAAAAATATAGTTTAGGATTTGATTTAGCCTCTGATGCAAATTCAAATTTGTGTGAACAATTAGGGGTATGGATAGAAAAATCAATGTTCGGTAAAAAATATATGGGCATTGATAGAGCTACGTTTTTACTTGATAATGAGGGAATAGTTAAGCATATTTGGCGTTCGGTAAATGCTAAAAATCACGCTCAAGAAGTACTTGAAACATTACGAACTATGCTTTCTTAAGTGTTGTACGTGGATCAATTCCACAGCTGTCGTACCGTGGCTTAACCATGGTATGACACCGAGGCTGTGGGACCATTCAGTCGCTTAGCTCATGACGTTTCATTTCTTCCACCTATTGTGAAACCAAAACCATTGAGAAGGATTTTGCTTAACCCATTCTCCTAGCATTTGATTAATATTAAGCATAATATTATAGCAATCGGCTTTATTATCGCCGGTTTGCTCAAACTTTAATTGCGGATGAACTATTACTTTAAAATAGCTACCTTTAGTTCTGATAATTTGACACGGTATAATTGTATATTTATACTGCAAAGCAATTTTAGCGATGGCGTTGGCCGTCATAGCAGGATGCCCTAAAAAAGGCACTTCAATTCCATCGTTCATTTTTTGATCAACAAGCATAACAATAGATTCACCATCCTTGATAGCCCTAACTAAAGCGCTACTACCTTCAGGACCTTTCGGTATAAGTCTTAATTTATCACCGGCACGGCTTTCATTAATTAACTTATTAACATACGGGTTATTTGCCTTACGGTAAATCACAGCAAATTTCGAATAATATTTATGCAGAAGATGAAGCCCAATATCCCAATTAGCAAAGTGACCACTAAATAATAAAAATGGTTGTTCTCCTAGCTTTCTAATATTCTCAATACCTATTATCTCGGTTCTATGTTCTAGCTCAGCTTCGCTCATTTTATTAACATAAGCACTTTCACCGATGAATCTACCGAAATTATCCCAAGTTTTATCTATGATTTTTTCAACATCACACATATCGCCGAATACTGCTTTAATATTTCGTCTAGCAATTTTATTAACGGCGAATAATATACCGACTTTTCTTGCTATAAAACTACAAATATCTGCTGCTTTATCTACACCGAATATTCCTATTACTTTAAGGAATATAACGACGATAAAATACTCAATTAAATATCTGAGCTTTTTGAAAAATTTTTTCATTTAATAAATCATGGTTGTTTATAGATAGTTCTACATCTAAACAGACAATATTATTATTTAAATCATTAAACTTAATATGATCTTTTCTTGTAGTAATTAAGGTAGCATTATGCTTTTTAGCTAATGAATATAAATTTTCCAAATCTGCTTGTAAATAATTATAATGATCAGGAAAAATTTTATAACCGGTTATATTCAGTCCATAATTTTTTAAAGTTGAAAAGAAACGTTCAGGATTACCGATACCGCTAAAAGCAAAATAATTTTTAGTTTGATCTATATTATTTGAAGGAACTATTTGAGCATTTATTAATTTATTGGCATAAGGAGTTAAAATATTCGGTATTTTATCATTGGTACTACTGACTAAAAAAATTAAATCAGCTGCATCAAGGGCTTTATTTGGATATTGTCTTAAAGGCCCTGCAGGAATTAGAAAGCCATTGCCAAAAAGCCTTTGGCTATCTACTGAAACTATAGTAAAATCTTTATAAAAATAAGGATTTTGTAGGAAATCATCCATTATTATTATATCAGGTTTAAGCTCGTTAATTAATGGTAAAATCTCTTTAATATTTTTAGTAGCAATAACTGTTTCATGTTTTGCAAGTATTACTCCCTCATCTCCTACCTCTAATGCTGTATGTCCTTGATGTATGGTAGTTGCACTTTTAAGGTTACTACCATAAGCCTTAGTTACTATTACAAAACTTACATTTTTAGCTCTCAGTAATTTGGCTAGATACATTACTATCTGTGTCTTACCCGTACCTCCTACGCTACAATTACCAACACAAATAACTTTAGCAGGCAACATAATAGCACGTGCTAAACTAGCTCGTAAATAGCCTAAAAATTTATATATCAGGCTTATAGGCAAAAGCAAATAAGCTATAATATTTCGCTTCTGCCAAAATTTAGGATATAAAAGTTTGATCATATTATATATAAATTAGATTAATATTTGTGTTATTGCATGGATCGACAAACCTACTCTATCAACATTTACGGCAGTTAAAAATAAAGTCCAACGGATTGATTGCTTTGTTGTCTAGTAGAATTTCAAAATGCAAATGTTCACCCGTTGCATTACCGGTTCTTCCTTGTATACCGATAAATTGACCCCGCTTAATTTTATTGCCTTCCTTAACTGACATTTCCTTTAAATGAGCATATTTCGTAACAAATTTGCGTCCATGTTTAATCTCAACAAAATTCCCGTAATCAGGTGCTCTAGCGGCTTTTATAACAATTCCACTTGCTGCTGCATATATCGGTGCTGCTTTTTTAGCTTGTAAATCAATACCGCTATGGAAACATTTCTTTTTTCTTTTCTTTTTATGAGGACTTTTCCTAGTTCCGTAATGGCTAGTAATTTTCGGCTCATATTCCGGCATCATAAGCGGTATCGTGCTAATGATCTTATCAAGCTTGGTTAGTTCTGAAATATTATTCCTATGAGTCTGTTTTTTTGCAAAATAACTAGCTTCCGGTTTAGAGAGAAACTTATATTTTGAATTTAATTTTGTTACAACTGCCTTTATATCAGCTATTTTTATTTCGGCTGCTTTATTAAATTCTGTCAGGTTTTTATTATGGAATTTTTGTAAAACAATCTTATTCTGCTTAGGGTTATTAATTATCAGACCTAAGTTTTTTGCGTATATACATTTGTTATTTTTGTTTGTTAAATCATACTGTACTACTAAATCCGCATGACTGATTTTATATTTTTGCTTTAATTGAGATGAAGTAGTAGAAAGTAATCTAGTATCACTAGATTCTTTAATACTGCTGCAACCTTGAACAAGAAAAACTATAAACAGTAAAAAGATATATTTTTGAAAAAACATTAAAAGTAAATATACGTAAATTTTAAGTTTAAAATATTGCTTAAATAACCCGTTAATTTTTCTAATTCTCCTATAATATTTAGAGGATTAATTAACATTAATCCACACTTAACCATATTTTTATCACTATTTAAAAGCTCATATTCAATAATTATAGCTTCGTTAAATCCAATATTTTTGTAATTGTGGTAAAAATCACGGACCAAAGGTAAATCCTTTATAGGATACCAAATTAAGATGGGATTATTAAGAACTCGTAGCTTAATTTTTTTAAGTGCTTCAAGTAATTTTTGGAACTCATTTTTTACTTCAAAAGGCGGATCAAGAAAAATTAACCCTCTATTCTCTTTAAATGGTAGAAAAGCTTTAATCGCATTATAAGCATCTATATTATGCGTATCATTTAGTAATAATTTTTTTAAACTTAAATAATCGCTTGGATGAAGTTCGCAGGCAATTAAACGATCATTTGCTCTCAATAATTGTTTAATTATAAAAGGTGAGCCAGGATAATGATTTTGTCCTGCTAGATTTACTATATTTAAGAAAGTTTGTAAGAGTTCAAGAATAGGATTAGTAGCTTGCAGTAATTTATTAATTCCCGTATCGCTTTCTAGAGTTTTAGAAGCCGCTTCCAAGTTTAAATCATAAAGACCAAGACCTGCAAAAGCATCTAAAACCGCAAAAGGTTTATCTTTTTTCTTAAGCTGTTCTAAAATGCTAATTAGCACTAAATGTTTGACTATATCGGCAAAATTGCCTGCATGATAAATATGACGATAGTTCATTTTAAATTAATCATAAATTTCACTTCTATGACCAGCTCGCTCATATAACTCTATGTCATGCCCACGAAAGCGGGAATGACATAGAGCATATACTTTATAAATCATATTTCTTTTTTAAGAATTCCGTTGCTTTCTTCTGCAGTATAAAATTTTTATTTGGATTATTGCTTCTTGCTAAAGCAATTTCTGCATCTTCTCTCTCTTCTTTTAATGCACATAAATAATTTTTAATTGCTTCTCGTCTCAGCTTAGATTTAGGCATTTCCTCTAATTTAGCTACAATTGTTAATTCATTATTTAAATCATTAGGGATAACAATACTATGCCCCATAAAATGCCTCTTTATATTTATAATATATTATATCATAGTCCAATTTACTGTGCAATCTTTCGTAAAAGCAATGTAAATAATACTATATTCTTTAAGTAAGTTAGTAGCCCATTTTCTAAAAGCGATTTCTCTCTTAGAATTGACCCTATATCTTACTAAGATTATTGCATCTAAATTATAATATTCTATTTGTCTTTCTACACTCTTTTCTCCTTCTATTTGAACTGTTGCAACACATGCAACAGTCGCTTTTCCTAAGCGTTTTTTATAAGCGTAAGCCATTCTTCTTCATCAATAATTTTAATATTAAGCTCTTTAGCTTTTTTAAGCTTACTGCCTGCATCAAGGCCTGCTACGACTAAATCCGTGTTCGATGATACGCTAGCTGCAACTTTAGCTCCAAACTTCTCAGCTGTTGCTTTAACTTCCGCTCTAGATATCGTCGGTAAGCTACCGGTAAATACCACTATCTTACCTGTTAAACTGCTTTGTTCCCTAGTCTCTTTATAATCTTCAATATTTAATATTTCACCAAATTTTTTGATAAGCTGGATATTTTCTTTAACGTCCAAAAAGCCAATAATATCTATTAAAATCTTATCACCGATTCCTTCTAAATTGTTTAGTTTTTGATAGATATACGAATCGTTTTTGCTAAGCAATTCCATTTGAGCTATAAAATTATTATAGCTGCCAAATTCTCTAGCAAGTAATTTAGCATTTTGTTCACCAATATGCCTTATGCCTAGTGCATATATAAATCTTGGCAAGCTAATATTTTTTGATTTTTCTATATTTTTAAAAAGCTTTTCTACTGATTTTTGACCCCATCCATCCATATTTTCAAGTTTTGTTAAACTAGCTTCATTTTTTTCTTTTAAAAAGAAAATATCGAGAGGATTACTAATCAACCCCTGATCTATTAAAAACTCAACTTGCTTAAGCCCAAGCCCTTCAATATCCATCGCATTTTTTGATACAAAATGGCATATACGCTTATAATTCTGAGCGGGACAATTAAGACCGTTATCACAGCGTATAATAATATCTTCAGGAACGTAATACAACTTAGAATTACATGAAGGACAAAATAAAGGAAATTCAAATGCTATTGTATCATTAGGACGCTTCTCTATATCAACTCCAGTGATTTTAGGAATAACGTCACCGGCACGCTGCAAGAATACGTAATCCTTAATCTGCACATCTTTGCGTGTGATTTCTTGGAAATTATGCAGCGTTGCTCTGCTAACGGTTACCCCGCCTATTGCTATAGGCTCAAGCTCTGCTACCGGCGTTAACGTACCAGTTCTACCGACCTGCACAGTAATAGAGAGCAGTTTTGTTTGTCCTATTATTGCGGGAAATTTATGAGCGGTAGCAAAACGTGGAGATCGAGCAATAAAACCCATTCTATTTTGTAGTGCAAAATCATTTAGCTTATATACTACCCCATCAATTTCATAAGGTAAATTTTCTCGATTTGTTTTTAAATATTCGTAAAAGGCAAAAACTTCTTCTTCGGAATTTGTAAGCTTAGATATTTCATTAACGCTAAAACCAAATTCTTTTAATTTTGTAAGTAATTGATCTTGAGAAGCAGCCAGATTCTGCTCAGTTACTCCACCTGAATAGACAAAATATTTGAGCGGTCGTTTAGCCGTAATAGAAGCATCAAGCTGACGAAGCGAACCAGCAGCAGCATTACGGGGGTTAGCAAATTGATCTCTGCCCTGCTCTTCTTGTTCTTCATTTAGGTTTAAAAAATCTTGTTTTTCAATATAAATTTCCCCTCGTACTTCTAAAAATGCCGGAACATTATCTATTTTATGAGGAAAATTTTTGATTGTTTTAATATTTGCCGTTATATCTTCACCGACATATCCATCACCTCTGGTCGCGCCTGTTATAAGCAGCCCGTTTTTATATATAGCAGAAAAAGATAAGCCATCTATTTTAGGTTCACAAAAGATAGGAGCAAACTCATCAAGACGTAAGAAATTTTTTATACGGTCTACAAAATCTCTTACATCTTGCTCATCAAAAGCATTACTAAGAGATAGCATAGGAACTTGATGCGTAACTTTAGCAAATTTATTTGCTATTTTAGCCCCTACTTCCTTGCTAGGACTATTTTCTAAAACTAAATGAGGAAATTTCTGCTCTAATTTTAGATTGATATTAACTAGCTGATCATACTCGGCATCTGAAACTAAAGGATTATCCTCTATATAATAAGCATGGTTATACACTGCTATTTTACAGCTGAGTTCTTTTAGTAATTTTTTTGCTTCTTCTTCAGATATAAAATCAATATTTTGCATTAGTAGTTTATATTTTCATTTACATTGCTCAATAACTATAAATTTTGTCATTGCGAGGAGGCGTTGTTGCGTGGACCGGTTTTCCGTCATTGCGAGAAGAATTACATAGTAATTAGACGAAGCAATCCAGGAAAAATAATAAAAAAATCTGTAAATCAGAATTTTTACTAGATTGCTTCGCCAATTACTCCATAATTTCCTCGAAATGACGGCTTGAGTATCTGTTTCTAAAATTTTTATTTTCTTCAAAATCGTTAATTGCTCGCTTTAGTCTTTCAGCATTCTTAAGACTTTTTAACAAATATAAAGTTTCTGCTATAGAATTATGATCTTCAAGCGATATAATAGCCACCGATTTTTATTTTTTTCTATCTATAATCACTAAAGTATGATCTACATAAACCTTTTCCATAACATAATCTATTTAAGTACGTTTTATAATTAGTCAACTAAGGGTTTATTAAGAATCAAAATCAAAATCTTTACCTAGTTTAATATATTCTCTAATACGGCTCATGAGGTTTTGAAAATATGTTAAATTATGCCAGGTCATTAGCATAGAACCAAGTATCTCACCGATTCTAACTACATGATGCAGATAAGCTTTCGTGTAATTAGTGCAAGCAGGACATGAACAATCATGTTCTAACGGCTCATTATCACCTGCGTATTTGCTATTGCGGATATTTACCGTACCGTATTTTGTAAAAGCCTGACCGTTGCGTCCTGAGCGTGTCGGAATTACGCAGTCAAACATATCTATACCTCGGTTAACCGCACAGATAATATCAGCAGGCTTACCGACTCCCATTAAATAACGCGGCTTATTTTGCGGCAGTAAATCAGGAGCATAATCAAGCACTTTAAACATAAGCTCCTGCCCCTCACCTACTGCAAGCCCGCCTATAGCATAGCCCTCAAAATCGAGTTCTACTAAATCTTTAGCTGATTGCTCACGTAATTCTTCGTAAACACTACCTTGAATAATACCGAATTGTGCGTAGCCTTCCCGCTTAACAAAGGCATTACGTGATCTATTCGCCCATCTAGTCGTAAGCTGCATAGAAGTTTTAGCTTCTTCAAATGTAACAGGGTACGGCGTACATTCGTCAAAAGCCATAGTGATCGTGCTACCGAGCAGATATTGTATTGCGGTAGAACGCTCAGGCGTTAACATATATTTATCACCGTTAATATGAGAGCTGAAACTTACTCCTTCTTCGGTTATCTTGCGTAACTTTGATAGCGACATTACCTGAAAACCCCCGGAATCAGTTAATATAGGCTTATCCCAATTCATGAATTTATGCAGGCCGCCAAGGCGTGCTATACGCTCAGCACTTGGCTGAAGCATTAAGTGGTAAGTATTCCCGAGTAATATATCAGCTCCGGTTTCTGCTACCGATTCAGGCAACATTGCCTTAACAGTTCCTCTAGTCCCGACCGGCATAAAGGCCGGAGTACGAATTTCACCGTGTGCAGTTGCGATAATACCGCTTCTAGCTTTTTTATGCTGATGATGAATATTAAATGAGAATTTTGACACTGATAATCACTTGTTTTTAAAAGCAATATCTTAGCATACTATAGGACTGTTAACAAAATAATTTTAAAGCTAATTAAAGCTATTTTGCTAACGGCTCTATCATTTATCCTGAAATATAAAAATTAAGATTAAAGGTCGCAATACTTAAAAAAAATCGTCAAGTATTGATCCACAAAGTTTTAACTCAGTTTTTATATATATTGCCGTTTTAATGAATCCAAGTAAATATAAAGTCCCAATTACTGAAAATAGGACTATACTATTTGGAGTGTTTAATAATTTATCTTCAATAAAAACAGTAATAGTTCCTTTAGGCTTCGTGTACGATTTGATTAATCAACTCTTTTAAAATAGCATGATCAAACAAGCTTTTTTCTAGGGTTTTTAATATAGTGAAACTGTTTTGCCAACAATATGAATTAAGGAGTGCTCTTCTACGACGCTTACGATCTTCAGAATTTGAAAGTGGTGTTAGAAAGATTATTATTTTGTTAGTGGAAGTCATTTTGATTTGCCACGTTTAGTTAAACTTAGATTTTTAAGTTCTAACCACCACAAAATATTTTATGATGGTCTATGTTTAATAAATATTTAAAATGAAGTATAGTTTTAGACACTGTAAGGAGGTAACGATGGTGGTCAGGTTATTAATTTAATTATAATTAATAACCCGTGCCCCGATGTATTACTTCTTACTTCATTTGGTTCCGAACAATCAATAGAGCAATGGTTTATTCACGATCAACCATTAATATCAAGTGAATAACCACTTAGCTCGTACATAGAACAGGAGAGAAAAACATGATAAAGCATATTTTTATATCGATGTATCTGAAATTTGGTTACACGGTGCGTTCAGAGAAACCGTAAACGACAGTTTATAATAGCTTTTAGGTTTAAACCTTGGACATATGCTATTATCACACCCCAACCTTAATAAAGTTGAGGATGGTATCATTCAATGGTAGATACCATCCACGTTTACAAAAGGCTTTAAAAGCCCGAAATAGCGTTTTGCTATTTCAGTTAAAATTTATACATACAAATCTTGCTGAATTATCTACTCGTCAAGTAATGGAAGCTAATAATGCAACAGGAATGGAAGAAAATAAGGTTGTAAGTAAAATGTATAGCTAAAAACGCCTTAAAAAATAAAACCGGTAAAAAAGTAATCTCAACAGCGAATTATTGAATGCCTAAACTTATAAAGTAACTATGCTATGTGAAGAAAAGTTAATAAGATTTTTGCAGTAATAGTTATACCTATTAAAAAAATCTTATAATTTGTAGCTAAAAAAAGCAAAAATAGATTAAATTGATTTTCCTTTACACAACCTAGGACTAATTTGAAATACTTTAAGTTTTTTAACCACCAATGAGCATAATTTTTGGTGGTCTGGGAGGTCGCACACTGCCAAAAGTCAGCCACACTAGGGAGTTTTAAGCTTATAGTAACCCTTAAGCTCTGAACATACCTAATATCTCCCCGACCGTGAAGTCGAGGATTACATCGGTTTTGTGAGAAATGTTCTCACTTTTGGCAGAAGTTTCGACACCCCGAAATAGCACTTTGCTACTCCAAGTATCATTTTATATATAACTTTCAAAAAGTCAATGATGGTTTGTTATTATACTCACAACGTTCTATACTCCTATGCCTAAAGAGCTAGATGAGACATCGGCTAATAATGGCATTTCATGATTTGGTAACTCTGGAATATAAGTATATTCTCCGCTTGAGGTTTCATCAATTCCAAGTAGCATCTCGAATACTTGCTCAAGACAGTTTTTGTGTTCTTCGGATTTAATATCCGTTTCCCTTGATTCTTTTATTAAATTTGCAAAAGATTTAATAGCAATAAAATTATCCTTTCCATTAAGAAGATCACATATTTTATGTAATGTGTTACCTAAAGAATTTATATTAGCACATATGTTAGAGACAGAATTTAACTTTGTAATTGCTTTATCTAGACCTTGTATTTTTGATTTTAATAGAGAAATATCATAATTTTGACCATGTAAATTTATCGTATCTTGATTAATTGTGTTTAGTATTGCAACTATATCTGTTAAATTTCCAATTCCTATAATTTCATCTAACATCGCTTGAAATTCAATTAGTGTGCTAAGATTTATATTAGCCTTTTGTAACTTTATGTTTTCACCCTCTAACTTTATGTTTTCACCCTCTAACTCTAGATTTTGATCTTTTATATTTTTTCCCTTATACCAATCCCATCCATATTTAACTGCAAAACCTATACTTATTATTCCAAATACCGTAGCGGTGATATAAGCACCGGTATATCCACCGCCATTTGTGTCGTCATTAGGTTTTTCTGTAGTGGGAGTGGTTGCCTCAGTGAAAGTTTTACTTAGTAAATTTAAAATATCTTTACCTACTGCTGTAGGGGATATATTGTCCAAAGTTATGTTGAAAGCATCTAGAATAACCTTAAGATTATCAGTAGTGAATGTGATTGGTATATTCAATAAATTAAAAATTTCTACCCCTACTTCTTGAACATTGTTCAAAGTTATTTCCGAATGATTAAAAATATCTCTCAAATTATTAACAAGCATTTTGGCATTATGCTCTTGTAAAATAGCTGCGCCTTCAGTGGTAGTGCATTCATTTAATTCTACTAAGGTAGTGTTTTGAAGTAAGTGCTTACCTTCTTCTAAAATAACGCTAGTATTGTTTTCATAAGTAGCAATAGATTTTATAGGGATTTTAATGCCTGTACACTCCCTAATTACTACTGATAAATCGTTAGGTACATCTGTTAAATGATTAAAGATTCCTGCCCAATTACATTTTATATTCTCAACTAAATAACCGTTAGTGAAACTTCCTTTAACAGTATTATATACTAATGAAAATATAGTATTGCCTAACTTATAAATAGTATGTTTTGTATTTCCAGGTAAGCTACTCACCATTTCATTTGCAAATATAGGCATGAAACAGTTTAAGTTTATATTTAATATAGGTGCCATCATGTTACTCCTTTAATTTAATTAATAAAACCATAAAACGTGGTTTCTAGAGTATGTTAATGTTTTTGTCAAGGTAAAGTTAAAATAAATTAATATATGAGAAAGGAGTTTGAGATGGGTTACTATTATGAAAGCCTCTTTGGTGTCATCCCGTGGCTTGACCATGGGGTCCAAAAATATAACTTATAATGTACATAATTTGACATTTTTAACTGGAGCCCGTGGTCAAGCTACGAGTGACACCAAGTGCGTTTTTTGATCCATGCAATAACACCAATGCCAAGCGGGCATCACATAGACATTATTTCCCTATGCAGAAATTTTTAAAGATCTCGCTTAGTATTTCTTCTACGTTAATAACGCCCGTAATAGCACCAATGCAGCGTGCCGTCATTCTAATATCTTCAGTTGCTAGAACTAAATCATTATCTAAGCTAAAAGCCGTTAAATGTGAGAGAGCTTGTTTTAAATAATGACGATGACGTTGATTTGTTATGTAAGGCGTTTCGGTAAAACCAACCATATTTTCGGCAATATTTTCTATATTTTTTAATATACTTGAAAGAGCAATATTATTTTTTACCGAAACTCTTAAGCATTTATATTTATCTTCAATTAAAAATACTTTGGTTGGTTCTATAAGGTCTATTTTATTAATTATTACGATAGTATTTTCATCAATTAAACCTGCAATATCTTCATTTATAGAGGAGTCTAATTTTTTGGCATCAAACATAATAATTTTAATATCCGCTGTTTTAGCCGAATTAATAGCTCTTTTTATACCTTCTTGCTCGATAATGTCACTACTTTCTTCTCTTATACCTGCTGTATCTTGTAAAATAATAGGATAACCGCCAATGTCTAAATGCCCCTCTATTATATCTCTAGTAGTGCCTGCAATATTTGAGACAATCGCTATGTCTCTTTGCATTAAGAAGTTTAATAAGCTAGACTTACCTGCATTAGGTGGGCCGATAATTGCAAGTTTAAGACCGCTATTTAGTAATTCTCCTCGTCTATTATCGTTAAGATAATGAGATATTTCATTTACAAGGTTTTTATGAGTGTTATTAACATCGTTAAGGACGCTATCCGGTATATCTTCATCAGGGAAATCTATATAAGCTTCAAGCAGAGAGATAATTTTTAAAAGCTGACTACGCCAGTTATTATATAATTCTTCAAGTATGCCACTTGCTTGTCTAATTGCTTGCCTATGCTGCATAATGGTTTCAGCGTTAATTAGATCGGCTATTCCTTCTGCGGCTGTTAAATCAAATTTATTATTTAAAAAAGCTCTTTTGGTAAATTCCCCTGCTTCTGCCAAACGAATATCAGATATATTTAACAAAGTATTTATCAGCATAATAGATATAGCTTTACTGCCGTGAGTATGAATCTCGACTACGTCTTCTCCAGTAAAACTATTAGGTAGCTTAAAATAAACAACCATAGCATTATCAATTAGCTCCTTGGTTTCAGGGGCAATAATTTGTTGATAATACATTAATCTCGGCTTAAAGTCTTTTTTACCAGTAAGCAGCTGCAAAACTTCCAGACTTTTAGGACCTGAAATCCTAAAAACCGCTACCCCTGCTTTACCGAATGCAGAGCTTTGTGCAAATATAGTTTCCACTTATTTTCTATACCTCTTGCTTAAGTTATTTTATATAATATAATAACTTTATTATTATTCTAGAGAAAATCATGGCATCCAAAACAACTCCTTTAAACTTTAGCCGTTTAAATTGTCAAATTCCGAATTATAAAACTAAAATTCTAGAACTTAGCAAGGCACGTAAGTTAAGTTCCATACATATAGATTTTGTTCAAAAGTTTTTAAATTATATTCCGATAGATTATGATTTTGAGAATAGAGAAAAATTATTTCAAAATTTTGCAGATGAAGCCTTTAAGTTTTTTAAGCAAAGGGTAGAAAGAGCAAGAAAAATAGCAATAACAAAGACGGTTATAGAAAATGATTCGGCAATAAATGTCTTGATATTACTTGATAATAAACCGCATATTGTTGATTTTATTATATGTCTGCTTAAAAACATGAATTTACAAACTAAGTTTTTACTCCATCCGGTAATAAACTGCATCCGAAATAGTAAAGGAGAATTAGAAAAAATATTAGAAAATTCTGTATCGGATGAAAAATCAGAATCGATACTACATTTAACCATTTTAGGAAATTTTGACGATAAAACTACTACATTTTTAACTGAGGCTATAAATGAAAGATTAGAAGAGTTAGAACAAAGCTATAGCCATTTACCGCAATTACTCACAAAATTACAAGGTTTATCTAAAAATATAATTAATAATGATAAATTAAATTTTGAAGAGGCTAAAGAATTCTTAAATTGGTTACAAAAGAATAATTTGGTTTTATTAGGGACTCTTGATTTTGAGGTAAAATCTTTAAAATTAACCCATGAAATAGGAGCAGCAAAAATATGGCAAGAAGTAAAAGACGAGATTGATGATATTATAAAATGTTCTGCTAATCCTTTATATCAAAATCAATTAATAATACTCGGTAAAATAAATAGTGCGTCACTTATCCATTCAGATAATTTAATCGACTATATCTTAGTGAAACAATTTAACTCTTCTGGTGAATATATTTCGGGAAGTATAATTTTCGGCATATATAATTCAAATATGTATTACCATTCAATAAGTGATATTCCAATCCTACGACAAAAATTTAATTTTGTAATTGAGAAAGCCGATTTTGCATTATCCGGTTATAATGCCGATAAGTTAAGAATTTTAATGGAGTCGTTACCGAGAGAAGCTTTAATACAAATTGATCAAGGCGATTTATATTGTATGTGTTTACATATGCTCTCAAGTATGATGAGTAAGAAGCTTAAATTATTTATTCAATATGATTGGTCGAGTTCTTTTCTTAATATCATAATTTTTCTGCCACGAGAACGTTTAACTGCTGAAATACATAATATGATAGATTGTTATTTAGCAGAAAAATTCGGGAGTAAAATTTTATCCAACTATATAACCGAAGTAGCCGGTAATTTTTCTTATCTTTTTGTAACGCTTGAAGCACAAGGGGAACATAAAATAAATTTTGAAGCAGAAATAATACAACAAGATTTAGATCGTATCTCTACACGTTGGAGTGAAGATTTGTATTTTAAGCTTTCTAAAAAATTTGGCGAATATCAAGCAGGTATTAATTTAAAGCTTTTTTATAATGTTTTTCCGGCAGATTATAGACAAAAATTTTCTCCGGAAATAGCTTTAGTAGATATTCAATATTTAACGGCAGCAAGCAAGTCACAAGAATGTATGTTTAATCTAGTTTCTATAAATGAAACGGAATTTTCCTTAAAAATATATAGTCCAAAAGTAAAACTTGCACTTTCTAACATATTGCCACCAATCGAAAATTTAGGTTTTAAAGCAATTGATGAACAAACTTTTGCAATTAAGGAGGCTCTCGAAATTAAAGAAAGCTGGATATATAATTTTATCTTAACTTCTATTGTACCTGTAAAAGATAATATTACCGAATTAAAAATAAATGTTGAAGAGGCCTTAGATAAAATGGCACTTGGGATGCTTGCTAATGATTCTTTAAGTAAATTAATAGTGCTTGCCGGTTTTAATTGGAAGCAAGTTAAACTCGTTAAAGCTTTAACAAGATATTTACATCAAACGGGTTTTAGTTACGGTAAAGGTTATGTACAGTTAACGTTACTTAAACATCCTGAATATACAAAAATGTTGGTAAATCTATTTGATATAAAATTTAATCCTAAACAGCCCAATAACAATTATGATGCAATTAAAGATAAACTAAATAATTACTTAGTAACCGTTGAGATGAGTAGTGAAGATAAAGTACTACGTAATATGCTTGGTATAGTTAATGCTATTACTAGGACAAATTACTATCAACCATATAAACATATTTTTTCATTTAAGTTTGATTCTTCAAAAGTACCAGATTTACCTAAACCTATTCCGTTTGCCGAAGCATTTGTTTATTCTAGAAATTTTGAAGCTATTCATTTAAGAGGCGGTCCCGTATCACGCGGAGGACTTAGATGGTCGGATAGAGCAGAAGATTATAGGCTTGAGGTCCTTGGGCTTATGAAAGCACAAATGACGAAGAACTCCGTTATTGTCCCTGTCGGCTCTAAAGGCGGCTTTTATGTTTATTTTACTGAGGAAGGGCTTACTCGTGATGAATATATGGAAAAAGTGGTAGAATGCTATAAGAATTTCCTGAGAGGTTTATTAGACATAACCGATAATATCATTGACGGTAAAGTAGTACATCCGAAAGACGTTATTATTTATGATAAAGAAGATCCTTATTTAGTGGTTGCTGCTGATAAAGGTACAGCTTCATTTTCGGATTACGCTAATAGTGTGGCAAGAGAATATAATTACTGGCTTGATGATGCTTTTGCTTCCGGTGGCTCTGCAGGTTACGATCATAAAAAAATGGCGATTACTTCCAAAGGAGCTTGGATTTCCGTAACTAATCACTTTAAAACTTTAGGATTAGATGTTCAACAAGACCCTATTACCGTAGTAGGTATAGGAGATATGTCGGGAGACGTGTTCGGTAACGGTATGCTAAGATCAGATGCTATTAAGTTGGTGGCTGCCTTTAATCATAAACATATATTTATTGATCCTACCCCTGATCCTGTATCAAGTTTTAATGAGCGTTTGCGTTTATTTAATTTAAAGGGTTCTAATTGGTCCGATTATGATTCTAAGCTTATTTCTAAAGGAGGCCAAGTATTTGAACGTAGCAGTAAATTAATAAAACTATCACCGGAAATTAAAAAATTACTTGATATAAATGATAATGAATTATCACCAGAAGAATTAATTAAAGCTATTTTAAAAGCAGATGTTGATTTATTGTGGAATGGCGGAATAGGCACTTATATCAAAGCTAAAACGGAAAATAATTTAGAAATCGGTGATAAAACAAATGATAACCTTAGATGTAACGGTGAAGAAATTAGAGCAAAGGTTATAGCAGAAGGCGGTAATGTCGGGGTATCACAGAGAGGTAGAGTTGAATATGCTAAAAAAGGCGGACGCATAAATGCCGACTTTATTGATAATTCAGCAGGTGTTGATTGTTCTGATCATGAGGTAAATATCAAGATTGCTTTAAGTAGTGCGGTAACCTCAGGAAAAATTACTTTAGAAGAACGTAATAAACTCCTAAATGATATGACGAAACAAGTTGAAGAATTAGTATTGCTTGATAATCATAAGCAAACTGAAGCAATAACAATTATGCAATTATCTCCTACTTTAACCATTAATATACTGAGTCAATTTATAGATATTTTAGAAGAAGAAAAAGTATTAGAGCGGGAAAATGAATTCTTGCCTAGTGTAGAAGAATTAAATAAGAGAGCTATTAGCGGTGAAGTATTAACTCGTCCTGAGCTTTGCGTATTGCTATCATATAGTAAGAGATCTGCTTATCATGAGTTAATTAATTCTACTTTTTCCCATGATAAATATTTTGATGAATATCTTATAGATTATTTTCCTGAAATGATGCAAAAAAAGTTTCGTAATGAAATTTTATCTCATCCTCTTAAACACGAGATTATTAAAACCGTTACTATAAATAAAATAATTAATCAGCTTGGAGGACCTCTTATTAGTATTGTAAAGCGTGAGATTGGGGCTCCTCTTTGTGATATAATAAGGTCATATACCATTATTTGTGAAATTTTTGATCTTGATGATATATGGGACACTATAAGTAAGCTACCTACTAATATTGATTACAATGTAAAAATTGATATGTTTACCGAAATAACGAAATTAATGCGTAGGGGTATTTCGTGGTTTATTAAAAATTTAAAACATCCTATTAATATTAGTGAAACTATAGAAGAGTTTAGAGTTCCTGCACAAAACTTAAGAAAAACGGTAAGGACTTTATTAGTCGGAGAAACTAAAATAAGATATGAAGAAAAATTAAATTATTATACAACTGGCGGGGTAGAGGAATCATTTGCTGCTACTATTGCTACATTTGACAATTTAATTTCAGTATTTGACATTATATATGTAACAAAACAGACTTCAGGAAATAATCAAGAGATAGCAAAAGCTTATTTTGCTATAAGCGATATGTTTAGTCTTGATTGGTTACGTAAAGCTTGTGATAAGCAATTGAACGATTCATTTTGGCGTCGCTTAGGTATTCAATCCCTAAAAGATGATTTATATGACAAACAACGTAGATTATTAATAAAAATAATTAATAAATCTAAAACAACTATTGCTTTAGATTTATGGATTGATAATAATAACTTAGTTAGAAATTTTCTTGATTTTATTAAAGAAATTAAATCTCAAGAAACTATAGACTTAAATATAATTATTTTAGCAAATAAGAAATTTGAAATATTCTTACAAAAACTTGAGTAAATTATGTCGTCAATGCTTAAGCAAATTAGGTTAGATTTGGGTAAAACTTTAAATCAGGTATCTAGTGATTTAAAAATTAGAAAAAAATATTTAGTAGCTTTAGAAGAGGGTGATTTTGATGTTTTACCGGGAGAAGTATACATAAAAGGTTACTTAAAATTATACTTAGATTATCTTAACGTAAAAGATCGAAATGCAGAGCAGATAGAAGTTACTAAACAGAACGAAACCGAAAAATTATTAAGTAATAAAAGAGCTACGGCATTGATAAATTATAAACGTAAAAAACAATTAGTACTTATATCTATAATAATGTTATCAATTATTATTGTAAGTCATCCATTCATAATTAATGCAACTAATTAATGCTTGGGCAAAAATGGATAGTGAAATATTAAAGAGATTAATGGAAGAAGTTGAGCATAAACTTGATGAGTTGTTGCAGACACAAACTAATAATCAAAATGAAGTTAACAAATTACAAAACGAAAATAAAGAATTAAAAGATAATTATATAAAAATGCTAGATCAAATTAACATTTATATTAATGAACTTGAAGAAATAAAAAAACAGCAAAAATAATTATGTCAATTGTTACGGTAACATTAAATAACAAGAGTTTTCAATTATGTTGTAATAATGGGGATGAAGAAAAATTACTATCTTTAGCGAATAAATTGAATGATAAAATAGCGGAAATTAAACTTGGTAGTCCCACAGCGTCTTTTGAGCTATTATTAGTTATGGCATCACTTACTGCTCAAGCTGAAATAGCTAGTCTAACAGAAAAACTTAATAAAAATGGCCTTCAAAAAAATCATCCCGACGAAGAAAAATTCGCAGAAACCTTAACTACTATAGCAGGTTACCTAGAAAACCTTGCACGTAAAATGGGAAAGTGATATATTAGCTATTGGCTGCTTGGTTCGTGAGCTTAATATTAACCTAGGACTACCACTAACTTTTAGGACATTATCCCTGTCTAATATTAATTCAGTTTAGATATATAAAGTCCACCTTTACATAAAGGTCTTTGAAGGATTTTAAGTAACGGCCAAAGCGGTCATGTATACCTATGTCATTCCTAGCTAAAAGCGTGAATCCAGCATAAAGTAAGATAAATCGAGCTTTTAATTTTTAAAAACTTGCTGGATTTACGTTTCTTTACTAGATTCCCGCCTACGCGGGAATGACATCGAGTAGGTTTTTCGACACATACAACAAAGCCGTATGACACCAAAAAATGACAAATCACCTTTAAAATGAAACAAACAAAATCAAGCAATAAAGTTCTCGGTGCTTTTTTAGGCACTATCATTGAATATTACGACTATAGTTTATATGGTTTTTCAGCGGCAATTATCGCAGATAAATTCTTTTCAGCCGGTACTGATCCGTTAACAAAGCTTGTAAATGTTTTTGCCGTTTATGCAGCAGCATATTTATCAAAACCTATAGGGGCTTATATTTTTGGACGTATAGGGGATATATACGGTCGCAAAAAAGCCTTAAGTTTTACGATTATCGGTATTGTAATACCTACCTTAATAATAGGTTTATTGCCTGATTATTCTTCGATAGGAGTTTGGAGTACAATAATTTTAGTTTTATGCCGCTTTATGCAAGGTATTTTTATTGGAGGGGAATATGACGGTGCAGCGATTTATGTTATTGAACATTTAGAAGCAAAATACCGGTTTACTGCCTCTGCAATAACTAGATGTACAGGAGTAATGGGTTTATTATGCGGGATTGGTGCAACTAATTTCTTCAATTCTCATATTTTTCCGGAGTGGGGTTGGCGTATTCCGTTTTTACTAAGTTTACCGCTTGCATTAATAACTCTTTATTATCGCCGGAAATTTGATGAAACACCGGAGTTTAAAAAAGCACATCATAGCCAAGATTCTATTGAAAAACTTAGCTCTATAATTAAAAAGCAATGGAAAAATATTACACGGTTAATATTTTTGGCCGGAGGTTTTGGAGCAACATATCAAATTGCAATCATCTTTATGAAGCAATATTTACCAATCGTATTACCTTCAGTCAGTATTATTATGAGTTCTTTTTCAGTATTAATAGTAATATGTTTTGCTGTTTGTATGCCGATTGCCGGCTTTATTGCTGACCGCTTAGGAGTTAATGCAGTATTAAAAATCGCATTTATATATACTATTACAGCAAGTGTATTGTTTGTGATAGCAGTAAAATATCAAATGACTAATTTAGGGCTTGCAGCTAGTTTAATGTTAGCTGCATCGGTTACTCCTTTTAATGCTCTTGCTCATAGTATAGTTATTAAGTCTTTTGTAGTTAAGGAACGTTACCGTGTTATAAGTTTAGGACATAATATCGGTTCAATGTTAATGTCTGGTACTGCTAATTATATTTGTGCAAAGGTAATAAAATCATTTGATTTTAACCTATTCCCGATTTTATATCTTTGTATGTTTGCCGTACTTGCTTATTCTATGACAATGTTGTTTAGTAAGGATACTATATTAAATCAAGATCTAAAAAACGACAAATAAACATAAGTAATAAATTGTAATTATCTTAAAAATGACATATTATAATAAATGTTAATTTAGAGCTATAATATGGAAAGAATAGTGATCAGCATGGCAGAGTGCTTATACCGGTTTCCATTAGAGAAAGAGTTAATATACATCCGAGTGAAAAAATCACCATAGAAATTGAAAATAGTGAAATTAAAATCGTTAGCGTTGATAATATAATTGATGAGATGCATAAGATTTTCACCAACAATCAAATTGATAAAAATATTTCTATAGTAGATGATTTTATTGCTGAAAGGCGTCAAGAATATTTAATTGAAGAAAAAAGAAGTAAAAAGTGTCCAAAATAATATTTGATGCCTCTACACTAATTGCCTTATTTGCTAAAGAAAATGGTTACCAATTGATTAAGAAATATATGAGAGATGGAGTTATTTCAAGCGTAAGTATTGCTGAAGTTGATAAATATTGTATAGAAAAACAAGGCTTAACGGAAGAAATTGCAAAAATTCTTATTAAATTATTAGATATCAAAATTATAGACTTTTGTCCTGAGCAAACACTAATTAGTGCAAATATAATTAATACAACTAAAATTTATGGTTTATCACTTGGAGATAGGGCATGTATCGCTCTTGCTATCTTTAAAAATTATCCTATTTTTACTTGCGATAAAATTTGGCAAAAATTAGATTTAGGTCTTAAGTTTATTACAATAATTATTGTTTTATATCCTTTAATCAAATAGGAAAACTTCACCTATTTCAGGAATAATAAACTTATTTTCACCAATATTATGTTTTTTCATAGCTTGCCGTAGTTCCAAAGGAGCTCGCATTAAAGGCTTCATCAGCTAATTGAAATGCGTTAAAATGACTAGCTATAGAATATTTAGAGCCTAAGTTCAAATGAGTAAATACGGCTTCTTCAGGATTCATATGTACCTGTTTCATAAACCATCTTGGTTCATAAGCACCTATCGGAATAAGGCTTATTAAAATATAATGTTTTTTTCCGATCTCTTTAAAAAGAGTATCGCTATAACCCGGATCACCTATAAAACAAATATCTCCTATTTGAGTTTTAATGATAAAAGTGCTCCATAATGCTTTATTTTTATCAAATATTCCTCTCGCAGACCAGTGCCGGTTCTAAATAAATATTTTGTTCTTTATATGATTTTCCCCATCCCAAGGTAATAATTTCTGCATCGCTAATATGTTTTTTGATTATTACGTCATTCATTCGCGGTGTAATAATCTTAGGCTTAGCCCTTATCCATAAATCTTTAATTATTCTAATATCTAAGTGCTCATAATGATTATGACTTACTACTATAATATCTATTTTAGGTAAATCGGTAAAATTAATACCAAGCGTTACACTCTTTTTGGTCCTGCAAAAGTACAAGGACTAACCAGCTCCTACCATACCGGATCGGTTAAGATATTTAAACCGTCTATTTGAATTAAAAAGGTTACATGCCCTATATAGGATATCCTTATAGTCTCATTATCAGTTATTTTTTGTGGTGGAATATCAGTGGAAGTAAGTGGCAGTGTTGTCGACAATTTTGGTCGTTTTGAAGTGATGTTCCATTTTAGAATATCAAGTAAGGTTTTAGGTTTGAATTAGGTCAATACTGAAAAACATATTTTTATTTAGATAGACCTTCCTTTCGGGTTATTAGAGTTTTTAACTTGTTCAGCAAAAGATTTTGTTTCTTTAGTTGTCGGTTTATGCATAAATCCTCTAGTTTTTTCTCCTATCAGCATGGCTTCTTGAAGTATGTCTTTTGGTAGTTTAGCCATAGATGCGGATATTTCCGGAGTTTGTTTTATTTCTACCGTTATCTTTTTATTTATATCTCTTCCTATTACTTCATCTAGCGGAACATTTTTATAATCGGCAAGAGCAACAATTGCTCCCATATCAGGCATTTTTGTACGACCATCTAGGAAATTTTTCCATGCTGTTTCATGGGTACCTGTTCTTTCACTTAATTTATACGGGGTTATATTGTCTGTTTCTAATATATTCAGTACAAAGTTTTTAAAATTATTTCTAATTTCTTCTGGATCATCTTTATTTGTTTCTGATATATCGTTAATCTGATTAAATTTTTTTTTAACCTTATATCTTCGCTCATTATTTTTTCCTGTAAAATTTACTCCTAAAAATTGAGAGTTAAAATAATTGTTTTAAATGATAAGCATTTATTATTTTTAAGAGGCTATCTATGAAGTTATTTTAATTGATAATTAAAAGAGATCTTATAGCAAAACAGAATTTAATGAGCTTTAAAATAACTTCATAGATAACCTATTAGACTTATTTATTAATATATAACTAATAAATAGTAAAGAGAAGATAATTATAATGAAAATAATAAATTTAATCTATTTTAACTTTTTTATCACAAATTATAAAACTTTCTAAAATAGAAACTATGCCTTTTCAAAATCTTATAATTTTAACATAAAATAACTTAAGATATAAATTAAATTTCAGATGTAGAATCTAAGATATTTTAAAAAGATTATATAAATTAAAAATTGTTTTTTCTGCATCTTGATCATTTATTAATAAGGTAATTTTAACTTCTGATAATTGTATCATGTTAACATTTATATTCTCTTGCGTTAAATTTGATAATATCGTTTCAAGTACTTTACAATCATTTTTAATCCCATAACCAATAAGAGAGATTGTAGCAATTTCTGCATCAAAAGTAAAATCTTGTATCTGCTTATCATTTTTTAAATTAGTAAGTAAAGCTTGTAAATTATTTTTATCGGTTAAATTTGTAATAAAACTATATTCTTCATTATTTTTTATCTCTTGCATAAATTCAATATGATTATTATTTTGTGTAATAATATTTGCAACTTGCAAAAAACTTAAAGAAATGCTCTTTACAGATATTTTTAATAAATTTTTATTAGAAGTAATGCTGTTAATAATTCCATTCTCCATATTTTTATCCTTTGAAGTAATTAACGTACCTTCTGTATTTGGTGAAAATGTTGAAAGAACACACATATCTATTTTATACCGCATTACCAGCTCTACGGCTCTAGGGTGTAATACTTTTGCTCCACTTGATGCTAGTTCTAACATTTCTAAAAAATCTATTTCTTTTATTCTCTTTGCATTTGGAATAATTCTTGGATCAGCAGTAAATATTCCCTCTACATCGGTATAAATATCACATCTATCGGCTTTCATAGCTGCAGCGATTAAAGCGGCAGTAGTATCGGATCCTCCTCTGCCCAAAGTGGTTAACCTATTGGATTTGTTAATTCCTTGAAAACCGGCTATTATAGGGACGATATTTAACTGTAAATATTTTTTTAGTAAATCTATAATAATTGATTCTACTAAAGCTTTACTATAATTATTATTGGTGAGAATCGGTAATTGCCAAGCTAAAAATGATCGTGCCTTTATGTCTTCTTCTTGAAGAGCTAGTGCTAGTAATGAGGCTGTGACCATCTCACCGCTAGAAAGTGCTACATCATATTCTGCAAATTGAGAAATATTGTTAAGGCTTGATACTTCATTACATAATGTGACAAGCTGATTAGTAACACCTGACATAGCAGAAACTACTACAATTACTTGGTTATTTTTAGCTATTTCGGCTTTTATAATAGGGACGATTTGTTTTATTCTATCAATATTTGCAACGGAAGTGCCACCGAACTTTTGAATTATTAAGGCCATAACTAAAGGGAGCCTATTTATCAGTATTATTAGTGGATTAACAAAACACTCTCACTCGATGCCATCCCCGCGTATGCGGGAATGACATCGAGCCTTAAGTTGACACCTATGTACCTACACAACAATGCAATAAAAGCATTTTTTGTTCCATGTAATACTAGTAAATCAAACTACAACACTCTCAAAGTCCATCTGTAAATAAACTTTAATTACTAATTAAAGTTTATTTACAGATGGCCTATTAGGCATTTGTAATTTCTTTAACATTAACAATTTTATGATTTCGCTTAGTTAAAAATTCTACTCTACCTTCTATCAAAGCAAATATTGTATGATCTTTACCAAGCCCTACATTCGTTCCAGGATGAATTGTTGTACCACGTTGTCTGACTATAATATTACCGGGTATTACATATTGTCCATCGGCTTTTTTAACGCCTAGCCTGCGACCTGCCGAGTCTCTTCCGTTCCTAGAACTACCACCGGCTTTTTTGGTTGCCATTTTATAATTCCTTTTAAGTTATTATTATTGTTTGGTAATATCTAATATTTTTAATTCCGTCAGTTCTTGACGATGACCGGCTTTACGACGATAATTTTTTCTACGCTTTTTCTTAAAGACTATAATTTTATTATCTTTAAGTTGGTTAGTAATTTCAGCCGTAACGACAGCCCCTTTAACTATTGGAGTACCAATAAAGGAAGGCTTTGAGTATTCGCCAATCATTAAAATTTGATCAAACTGAATTTTAGAACCAAGTTCTCCATCAATTTTTTCGACTTTAATAATACTATTTCTGTCTACTTTATATTGTTTTCCACCTGCTTTTATAACTGCGAACATGAAAACTATCTCTTTAAAAATTAATAAACATTTGTCGTATCATATTATTATATTAGAAATTAGTCAATGATAATATTATGTTATACTCGATGAACTTGAAAAATTAGCTACGTCATCTTACAAGGACGAGGGTGCTCACGTATTAAGTAACTGCTACCGCTCCTCGTCTTGTAGAGTCCTTACTCTTTTTCAAGTTGATCTTCGTATACTACCTTTTCACTTACTCACATTATCTATTAATACGAATATAATTGCGTATTGAGTTACCGCAGCAAATATTGCGGCTAGCAAATCATCAAGCATAACGCCGATACTGCCCTTAATATTTTTGTCAAACCAATTAATAGGCCAGGGCTTTACTATATCAAAAAATCGGAATAGACAAAAAGGTAATATGAAAAGTAATATAATATTTATTGTTAGCGGACTAAAATATTTAATTAAATATGATTCGTTAGCAAATAAAGCAGAAAAAAATACTAAAACGATAGTTAGCATTTGCCCTACTACTTCATCAATCACCACTTCTTTTGGGTCTTCTGAATTTGTATAATTTAAATATATTTTAGTAAAATAAGTACCGAGTATTAAGAGTATCAAACATAGGCTAAAGCTTATAATAAATATACTGACAAGTTGAGCTTCACCGAGAGTAAGATTTGAGAAAAGGATAATTATTTTATTATTAACAATAAAATATATTAAGAAGTAAGTTAGAGGAAAAGCGGCAATCGATCCAAAAGTGCCTGGACAGTATTTTATTTTTCCGATATAAAAAAAAGTAGCAAAAAATTCTGAAAATTGTTTTTTAGTAAACATTGCTTTAATTATTTTATTCTAGATTAGAGCTATAATAGCTTATATAATAAAATTTTAACTTATACAGCAAAAATATCATGGGAATGAGCTTTAGCCATTTATTAATAGTTTTATTAATTATTTTTGTATTATTCGGTGCCGGTAAATTACCTCAAGTTATGTCCGATTTAGCTAAAGGTCTTAAAGCTTTTAAAGACGGCATGAAAGACGACGGTAGTGATAATGATAAAAATAAATAATTGAGCTTTAGTGTCACCCCGTGGTCAAGTCACGAGATGACAAATAACAATGCCCTAATCCCTTGAAACAGTAGAATATACACCATTCTCTTTCCTAATAATGTCATACCGTCTCTGTGCTACTCCATTGATGAAATGAATATTACCGGATAAACCTATATAAGGTTGTCTACTGTTCATTCTATTTAAAAACCTTTCAGATGCAAATTCATTGCCTATATAGTTTGCAGTCATACGTCCTAAATCATAAGAAAGAAGATGCATGAAGCCCATATGGTTAATACCTAAGTCTTTTGCCCTATCCGGAACATTGCTATTGAGTAAATTTAAAGAACCGGTAAAGCTAATATCGATATTTTCAGGGTAATCGATATCAATACGATTATCACCGATTAAAATGGCTTTTTTATCTAAATTATATTTACGAATGCTATCGGCAAGTAGGTTTAAATTTTTTGGATCATCTGATAGATAAATAACCGGTTTTGTGTCAATACGTTCATTTATAATATCGGTATTGTCTGAAATATTTCTTGCGGCTTTTGCTATAGATTCAGGATTATCCTCATAGAATTCGGTGCATGATAATGATGCATTTTTCTGAATTAATATATTTTGCATTACTTGACTAATAGTTTGCGAATGCTTCCCTTTAGGCAATAATGCCATAAAATCTTTATGGTCGTTACTTGCGTAATAATTGATAATACGTATCAGTTGTTTTAAAGGTGCATGACCGAATACAAATAATTTATCTTCTGCAAGAACTGGGTTATTTGACATAGTTATAATAATAATATCATTAGCTTTTGCTTTTTCGGCTATTAGAGAAGTAAAGTTAGAATATAGAGGCCCTAAAATAATCTTAGTTTTACGTGCTACTATTTTATCCATAGCGGCTAAAATGTTTTTTTCGTCTGAACCGTCGTAAGAAGTAACATGTATATAAGCTTTGATTCCGTCGTTAAGTCCCATTTTAATTAAATCTTTATATTGTTTCCCAACAATACTATCAGGACCCTGATTTGGCATTAAAATTGCAATCTCAATTTCTTTTTGTTCTTTTTTAGGAAAACTTATAGGTTCTTCTTTCGGAGTTTGACAGGACGTTAAATATATCAAGAAAAAAAATGATAGAACGATTCGTAGTTTATGTTTTATACTAGCCATAATATTACTTAAAATTAAAAAACTATGATTTTAAAATCGGGATTATATATTGTTTCAACGCCGATAGGCAATTTTGAAGATATAACGCTTCGTGCTATATCGACTCTAAAAAACTCAGATATTATCTTATGTGAGGATACTAGAATATCGCAAAAATTGCTAGCAAAACATGATATTCATACTAAATTACAAATTTATAATGATCATAGCGACGAGAAAGATAGAGAACATATTATAAGTTTAATAAAATCGGGCAATATAATAAGCTTAATTTCTGATGCAGGAACTCCTTTAATTTCCGATCCTGGCTATAAGTTAGTTAAAGGGTTGCGTAGTCTTAATTGTCATATAGACGTAGTACCAGGGGTATCTGCACTGATTACTGCTCTAACTTTATCGGCTCTTCCTACTGATCGATTTTTATTTCACGGTTTTTTACCTAAAACTACAGAAAGTAAGCAAAAGATTTTTTCTAAATTAGTAAATCTTAAGGCTACATTGATTTTTTTTGAAACTGCTCCTCGTTTGATAAACACCTTATCGGTAGCTAAGGAAATACTAGGAAACCGAGAAATATGTATAGCTCGTGAGTTAACTAAACTGTATCAGGAAATAAAAACAGGGGATATAGATGAAATAATAGAGTTCTATCAAAACAATATTTTAAAAGGTGAGATAGTATTATTGATTTCAGGAAATCTACAAGAACAAAACCAACAAATAAATTTAGAAAAATTTATAGAACTTTGCTTAAGTAAAAACTTAAATAGCAAAACCACTACCGAACTTGCTTATGATAAATTCAAAGACGTTTATAGTAAGAAAGAAATATATAGATTGGTGAATAAGCAAAAAACTTAATAGACTTCTTCTAAAACTCTACTTCTAGAGGTAATTTGTACGTCGGTCCGGTACTCCTCAAATCCTCACGTATGTCTGCTGGGGTTCTGCGTTCTGTGTTTCCTTCAAATTCCTCCCTATAAGCGAGTTTCCAAAGAAGCCTAGTATAAATTTATAGTAGAATTTACCTTAGAATATGGTAAATTAAAGAGAAAAGATAAAATTTAGTAGTATAATTATGTATAAAGTTAATCCGAGAGTCGATTTGGCCTTTAAAAAAATCTTTGGAGTAGAAGAGAATAAGGATTTGTTGATCTTGCTTATTAATTCGATAGTAAGCAAAGAAAAGAAGGTTGCAGAAGTAACGCTGCTTAATCCATATAACCCGAAGAATTTTTGGACAGATAAGCTGTCTATCCTTAATATTAAAGCCAATAGTGAAAGTAGTAAAATATTTAATATTGAAATACAAATGGCAGATGAAGCGGATTACGATACGAGCTTTATATTATTGGGCAAAGATGTATATGCAGCATCTAAGAGAAGGAGCTAGCTACTCAGCATTAAACAAATCAATAGGTATACATATACTTAATTTTATAAGTATTACGAATACTGATAATTATCAATACTATAGAGCTTAATAAATTTGCTAAGAACCATAAAGAAGAGTTATCGGATGTCGTTAAGAAAGTTAAAAACGCTTTAGATATATGGCTAGCATTTTGAAGACGTAATGATTTATTAAATAAAGATAATTTACCAAAAGAGCTAGATAATAAGGAGCTAAAAAAAGCATTAACAATACTTGAAATAATAAATTTAAGTGATGCAGAAAGAAAAGAATATGAGAATCGTAGAGAATGACTTAGAATTGAAGCCGGGGCTTTTAAAAAGATGGAAGAGAAAGGAAGGGCTGAAAGAAATATAGCAATAGCAAAGAACCTGTTATTTAAAAATATAAATATAATAGCAGATTCTACATGGCTAACTACATAGGAAATAGAAAAGCTAAAAGCAAAAATCGATAAGGTAGAAAAATAAAAGGTCGCCTGTGATATATCAGACGACCTATTACAAATTAGTTAGCTGAGCTGTGAGAACATCCGCAACCTTTGTTATGCTTATTTCTTTCTGCTGAATCTTCAAGTGTTTTACCTGCCGCTTGCATATCTTGACCAGCTCCTTGCATTGTATTACACGCACTTGTTAAGAAAGCTACAGCTACTAATATAGAAGTTATAAATGCTGAACGCATAAATTTACCTTTATCAAATTGAGACTAGATATTATGAAGTAAATAAAAAATTGTCAACTTAAAATGTATACTCAGATAGAGCTTCAAAAATTGGCTACGTCGTCTTATAAGATCTGCGGTACTAAGCAGTTCCTCGACTTATAGACTCCTTACTCTTTTTGAAGTTGATCTTCGTATATCTATTTCATTTACTGTGAGTTTATTAATATAATACTCACAATACTCTTTAATAGGGCAGATGTCACAATCTGGTTTTCTAGCTTTGCAAATATATCTACCATGCAGAATTAGCCAGTGATGGGCATGAGTGAGCCATTTTACATCAATAATTTTCAGTAGCTCTTTTTCTACTATTTCAGGACTATTACCTTTAGCAAGTCCAATCCTTTTGGCTACTCTAAAAACATGCGTATCAACTGCCATTGTCGGCATACCGAATAAGCAGTTTTGTACAACATTGGCAGTTTTTCTGCCAACGCCCGGCAGTTTAACTAATTCCTGAAAGTCATTTGGTACTGAAGCTTGATAATTGCTTATCAATATTTTACATAATGCGATAATATTTTTTGCTTTGCTGTTAAATAGTCCGATAGATTTTATATATTTTTTAAGTCCTTCTTCACCGAGTACTAGAATTTTTTCCGGTGTATCGTAAGCTTCAAATAAAGATTTAGTGGCTAAATTTACTGATATATCGGTGGCTTGAGCAGATAATATTACTGCTACTAATAAGGTAAAATCATTCTTATATATTAATTCAGTTTTTGGATTTGGATTATTCTTACTAAAAATCTCAAGAATTTTATTAACTATTTGTGCTTGCATATATTGCTATAGGAAGTGTATTTTAGAAGATAAATTATTGAGTCTGAAAATGCTAGAAAATAAAAATTTTGAATTTATAGAAAATGCACTAAAAAATAATAAAGTAGTTCTGTTCATGAAAGGTACTCAGGAAACTCCAATGTGTGGCTTTTCTGCTAAAGTAGTAGCTATTTTGAATAAATTAGGTGTAGAGTTTCGTGATATTAATGTATTTGTTAATCCGGAATTTCGCGAAGATTTAAAAAAATTTAGCGATTGGCCAACATTCCCACAATTATACATTAAAGGGGAATTAGTCGGCGGTTGTGACATTGCGACGGAGCTATACAATAATGGCGAGCTTGAGAAGATGTTAAGAGAGTAAGGATGTCATACTGCGACTCTTTGATGTCATTCCCGCGAAAGCGGGAATGACATATAAAACATAACAATTTTGTAAAAAACATGAACAAATATTTAGAATATCCTGAAGTAGAAAGTAAAGAGCAGCCGGCAAAGAAGCTAGTAGTGTTACTGCACGGTATCGGCTCGGACGGACATGATTTAATAGGATTAGTCCCTTATATCAAAAACGATTTACCCAATTGTCATTTTATTTCCCCACATGGTATCGAGGCTTATGATATGATGCCTTATGGTAGACAATGGTTTAGTTTGCAAGACCGCAGCCCGCATATTATGGCAAAGCTAATTGCAAATAATATTTCTAAGCTTGAAGATATAATAAAGCAAAAGCAGGAAGAGTTAAATCTAACCAACAAAGATACTATCATTATCGGCTTTTCTCAAGGTACGATGGTAGGGTTATATTTAACACTAGTTCAAAAAGAACCGTTTTTTTGCACTATAGGTTTTTCGGGTGCATTAATTCCACCTATGGAAGTTAATAATACGCTTACCCCTATATGCTTGATTCATGGGGAATTAGATGAGGTGGTTGGTGTTAGTGAGATGTATAATGCTTCAAACTATTTATCTAAGCTCCATATAGAGCATAGCGGGCATAAATTAACTTCTCTTGCTCACTCAATAGATGGACGGGGGCTTGAGATTGCGATTAATTTTATAGATTCTGTGTATAAAAATTAAACTGGTGATTGTTTAGAAGTAATGGATAAAATCCCCAATAATTCTATTTATTTGATTGTAACTTCTCCACCATATAATTTAAAGAATTCTAAGGGTAATGGCATGAAAGATGGACGTGATGGTAAATGATCAAATGCAGCTTTACTTAATGGTTATAAAAACCACTCCGATTGTATGCCGCATGATGAATATGTCAGTTGGTAAAGAAAATGCTTAGCTGAAATGCTGAGTATAATATCAAATGATGGAGCTATTTTCTATAACCATAAATGGAGAGTACAAAAAGGAATTCTACAAGATCGTCAAGATATAATATCAGGTTTTCCTGTAAGGCAAATTATTATATGGCAACGCAAAGGAGGGATAAATTTTAATCCTGGTTATTTTCTACATACGTATAAGTCATTTATTTAATATGAAAATTTTAAATTGTCTCCTAAAGCAAATGCATATGGTGATGTATGGGAAGTTACTCAAGAAATGAATAATGATCATCCTGCACCGTTTCCAAATGCACTAACTGCAAGAATTATATCTTCTACTAATACAAAAATAGTCTTAGATCCATTTATGGGTTCTGGAACAACAGCAATAGCTGCTCAAAAATAAAATTTAGATTATATAGAAATTTCTCAAGAGTATGTAAATAAAGCACAAGCAAGAATTAATGATCAACTTGACAAATTAACAATGTTAATAAAATGAATATTCCTATTTATACAAAAGAATCTTTAATTGCTAAATTACTTGAAATTAAATCTATGGGATGGATAGAAAATAGTAGACATGGAAATCATGGTGGGGTTGGAAACACTATTGAAGATTTATTAGGTATCAGAGAAAATAATTTACCAATTTCAAATGCTGCTGAATGAGAGCTAAAATGTCAACGTCTTAATACTGTATCACTTACAACCCTTTTTCATTAGGACAAGCAGCTTCTTCACACACAGTATTTAAACTCAGATTCTTTATTAAATCTTATGGAGCCCTCCCCTACAGCTTTAAAATTTGTTCCTTGTATGCTATTATCCAAATATGGTTGGTCTCATCAAAAGGCAGGGAAAAATATCCTATTCACGAAAAGAGCTTTCGTCAGACAATTTCTATCTTATCAAGGAGTGATAGAGGATTCAAAGTAGTTGTAGATAGATTAGAGCAGAAAGTTTTAATCTCGTTTGATGCTGAGCTTGTAGCTAATCATCATAAAGAGTGGTTATTATCTATTGAAAAAAATATTGGTTTAAAAGAGCTTAATCCTCAACCATATTGGGGATTTTAAGACTTAAATCATAAAACAGGAACTAAAATTCATAATTATTTTTTTATAGGTGTAGAGGTAAAAAAAAGCAGAGAAAGAATTTTTCTTATATTCTAAAATCATGAAACTTTCAGGATTTGCGTTAAATAAATTTATAGGCACAGTTGCAATTGGGAATATTGTTGTAGATTTTGATGCTAGAACAGGGCATAATCATGGAACTAAGTTCAGGTTCAGAAATAGTAGATTGCACGAGTTGTATGAAAATGTAGAAGCAATATAAATATAGGATAATTAATGAATATTTTTAATAATAATTTACATGAAACGGATAAAGAAATTAATGAAATAATAAAGCATGAAAAGTTACGTCAAAGTAGCGTAATCGAGCTTATTGCATCAGAGAATTTCGTAAGTCCCGCAGTGCTTGAAGCTCAAGGGTCGATTCTGACTAATAAATATGCAGAAGGGTATTCCGGTAAACGTTTTTATAACGGTTGTGAGGCAGTAGATAAAGCTGAAAATTTAGCTATAGAGAGAGTAAAAAAATTATTTAACTGCAAATATGCAAATGTGCAACCTCATTCAGGCTCACAAGCAAATCAGGCTGTATATTTTGCTTTATTACAGCCGGGCGATACAATTCTTGGTATGTCCTTAGATAGCGGCGGGCATCTAACGCACGGTGCAGCCCCTAATATGTCCGGTAAATGGTTTAACGCCGTTTCTTATAGCGTACATAAAGAAACTTATTTAATCGATTATGATGAGATTGAGAGGTTAGCAGTTTTATACAAACCAAAACTACTTATAGCTGGCTTTTCTGCTTATCCTCGTAATATTGATTTTGCAAAATTTAGAGAAATTGCGGATAAAGTCGGAGCATATTTCATGGCAGATATTGCTCATATTGCAGGGCTTGTTGCCACAGGTGAGCATCAAAGCCCTATTTCTTATGCTCATGTTGTTACCTCTACTACTCACAAAACGCTTAGGGGACCAAGGGGCGGTTTAATCTTATCTGACGATGAAGAGATAGGCAAAAAAATAAATTCTGCGTTATTTCCAGGATTACAAGGTGGTCCGTTAATGCATATAATCGCCGCAAAAGCAGTAGCTTTTTTAGAAAGCTTGCAGCCTGAATATAAAAACTATATTAAGCAGGTAATAAGTAACGCTAAAGCTTTAGCAAGTAGCTTGCAAGAAAGAGGATATGATATATTAACAGGCGGAACAGATAATCATATTGTTTTAGTGGATTTGCGTAAAAACGGAATTACCGGAAAGCTTGCTGCTAATTCTTTAGATAGAGCAGGGATTACATGTAATAAGAATGCTATCCCGTTTGATAAAACTTCGCCTTTTATCACTTCAGGTATTCGCCTTGGTACTCCTGCATGTACTACTAGAGGCTTTAAAGAAAAGGATTTTGTATTAGTCGGTCATATAGTAGCAGATATTTTAGATGCTCTAAAGAATAATAAAGATAATAGTAAAGCTGAACAGAAAGTGCTAAATAAAGTAACAAAACTAATTAAATTATTTCCGTTTTATGACTAATTTAAATAAAAGGCCGGATTGGATAAAGGTTAAAGCTCCTAATTCTGCAGCGTATTATAATACAAAAGATTTAATAAAGAATCTGAGTTTAAATACTGTGTGCGAAGAAGCTGCTTGTCCTAATATCGGTGAGTGTTGGTCAAGAAAACATGCAACCGTGATGGTTTTAGGTTCGGTTTGTACTAGAGCCTGTAGGTTTTGTAATGTCAAAACGGGTAGACCGGATTTACTTGATCCGCACGAACCGCAAAGGTTAGCAGAGGCGGTACAAAAGTTAAATCTTAAGCATGTAGTAATTACTTCCGTCGATCGTGATGACCTTGAGGACGGTGGAGCTTCACATTTTGCGGAGTGTATTAATGAAATTAGAAAAGCATCGCCAAATACTACTATCGAGATTCTAACACCCGATTTTTTAAGAAAAGAAGGAGCAGCTGAAATAATAGCCAATTCAAAGCCTGACGTCTTTAATCATAATGTCGAAACAGTACCGTCTTTATATAAAACGATTAGACCTGGAGCTAGATATTATAATTCTTTAAGCTTACTTCACAATATCAAAAAATTATCTCCTGAAATTTTTACAAAATCCGGTATGATGGTAGGGCTTGGCGAAGAAATAAATGAAGTAGTACAGGTTATGGATGATTTAAGGGAAGCAAAGGTTGATTTCCTCACTATCGGGCAGTATCTGCAACCTACTAAAAATCATGCCGAGATCGCAAAATATGTTACTCCTGAAGAGTTTAAATATTTAGAGCGAATAGCAAAAACCAAAGGATTCTTGATGGTTTCGGCAACCCCGCTAACCCGTTCTTCATACCATGCCGATGAGGATTTTCAAAAATTAAAAAAGAATTACCAACAGCGTCATACAGTGGCTTAACGGATGTTGTTGTATGGATACTAGAACCGTCATTGCGAGAAGAAGCGTAGTAGCATCGACGTGGCAATCTCATAAAGCTAAAGAGTCCTGAGATTGCTACTTCCTTTTAGTTGTTTAACTCATGACAATATTAACTCTTTCTGGCAATACCTCTAAAGTAAATAATCCTAATATTGATTAATTTTTATATATATGATACTATACGTATTATATACGTGTATGAGGATGGTTTTATGCAAAAGAAATTAACAATTACTATAGATGAAGCGGTTTATTATAGGCTTTATTCTATAATAGGTGAACGTAAAATTAGTAAATTTATTGAACAACTTGTAAAACCTTATGTAATTAATGAGGAGCTGGGAGTTGCTTACAAAGCTATGGCTAAAGATACAAAAGCTGAAGAACAAGCCAATGAGTGGGTAGAAGGATTAATAAAAAGTGATTTGTATGAAAAGAGGTGAAGTATGGTTGGTAGATTTTAATCCCTCGTTAGGCGGTGAAGTAACTAAAGTGAGACCGGCAATAATCGTTAGCAACAATTACTCAAATGCTTCATTAAATCGTGTGCAAATAATACCTTTAACTAGTAATATTGATAAATGCTATCCTTGTGAAGCTTATATAATGATAGGTGGTAAAAAAGGTAAAGCTATGGCTGATCAAATAATGACAGTAAGCAAATTAAGGTTAAAATCTAAAATTAACGTTATCTCTAATGAAGATATGCAGCTTTTGGAATATGCCATTAAATTACAGCTAAGTCTATAACGATAATTCATTCAATACTTGGTACAATGGTAAACGTAGAAATCATAAAAAATTACGACAAATGGCGTGAGCATAAGCAGATAAATAAGAGTTTAATCCAAAAAATAACGCAAAATATTTTATTGCGGTTTGATAATTTTAGTAAAAAAAACAATTTGAATTATCAATTTTACTAACAAATACTGCAGAAATATTGACCTTAAACAAACAATTTCGTAATATAGAAAAGACTACTAATGTTCTTTCTTTTCCAAGTAATGAATTAAATTGGCAAGATTTATATTCTAAACTTGAATTTTTAGGCGATTCTGATTATATGCATTTAGGTGATGTAGCATTTTGTTATGAGGTAATATATAATGAATCGTGCAAGCAGCAAAAAACTTTTGAGAATCATTTTATTCATCTTTTAATACATAGTATTTTACATTTAATTGGATTTGATCATCAAAATGACACAGAAGCACATATTATGGAAAATCTAGAAATTGAAATATTATCATATTTTGGTATTTCTTCCCCTTATTAACTAAATAAAAAACTTTATGTTAAAATCTTCAAAAAAAGAAGATTCTAGTAAAAAAAATCAAAATAATAAGTTAATTTTTACTGTACAAAAATTATTCTCTCCGATAAAAAATTTTTTTAGAAAAACAAAAACGCCTGATAATTTTTTTGGTGTCATCAAACGCCTTAAAATTAATAGCCAAAAAATGACTTTAGACGAGCGTAATATTTTAGCTAATTTATTGGAGCTAGAAGATAAAACTATTGAAGATATAATGGTACCGCGTTCTGATATTGCGGCAATAAAATTAACTACGAATCTAGAAGAATTAAGTGAGTCTATTAAGTTAGGAGTCCCACATACACGAACTCTTATATATGATGGTACTTTGGACAATGTAGTAGGGTTCATTCATATCAAGGATTTGTTTAAAGCATTGGCTACAAAGCAAAATGGTCGTTTAAAAAAACTTATACGTAAGCATATAATTGCAGCTCCTTCTATGAAATTATTAGATTTGTTAGCAAAAATGCGTCGTGAGAGAACACATATTGCAATAGTTATTGATGAGTATGGCGGTACTGACGGTTTAGTTACTATTGAAGATCTTATAGAAGAAATAGTAGGACGAATTGACGATGAGCATGATCAGCAATTAGATAGCGATAATGTCAAGGTTATTAATAACTCAACAATTATTTCAAATGCACGTGTTGAAGTAGAAGTGCTTGAAGAAATAATAGGAGAAAAGCTAAAAAATGATGATGATGAGTTTGATACAATAGGAGGGCTTGTATTGACTAGAGTCAGTAGTGTTCCGGTTATCGGTACTAGAATAGATATTTCAGAAAATATTGAAATTGAAGTTACGGATGCAACTCCTCGTTCTTTAAAACAAGTCAAAATTAGACTAAAAAACGGTTTGCATAGCGATAAGATTTGATTTTAAATAAATATGAATTTAGAGTGGTTTATACTCTAAATTCATTAAAAGTATTTTGTTATTACATTTCAGTATTATATTCTACTGCTCCAATTAATCTATTCTTCTTGGGTATTTGTTTCCATATAATAATTATAACAGGCTTCTCCTACCTTAATTGCAGCTAATGTTCCCATACAGCACATGCTCCTACTACTGCAAGCTTACTCGTACCAAGGTTTTGTATTATCGTTTACTATATCATTGATTATTTCCTTAAGCATAAATATCAACCTATTAAC